>NZ_JBHTUV010000003.1:0-361914 GCF_042793475.1 Microbacterium sp. NPDC056569 | reverse complement strand
CGTTCCAGACGCTCGTCGAGAACGGCATCGAGGCGGGCACCCAGAAGGAGGGCTCGATCGAGGGCCTCTTCGACCTGCGCCTGCTCAACGAACAGCTCGAGGCCGACGGCGCCGACACCGTCTCGGCAGCAGGGCTCGGCGAGGACTGAACATGAGCACCGCTCCCGCTTCCGCCTCCGGGTCCGCGCCGGGCTCGAAGGCAGCTCACGCGCCGGCGGCCGCGGGGGCGGTCGCGTCCGCACCGGGCACGACCAAGCCGCTGGCCCCGAGCTTCGACAGCGTCACGCCGGTGCCGGTGCCGGCGCCCGCCCCCGCACCCGCGGTGCGGATCGACGGCGTCTCCAAGCGCTTCGGCTCCGGCCCCGTCGTCCTCGAGGACGTGTCGCTCGACATCGCCCCGGGCGAGTTCGTGTGCCTCCTGGGCGCGTCGGGATGCGGCAAGTCGACGCTCCTGAACCTCGTCGCGGGTCTCGAGAAGCCCAGCGCGGGCCGCATCGAGACGCCGTCCCAGGGCTCGGCCGTCATGTTCCAGGAGTCGGCGCTCATGCCGTGGCTCACCGCCCGCAAGAACGTCGAGCTCGCGCTGCGCCTGCGCGGCGTCGCCCGTGGCGAGCGCCGCGAGAAGGCGCTCGCCCTCCTCGACACCGTGAACCTTGCGGATGCTGCGGAGAAGCGTCCGCACGAGCTCTCGGGCGGGATGCGCCAGCGCGTCGCGCTCGCGCGCGCCCTCGCACAGGACCGGCCCGTTCTGCTGATGGACGAGCCGTTCGCCGCGCTCGACGCGATCACGCGCGACCTCCTCCACGAGGAGCTCGAGCGCGTCTGGCGTGCGACCGGCCGCACCATCGTGTTCGTCACGCACAACGTGCGGGAGGCCGCGCGCCTCGGCCAGCGCGTCGTGCTGCTGGGCAGCCGCCCCGGCCGCGTCGTGCAGCAGTGGCAGATCACGAAGACCACCGGCCGGCGCATCGAGTCGCCCGAGGTCGCCGCCCTCTCGGTGGAGATCACCGAGCAGCTGCGGAAGGAGATCCGCCGCAATGCCGCATGACACCCTGACCGTGTCGAAGACGGATGCTGCAGCATCCGCCCATTCGGACGACCTGCGCTCGCTCGAAGCCGGTCTCGACCGCCTGCAGACCGACGCCGAGCGCGGCCCGAGCCGCTGGCGCCGCTTCGCGCAGAGCGTCGTGCCGCCGGTCGTGTTCGTGATCCTCCTGATCGTCGCGTGGCAGCTGTACGTCGTGATCGCCGAGCCGCGGCCCGACAAGGTGCCGAGCCCCGCCGACGTGTGGAACGCGCTCGGCCTGGCGTGGGACACCGGGCGCCTCCAGGAGGCCGTCGCGACGAGCCTCGAACGCGGCGTCGTCGGCTTCCTCATCGCGATCGTCGTCGGCACGCCCATCGGGCTGCTGCTCGCCGAGGTGCGTCCGATCCGCCGCGCCGTCGGCCCGATCATCTCCGGGCTCCAGGTGCTGCCGTCGGTGGCGTGGGTGCCCGCCGCCATCATCTGGTTCGGCCTTTCCGACGCCACCGTCTACTTCGTGATCCTCATGGGGGCCATCCCGTCGATCGTCAACGGCCTCATCGCCGGCATCGACCAGGTGCCGCCGCAGCTCCGCCGCGTCGGCACGGTGCTCGGCGCCTCGCGCTGGCAGCTCGCCACGGCGGTCATCCTGCCGGCCGCGCTCCCCGGCTACCTCGCCGGGCTCAAGCAGGGCTGGGCGTTCTCGTGGCGCTCCCTCATGGCCGCCGAGATCATCGCGACGGGCGGCTCGATCGGCTTCGGCCTGGGCTCGATGCTCGACCAGTCGCGGGAGCTCGCCGACATGGCAGGCGTCCTCGCCACCATCATCCTGATCCTCGCGATCGGCATCCTCATCGAGCTCGTCTTCTTCGGACCGCTGGAGCGACGGATGCTGAAGCGCCGGGGCCTGCTGATCACCGGGGGTGCCAAGTGACCGGCAAGGTGTGGCTCGTCGGCGCGGGTCCCGGCGACGCGGGCCTGCTCACGGTGAAGGGGCTGCGCGCCCTCGAGGCGGCCGACGCGATCGTGGCCGACCGGCTCGGCGCGCGCGCCGTGCTCGACGGGCTCGCGGCCGACGGCGTGGACCTCCGCGCCGAGGTCGTCGACGTGGGCAAGCGCCCCGGTCATCACGCCGTGCCGCAGGACGCCATCAACGCGCTCCTCGTCCACCTCGCCCAGGAGGGCAAGACGGTCGTCCGGCTCAAGGGCGGGGATCCGTACGTCTTCGGCCGCGGCGGCGAGGAGCTGCAGGCCTGCCAGGAGGCCGGCGTGACCGTCGAGGTGGTGCCCGGCATCACCAGCGCCATCTCGGTGCCCGCGATCGCCGGCATCCCGCTGACGCATCGCGGAGTCGCGACCGCCTTCACCGTCGCCACCGCCCACGACCAGATCGAAGCCCTCGGCGGCGGCCGCGACCATACCGTGGTGCTGCTCATGGGCATCGGCACCCTTGCGAACTCCGCGATCACGCTGTCCCGCGGCGCGCGCGGCGCGGACTGCCCGGTCGCCGTCGTGGAGGACGGGTACGGCCCCCGCCAGCGGGTGACGGTCGGCACGCTCTCGACCATCGCGCACCAGGCCGCGGAACGAGGCATCCGTTCTCCCGCCGTCGTGGTCGTCGGCGACGTCGTCCGGCTCAGTCCGTACGCGCCCGCCGAACTCGCGACCCTCGACCTCTCCCACTACGACCCCCTCGCTGCTCCCGAGCGCAGCCGGCGCGCCTGACCCGGCACCGCCCGCGAACCTCCGCCTGACCCGAAAGAAACCCAGTGACTTCTTCGAGCCTCCAGAACCTCCGCGTCGCGATCGTCGGCGCCGGTCCCGCCGGCATCTACGCGGGCAACATCCTCACCAACTCGGTCGTCGAGGCGGGCGGAACCGTCGCCATCGACCTGTTCGAGTCGCTCCCCGCACCGTACGGCCTGATCCGCTACGGCGTCGCCCCTGACCACCCGCGCATCAAGGGCATCGTCAACTCGCTGCACGAGATGCTGGATGCCGGCACCACCCGCTTCATCGGCAACGTCGAGGTCGGCCGCGACATCTCGATCGACGAGCTGCAGGAGCGGTACGACGCCGTGATCCTCGCGACGGGCGCGATCCGCGACGCCGCGCTCGACATCCCCGGCATCGACCTGGAGGGCTCGTACGGCGCCGCCGACTTCGTGGCGTGGTTCGACGGTCACCCGGACGTCCCGACCGAGTGGACGCTCGACCAGCGCGAGGTCGCCGTCATCGGCAACGGCAACGTCGCCCTCGACGTCGCCCGCGTGCTCGCGAAGCACGCCGTGGACCTCCGCTCCACCGAGATCGCCGACAACGTGCTCGCGGGTCTCGAGGCGTCGGCCGTCACCGACGTGCACGTCTTCGGCCGCCGCGGCCCCGCCGACATCAAGTTCACGCCCATCGAGCTGCGCGAGCTCGGCGAGGTGCCGAACGTCGATATCGTGGTCCACGACGAGGACTTCGCCTACCTCGAGGGCATCACGCCGGCGAACAACCAGCTGAAGGTCATGCTGCGCATCCTCCAGAGCTGGCGCACGCGCGAGTCGACCGGCGCGAGCCGCCGCCTGCACCTGCACTTCTACCACTCGCCCGTCGAGGTGCTCGGCTCCGAGCGCGTGGAGGGCCTCCGGTTCGAGCGCACCGAGCCGGTCGGCGACAGCGGCCTTGTACAGGGCACCGGTGAGTTCCGCGAGATCGCGGTGCAGCAGGTCTACCGCGCCGTCGGCTACTACGGAACGCCCGTCATCGACGCGCCGTTCGACGTGAAGGCCGGCGTCGTCTCGAACGTCGAGGGACGGGTGAAGGATGCCGCGACCACCGGCGACGTGGAGGCTCCCGCGATCGCCGGGCTCTACGCCACGGGCTGGATCAAGCGCGGGCCGGTCGGCCTCATCGGCCACACGAAGTCGGATGCGATGGAGACCATCGCGCACCTCGTGTCGGACGTCGAGTCGGGCGCTCTGTCGGCACCCACGGTCGAGGGCGATGTGCTCGACGTGCTCGACGAGCGCGAGGTCGCGTACACGACGTGGGACGGCTGGCTCGCCCTCGACGCGCACGAGCGCGACCTGGGTGCGAACCACGTCCACGCGCGCGAGCGCGTCAAGGTCGTGCCCCGCGACGAGCAGGTCGCGATCTCGCGGGGAGCGCTCGTCCGGTGACGTATGTGATCGCGCTGCCGTGCGTCGATGTGAAGGATCGCGCCTGCATCGACGAGTGCCCGGTCGACTGCATCTACGAGGGTGAGCGGTCGCTGTACATCCACCCCGACGAGTGCGTCGACTGCGGCGCCTGCGAGCCGGTGTGCCCGGTCGAGGCGATCTACTACGAGGACGACCTGCCCGAGGAATGGCAGGACTACTACACCGCGAACGTCGAGTTCTTCGACGACATCGGGTCGCCCGGCGGTGCGGCCAAGACCGGCGTCATCGCGAAGGACCACCCGGTCATCGCGGCGCTTCCTCCCCAAGGAGACGGCCATGACTGACAAGAACCCGCTCCCCCGTCGCGAAGTGTCGCCGGCTGCGGCAGATCGTGACAGGGGAACAGGGACGCCCTCGACCGAGGTCGACGTCGTCATCGTCGGCGGCGGCCCGGCCGGGCTGTCGGCCGCCCTGAACCTCGGCCGCGCCCGCGCGTCGGTCGTGCTGGTCGACGCCGGTCGCCCGCGCAACGCGGCGACCCTGCGCTCGCACGGCTTCCTCACGCGCGACGGCGTCCCTCCGCTCGAGCTGCGCAAGCTCGCGCGCGCAGAGCTCGCCGCCTACCCCAATGTGCGCGTGCTCGACCGCGCCGTGGTGTCGGGGCTGCTCGAGCAGCCCGGAGGCGACGGGCTGCGCTTCATCGCGGCGCTGCAGGGTCGCGGCAACGGCATCCCGCCTGCCGTCGCCGCACGCTCGGTGCTCGTCGCGACAGGATTGCGCGAGACGCTCCCCGCCATCCCGAGCCTCCGCGCGTTCTACGGCATGACCGTGTTCAGCTGCGCCGCGTGCGACGCGTGGGAGCTGCAGGACCGGCCGCTCGCCCTCATCGGCGAGACCCGCGACCTCGCCGCGCGCGCCCGGCTCATCGCCCGGTGGACCGACAGGCTCACCGTCTTCACCAACGGATCGGATGCGGTCGACACGGTCGAAGAGGCCGAGCTCGCAGCATCCGGGATCATCGTCGAACGACGCGTCATCGACGACCTCGAGGGCGACCGCGGCACGGTGACCGCCGTCCGCCTCGTCGACGGCGCGCGCGTCGGGATCGACGGCGGGTTCGTGCGGCCGCAGTGGCACCCGGCGCTCGACTTCGTCGGCGGCATCGACCTCGAACGCGACGGGTTCGGCAACCTGGTGACCGATCGCTCGGGGCGCACGTCGGTGCCGGGCCTGTATGCCGCGGGGGATGCTGCATCCCCGGGTCCGCAGCAGCTCATCGTCGCCGCAGGTCAGGGTGCACGCGCCGCCGCGGTGATGGTGCATGATCTGATCGGGGTCAGCACCGCCCACTGAGTTCGCGGCACCGTGGCGGCGCGCGCCCTGCGCGATGCCGCACGATGTACATCGATAGGGCACCCGGACGTTCCGGTTCACGACGCCGCGATCGACGATGTCGGCGCCCGCGGGCACGCTCCTGCAGTTCGTGCTCGACGACGACCGCGTGGTCGTCTACGCCGAGCGGCCGTAGCGAGTCACTGGTCGCCCGGCTGATCGGCCGCCAGCGCCTGCCGGCCAGGCGCCAGCATGTCGTGCACCTGCTCGCCGTTGGTGAGCGCGGGCGACACGGTGTCGGGCCAGTCCGCGATCTGCTGCTCGGCCCACTCGGTCCACGAGACGATGTGCTCGTAATGGCCGATCATGAACGTGTTGGCGAGGGCGAACAGGTGCTTGCGCTCCGGGAAGGTGCCTCCGGTCGCGCTGATGAACGCCGCGTAGCGCGCGAACATCTCGCGGTGCGCGAGCGCCTGCTCCCGGGTGCGCGCGAGGGTCGCCCGGAGGTCGTCGAGCGAGCCCTGGTCCGACAGCAGCACCCGCACCATGCCCTCGAACTCGACGGTCGGCGGGCGCACCGGGGTGCTCAGCCATGCGGCCAGCGCCTCACGGCCGGCGGGGGTGATCGAGTAGATGGTGCGGGCGCGCCTGCCGGTGTGCTCCTGCCGGGTCTCGACGAATCCGGCCTCGTGGAGCCGGTTCAGCACCGCATACCGGCCGCGGTCGGCCGACGGCCAGAGCTCCGAGACGCCGCGCCCCAGCTGCTCGGCGAGCTGGTACGCCGACCAGTCGCGTCCGGCGAGCAGGCCCAGCGTGAGATACCCCGTGACCGTGGGTTCGCGTTCGGGCACCGCACAGCTCCTTCCCCGCCGGCATCCGGGTCGCCGTCGCGGAACGTAAAGGGTATCCCGCGGACGCTGGAACGACCCTATACTGCAGATTGCAGTAAGCGTCGGCGCGGGATCACGGTGTGGGGACCGGTCCGCGTCGCGGGTGGGCGAAGCGTGGGGACGACGTCCCACCCCTGCGGCGGGCGATCTGGGGATCGCCCGCCGCACGTCCTCGCCCCCTGTCAGCGCCGGGTCTGCTCCGAGCCCGACAGCCGCTGCGCGAGGTAGATCGGAACGATCGACACGATCACCAGCACCACGGCGATGACCGAGACGACCGGCGCCTGGTTCGGGCGGAACATGTTGTTGAGGATGTAGATCGGGAGCGTCGTCACCCCCGAGCCCGCGGTGAACGTCGTGACGATGATCTCGTCGAAGCTCAGCGCGAACGCGAGCAGCGCCCCGGCGAGGAGCGCCGAGCGCAGCTGCGGGAACGTCACGAGGCGGAACGTGGTCCAGATGCCGGCGCCGAGGTCGGCGGACGCCTCCTCGAGGTTCGTGCCGGTGCGCCTGAGGCGCGCGATCACGTTGTTGAAGACGGTCACGATGCAGAAGGTCGCATGGGCGATCACGACGGTCCAGATCGACAGCGGCACGCCCATGATGGTGCGGAAGAAGTTGTTCAGCGCGATGCCCGTGATGATGCCGGGCAGAGCGATCGGCAGGATGATCAGCAGCGAGATCGCGTCGCGGCCGAAGAACTCGAACCGCTGCAGGGCCAGCGAGATGAGCGTGCCGAGCACGAGGGAGATCGCCGTCGCGACCAGTGCGATCACGACACTGGTGCCCACCGCCTCGATCGCCCCGGTGCTCTGGAACGCCTTGCCCCACCACTCCAGCGTGAACCCCGGCGGCGGCCAGGTGAGCGACGTCGACGTCGAGAACGAGTTCACGAGCACGACGAAGAGCGGCAGATACACGACGAGCAGGATGAGGGCGGTGACGACACCAAGCACCGTGCGGGAGAGTCGCGAGAGTCGCATCGCCGGGTCCTAGAGGTTGTTCAGGGCACCCGTGCGGCGCACGAGGGCGAGGTAGCCGAAGATGATCACGATCGGGATCAGCGCGATCGCCGCCGCGAGCGGGAGGTTGTTCGCCGCGCCGACGTTCGTGTAGACCAGGTTGCCGAGCATCTGGTTGGCACCGCCGACGATGTTCACGGTGATGTAGTCGCCGAGCGACAGCGAGAACGCGAAGATCGTGCCCGCGATGATCGCCGGGAACGCCAGCGGGAGCACGACGGATCCGAGAGTGCGCCACGTGCGGCCGCCGAGGTCGGCCGACGCCTCGAGCAGCGAGTCCGGCACGCGCTCGAGTCCTGCGTAGATGGGGAGGATGACGTACGGCAGCCAGAGGTACGACAGCGTGATGATGGTCGCGGTCAGCCCGTAGCCCGGCGTGTGCAGGCCGAACGGAGCCAGGATCCACTCGAGGATCCCCTCCTGTGACAGCACGGAGCGCCACGCGTACGCCTTGACGAGGTAGCTCGCCCACAGCGGCATGAGGACGGCGATGACGAGGAACCGCTGCGCGCGCGGCGAGGCGACCTTCGCCATGTAGAACGCGATCGGGAGGGCGATGGCCACGTCGATGACGGTGACGAGGAGGGCGACGCCCACGGTGCGGAGGGTCACCGTCTGGTACAGCGATCCCGTCAGCACCGTCACGATGTTGTCCAGAGTCCACTCGGTGACGATCTCGCCGGTGAAGCTGTCGACGGTCCAGAACGCCGTCACCAGCAGCAGCACGAGCGCCACGATGTAGACGACCCCGAGCCAGAACAGCGGCGCGGTCAGCAGGAACGCCAGGCGGAAGCGCGGGTGCGCGCTCAGCCACGCCGAAGCACGGCGGGCCGGGGTGGGCCGCGGCACAGGGACGGCGCGTGCCGCGGGCCCCGCGGGTCCGGTCGGCCCCGCGGGCTCGTGCGTGAGGGTGTCGGTCATCCGTCTCTCCGGTGGGATTCCGGCAGGGGGCGACGCCGCGGGTGGGCGGCGCCGCCTCCGGCCGTTGCGATGGTCGTCAGCCCTTGATCTCGGACCAGGCCTGCGTCCAGCGGGCGTAGTCGACGCATTCGACATCGGTGCGTCCGTCTACGCAGTCCGCGATGGGCGTGGTCCAGTACCAGATCTGCGAGGCGTACTCCTCGTCGCCCGCGTGGTACGCCTCGCAGTCGTCGCGGTAGTCGCACGCCTCCTGGCTCGACGGAGCCTCGCCGAAGTAGGCCGTCGCCTCGGCGTTGGTCTCGGGGCTCGCGATCCAGTCCAGCCACGCGTACGCGCAGTTCGGGTTCTCCGCCTCGGACGCGATCATCCAGGTGTCGGACCAGCCGGTCGCCCCCTCCTCCGGCAGCACGACCTCGGTGGTCGCGTCGCCGCCGGCGAGCACGTTCTGGATCACCTGCCATGTCGTGCCCGCGACCGAGTCGCCGGTCTCGAACGCCTGGATCTCCTTCAGGTAGTCCGACCAGTACTCCCCGATGTGCGCGCGCTGCTCCTTCAGCAGGGCGACGGCTGCCTCGAACTGCGTCTCGTCGAGCGCGTAGGGGTTCTCGATGCCGAGATCGGGCTGGTGGGTCATCAGGTAGACGGCGGCATCCGCGATGTAGATCGGCGAGTCGTAGGCCGTGATCTTGCCCGAGTACGCGCTCGCGCCGTCGAACACGACGTCCCACGATGTCGGGGCGGGGGTGACGACATCCGTGTTGTACAGGAGCAAGTTGGCGCCGTAGCCGTGCGGGACCCCGTACGACTGGCCGTCGACCGAATTCCACTCCTTCTCCTTGAGGAAGTCGTAGATGCCCGCGTAGCTCGGGATGAGGTCGGTGTTGACCGGGGCGACGTCGCCCGCGGCGATGAGACGCAGCGTCGCGTCCCCGGAGGCCGCGATCACGTCGTAGTCGCCGGTCTTCATGAGATTGACCGCCTCGTCCGACGTGCCGTAGGTCTTCGAGGTGACCTCGCAGCCGGTCTTCTCCTCGAAGTCGCTGACCCAGTCGACCTCGGGATCGTTGCTGCCGTCCTCGACGTAGCCGGGCCACGCGAGGATCGACACCTGGCCCTCGTAGTCGCCGAGCTCGTCGGCCTCTTCGGACGGCGCGGCGCCGCCCCCGCTGGTCGTGCCGCAGCCGGCCAGGACGGCGATCGACCCGATCGCCAGGGCGGTCGCGGCGAACCGCGCTCCGCGTGATGTGCGCATCATGGTGTTTCCTCTCGGGTGCTGTGGTGCTGTGTGCTCCGGGGCGCGGGCGCCCAGGTCTCTGGGCCGGGTCTCAGGTGCCCGGCGGGATGAGCGAGACGACGTCATCGTCGTGCCACATGACGTGGACGCGGTCGCCGCGATCGTCGTCCGACTGCCGGCCGCGATCGTTGCGCTCGAGCACGGTCACGCGCATCCCCGCATCCAGATCGATGACGCGACGGATGCCGCTTCCCACGTAGATCGACTCGACCACGGTCCCCTCGGCCGAGTGCTGCCCGGGCGCCGAGGCGGCCGACGAGGCCAGCGTGAGCTTCTCAGGGCGGATGGAATGCTCGCCCTCGCGCCCGATGAGGGCGGCCGACCGTTCGTGATCGAAGAGGTTCGAGGTGCCGACGAAGTCCGCGACGAAGCGCGAGGCGGGACGCTCGTAGAGGTCCTGGGGGGTGCCGAGCTGCACGATGCGGCCGTCGTGGAACACCGCGATACGGTCGGAGAGCGTCAGCGCCTCCTCCTGGTCGTGGGTCACGAAGATGAAGGTGATGCCGAGGTCCCGCTGGATCTGCTTGAGCTCGACCTGCATCTGCTCGCGCAGCTTCAGGTCGAGCGCGCCGAGCGGCTCGTCGAGCAGCAGCACTTTGGGCTGCACGACCGTGGCGCGAGCGAGCGCGACGCGCTGGCGCTGTCCGCCCGAGAGCTGCGACGGCTTGCGCGAGCCCATCTGGTCGAGCCGCACCGCGGCGAGCGCCGCCATCGCGAGATCGCGGCGCTTCGTGCGACCCATCCCCCGCACGCGGAGCCCGTACGCGACGTTGTCGAGCACCGTCATGTGCGGGAACAGCGCGTAGTCCTGGAAGACGGTGTTCACGTCGCGGTCGAAGGGCGCCTTCTTCGTGACGTCCTGCCCGAACAGCTGGATGGTGCCGTCCGTCGGCTGCTCGAAGCCGGCGATCAGCCGCAGCACGGTGGTCTTGCCGGAGCCTGAGGGGCCGAGCATCGAGAAGAACTCGCCGGCGGCGATCTCGAGGTCGACGTGGTCGACGGCGGTGACGGCCCCGAACTCCTTCGTGAGTCCGGTCAGCCGGATGGCGGGCTGAAGCTCGGTCATGGACGTCTCCTTCGATGTCGATGGAAGTAAATCATATGGATCCATATGTCAAAAGAGGGTGGGCGTGTTACGGTCGGGTCACAGTCTGCGGAGGACGCACTCCTCCGCTGTTCCACCCGGGAGTCCCATGCCGCACGCGACGGGAAGAGTCGACGCCGCCCGTGCCGTCGTCTTCGCTCCGCTGGACGGCACCGGCAGAGCCGAGCTCGTCGAGAAGAGGCTCGCCGACGCCATCGTCACGGGCGTCCTCCACGACGGGGAGCGGCTGCCGAGCGAGGCCGATCTCTCGCGCAGTCTCGGCGTCGCACTCGTCACCGCCCGGGAGGCGCTGGAGGTGCTGCGAGACAAGGGGCTCGTGAAGACGCGCCGCGGGCGCGACGGCGGCAGCTTCGTCACGTTCGACCGGGACGCGGCGACGCGCCTGTTCGAACGTCGCCTGCGTGAGCACAGCCGGATCGAGCTGCGCGACCTCGCGCTGCACGCCTCGGCGATCGCCGGCATCTCTGCCGAGACGGCCGCGACCCGCGCGAGCGACGACGACATCGAGACCCTCGTGCGCATCGCCGAGGGCGCCGATCTCGAAACGGCCGGCGGCGCGCGGCGCGCGGTGAGCCGGTTCCAGCTGGAGGTCGCGGCGGTCAGCCAGTCCCCGCGCCTCGTGCGCGAGGAGATGCGCCTGCAGGGTGAGGCGGGCTCCCTCCTCTGGATGTGCCTGCGCGACCAGGAGTACCGTGACCGCAGCGCCGTCACCCGCGCGCGGGTGATCGACGCGATCCGCGACGTCGCGCCCGATGCGGCACGCGCGGAGACGACAGCACACATCAACAACGCCTTCGAATGGCTCATCGACGAGCGAGCGCGCATCGACGCGCGCACCGAGGACGCGGCATCCGACCCGAAGGACCTCCCATGACCACCATCGCGACAAGGTCTCCGGCCGACGTGGCGATCAGCGTCGCCGCGACCATCGACGGCATCTTCGCCATGATCGACGGCTGGCGCGCACTCCTGGAGGAGCGGCTCGCCACCTCGGGCGCCCTGACGACGGAGACGGTCGATCCGCTCGTCGAGACGTTCGCGGTGCCCGCGGTCTCGGGCGAGACGCTGCTGACCGGCGCGGGGTTCGTGGCGGCGCCCGGCGCGCTGACCGATGCCGAGTGGCACCTCGCCTGGTGGCTCGCCACGACAGGCTCCACGCACGGCGTGCGGCGCCTCGCCACGATCGACGATCCGACGCACGAGCAGTTCCGCGACTACACGGCACTCGAGTGGTGGCGCATTCCCGCGACGACCGGCGCGCGCCACCTCACGGGCCCCTACGTCGACTATGTCTGCACCGACGACTACACCGTCACCATCACGACACCGGTGGTCCGCGACGGCGCGATGATCGGCGTGGTCGGCGCGGACGCCCTGGTCGACCGGCTCGAACGCGTGCTCCTGCCGGTGCTGCGCGCGGGCGAGACGCCCGCGACCCTCGTCAACGCGTCCGGCCGCGTCGTGACGTCGACCGACGCCCGGCGCGAGCCGGGCTCGATGCTGCGCGCCGACGGCGTCACCGCCGCCGTGCGGGCGCTGTCACCCGAGCCGGTGCGCCTCCCCGACGGCACGACGGTGCTGGCCTGCGGAGACACGTCGCTCTCCCTCGTCGTCGGAAGCTAGCGGGCGGGGCGCGGTGAGCGAGGATGACTACGATGTCAACGCCGACCGACTCCCCGCGCGACGAGCTCGCCGCGCTGCGCGAGCGCGCGTACGGGCGGAACGCCGACATCCTCGACGACCCGGTCGCCCTCGCCAGGCTGAGTGAGCTCGAGGAGCAGGCGGCGGCCGCGAGCGCCGCGAGCATGGCGGCGAGCGCCGCGCGGATGCGCATCCCGACCAACGGCGGATCCCCGCGCAGGTCCACCGTCGAGGTCGATGGTGAGGATCCCGACCAACTGGCGGTCGTCCCCTCTCGGTCGGAGGAAGCGGATGCTGCGGCGGCGCCCCACACCGGACCCGCGGGCCGCGAGGCGGACGACTCCGCCGCGATCGCGAACGACGACCCTCGCACCGCGGGCGCACGCGCCGGCCGGACGGATGCTTCGGACGCGGCGCACGACCCCGGCGACGACGCCGTCGATCCCGACACCTCGGAGGTCGCCGACACCGCGCCGGCCCGCCCGTGGTGGCGGCGGCTTCCCGTTCTGTGGGCCGCCTCCCTGATCGCGGCGATGATGGTCGGCGCCGCGCTCACGCTGCTGGTGCAGAGCATGGAGGCCGGCAAGGTCGGCGTCCTGCAGGTGGATCCCGACGCGGAGTGGCCCCGAGACGTATGGGGCGGCCCGACCGAGGACTCGCGGGCCTTCGAGTCGTTCTACGGACTCTCGGTGCTGTCACAGCCCCAGCTGACGGGCGACGGCTCGCAGGCGCCGGTGCCCTGCCTGATCGTGTTCAGCGGGGTCGGCGACAACCCCTCCTACCTGGGCGGCTCGTGCGGCGCGGGCTCGTTCCCCGCGGAGGCGGCGCTCGTCGTCGGCACGCGGGCCCCGTCAGAGCTGCGCGACCGCTTCTCGGTGGGAACCGCGCTCCAGTTCGTGCTCGACGGCGAGCAGGTGCACGTCTACGCGCGGGAGCCGATCATCGTCGAGCCGACACCCTGAGCGGTGTCAGGCGCCGCGGCTCCCGGCATCCGTCGCGCCCACGTCGCTGCGGTGGAAGTTCTGGAACGAGCGGGATGCTGTGGGCCCCCGCTGCCCCTGATACCTGTTGCCGTACGGACCGGAGCCGTAGGGGCTCTCGGCGGGCGAGGTGAGGCGGAAGTAGCAGACCTGCCCGATCTTCATGCCCGGCCACAGCTTGATGGGAAGCGTCGCGACGTTCGAGAGCTCGAGCGTGACATGGCCCGAGAAGCCGGGGTCGATGAACCCGGCGGTCGAGTGAGTCAGGAGGCCCAGACGGCCGAGCGAGGACTTGCCCTCGAGCCGGGCCGCGATGTCGTCGGGCAGCGAGATCTGCTCGAACGTCGAGCCGAGCGCGAACTCCCCGGGGTGCAGGATGAACGGCTCTTCGGGGTCGACCTCGATGAGACGCGTGAGCTCGGGCTGGTCCTCGGCGGGATCGATGAACGGGTACTTGTGGTTGTCGAACAGCCGGAAGTACCGGTCGAGTCGCACGTCGACGCTCGAGGGCTGCACCATCACGGGATCCCACGGGTCGAGCCCGATGCGCCCCGCGTCGATCTCGAGCCGGATGTCGCGGTCACTCAGCAGCACGGAGCCAGCCTATCCGGACCGTGCTGTTATGCTGGCCGGGCGCTGTAACAGGCGCGCGAACGCCGGGATGCCGGCGTCCGGGGCTGTAGTTCAATGGCAGAACTTCTGCTTCCCAAGCAGACAGCGCGGGTTCGATTCCCGTCAGCCCCTCCATGTCCCCCGCAATCGCCGCGCACGAGTACTCCCCCTGGGACTTCTGGAGCGAGGCGAGTCCGTCCGAGCGCGAGGCGCAGCTGGCACTCCAGCAGACGGTCGTCGCCGGACGCCCCGGTCACGAGCTCGGCGAGCAGTGCTTCCTCTCCGAACTCGCCTCGATCGACAACGACTCGCTGCGGCTCGGCGACCGCACGTACGTCGCGGCCGGCGCCTACCTCACCGGCGATCTCCGCGCGGGCGCCGACTGCAGCATCAACCCGTACACCGTCATCCGCGGCCGCGTCACGATGGGGGACGGTGTGCGCATCGGCGCGCACACCTCGATCCTCGGATTCAACCACTCGATGGAATCGGGCACGCCCGTCTTCCGCCAGCCGCTCACCTCCAAGGGCATCGAGATCGGCGACGACGTCTGGATCGGCTCGCACGTCGTGATCCTCGACGGCGTCCGTGTCGGATCGCACTCGGTGCTCGCCGCCAGCGCCGTGGTCACCAAGGACGTGCCCGCCGGCGCCGTCGTCGGCGGCAACCCCGCGCGCTTCATCCGCTGGCGAGTGGAACCCGACGACACCGGAGTCGCGCCCGACGCGGCGGCGGATGCTGCCGCCCGCGGCACGGAGGATCGCCCGGAGCTTCCCGAACCGCACGAGCCGGTCGAGACGCCGCCGGCTGTGCTCGCCGCACTCACCACAGCGACGGTCGAGCCGACGGCGGAGCACACGCGCACGTCCGAGCCGGCCCCCGAACCCGCCCGCGACCTCGAGGCCCTCACCGTGCCCGTTCCCGCGCCGAGCGTCGTCACCACCGGACCCGTTCCTGCCCCGAGCGTCGCCGGCACCGTGCCTTCTCCCGCACCGCTCATCGGCACCAGCGCGGCCGCACCCGACGACACCGTAGGCCTGGCCGAGCGGGTCGCCGAGCTGGCCGCACGGGCGAGGGACGAGGCATCCGTCGTCCTGCAGCGCGCGTGGAACGACGACCTTGAGCTCTTCGCGGACCGCCCCGGCACCGCGCCCACCGTTCGTGCGCAGGCCGACGCGATCGAGATCGCCCACCTGCTGCTCGGCACCGCGCCGCCGCAGGCGTCGGCCGAGGCGCAGATCCGCCGGCTGCAGGGCTGGCAGGATGCCGCGACCGGCGCGGTCGCTCCCCTCGATGCAGACGGGCGTCAGCGGGAGGGCCTCGGGTTCTCGCACGAGGACGTCGCGTATCACGTGCTGAGCACGGGCTACGCGCTCGATCTGCTCGGGTCGGCATTCCCCGCTCCTCTCACGTGGGTGACGGCGGCGACGCCGGAACGCGTCGTCGAGTTCTGCGAGAGTCTGCCGTGGGCCACCGACGCGTGGGGCGCCGGACACCACATCGACGGCTTCGGCACGGCGATCCTGTGGACGAAGCGGGCGGGGCATCCGATTCCAGCGGGTGTGGAGGAGGCGCTCTTCGGCTGGCTGCTCCTCGGCGCCGACCCGCACACCGGCATGTGGGGAGCGGCCACACCCGACCGCGGCCTCCTCCCCGTCGTCAACGGCTTCTATCGGGCATCGCGCGGCACGTTCGCGCAGTTCGGGGTCCCGCTCCCTCACCCGGAGCGCGTGATCGACACGGTGCTGCGCCACGCCCGCGACCCGCGCTGGTTCGCGCCGGGCGCACGGAACGCGTGCAACGTGCTCGACGTCGCGCACCCGCTGTGGCTCGCGCGCGGGAGCGGATACCGCGGCGACGAGGTGCGCGAGCTCGCCGCGCGACTGCTGTCGGACGCCCTGCCGACCTGGGTGCCGGGGGCCGGCTTCTCGTTCCGCGAACCGAGCCCGGCGACCCGCGGCCTCTCCGAGACCGAACCGGGACTGCAGGGAACCGAGATGTGGCTCGCGATCCTCTGGTACCTCTCCGACCTTGCCGGAGTGTCCGACGCGCTCGGGTACCGACCGCGTGGCGTGCACCGACCGGAGCCGGCAGCCGCGCTGCGGTAGGCGGCATCCGTCCCATCCTTGATCGGGCGGGTGCCTGGATTCCCGGATGCTGCGGGGCGCGGCATCCGTGACGATCGAGGTGCTGCGCGAGTAGGGTCGAGCGATGCGCGCGATCCCCGACAGCCTCGACGCCGTGGTCGTCGCCGAGATCGACCGGCGCCTCGAGTCGGTCGCGACGGAGCACGGGGTGCGGATCCCGTGGGCGATCGAGAGCGGCAGCCGGGCGTGGGGGTTCCCGTCGCCCGACAGCGACTACGACTGCCGGTTCCTGTTCGTGGGGCCGCGTGAGCGTTATCTCACGCTCTGGCCGATGCGCGACGTCATCGAGACGCCGCTCGACGAGGTCTTCGACGTCAACGGCTGGGATCTGCCGAAGGCGCTGACCCTGATGGCCCGCGGCAACGCGACGCCGATCGAGTGGCTGCGCTCCCCCATCGTCTACGGCGGCGACACCGCGTTCCGCGACGAGCTGCTGGCGTACGCGGCCGCCGTCGTGGAGCGCGGCGCCATGGCCCGCCACTACCTGCATGTCGCGCGGCGCCAGCAGGCCGGTGCGCAGACCCTGAAGCGCTTCTTCTACGTGCTCCGGCCGGCTGCCGCGCTGCGATGGCTCGCCGATCACCCCGATGACGCGCTGCCGCCGATGGACCTGCCGACACTGCTCGCCGAGACCACCGCGTCGAAGGAGATCCGGGATGCTGCCGCCGACCTCATCGCCCTCAAGTCGGTGACCCGCGAACTGGGTTCCGGCGAGCCGCCTGCCGTGCTCAGGCGGTTCGCCGCGCGGGAACTGGAACGCGCGGAGGCGTTCGAATCGGCGGCGCCGGGCAAGGATCCCGACGAGGTGAGGGCGCGCGCGGACGAGGTGTTCCGCCGGATCGTGGGCTGACGGAGTCGGAGATCGGCTCCCCGGGTCGCGATCTGGGTCGCGCCGAGCCAATGTCGGACATGACTCGTATATTTGTTCTATGAACTTCTCGGCCGCTCCCTCCCCCGCGATGCGGTTGACGGATGCTGCGGCGCGGGTCGCTTCACTGCTCCGCGACGGCGGTGCCGAAGTCGGAGGACTCGCCGACGAGGAACTCCTGGCGCTGCTCGCCGACACGACGGAGGCACGGAAGGCGCTCGAGCTGATCGTCGCCGGCGCCTCGGCCGAGGTGTCGCGCCGCTCGTCTCGGGAGCTCGGATACGAGGGGCTCGCCCAGCGGAAGGGCCTGCGCACCGGCACGGCGCTCGTGCAGCACATCACGGGGCTCGGGCGCGGACGTCGCGCGAGCTGTCGACGTCGGCAAGGAGCTCGCTCCCGCCGCGGTAGTGCCGGTGGCAGACGCGGAGGGTGCGGGCGCTTCGCCGACACCGATCGCCGAGGCGTGGCTCGGCGCGCTTCGGGGTGCACTCGCGTCGGGAGGCCTGACGCAGGCGCAGTTCCAGGCGATTCGCACCGGGCTCGGCGAACCGCCCGTGGAGCGCTACCCCGAACTTGCGCCGGACTTCCTCCCGCAGGCGTGGGCTCGCGCCGTGCAGGTGCTGCTGGACGAAGCGGCCGCACTGCCCGTGGAAGACCTGCGCAGCCAGGCGCGCATTGCACGAGACCGACTCGATCCGGTCGGGGTCACGCTTCGGTTCGAAGAGCGCTTCGCGGCGCGGTCGTTCCGCACCTGGACCGACCAGGACGGCCAGCGTCACGCCCATGTTCTCTTCGACGATGAGGCCGGCGCCTGGGTCGATGCGCTTCTGCAGGCGGCGCTGCGGCCCCGTCGCGGCCCCCGCTTCGTCGGCGCCGACGCCGCGGAGAAGACGCGCGCGGCCGAGGCGGACGAACGGACGAACGAGCAGCTGCAGTACGACACGATCATGGCCGTGATGCGCACGGGCGCGAACGCCGACCCTCAGCAGGCGTTCGGCGACCGGCAACCGGGAGTGCGCATCATCGTCGAAGCGTCCGCGGTCGGCGGCAGGGATGAGCGCGGCGAGATGCGGGTGACCGGGGTCGGACACATCGAAGACGGCGGACAAGCGCTCCCCGGCGGGGTCGTCGAGGCACGTCTGTGCGACTCCGCAGCGATCCCCGTGATGTGGGGACCCGACGGACGCCCACTGGACATCGGCCGCGAGCTGCGCTTGTTCACGAGGAAGCAGCGCATCGCGATCGCCGCCCGCGACGGCGGCTGCATGTGGCCGTCCTGCGGCGCTCCGATCTCGCAGTGCGAATATCACCACATCGATCACTGGTGGGAGCATCACGGCCGCACTGATGTCGACGACGGTATCGCGCTCTGCCGCAGTTGCCATCTGCGCCTTCACAACCAGCGATGGCGCATCACGCGCACCCGTGACCCGATCACCGACGCCGACACGTATCGGCTTCATCCACCGCCCGACCCCACCACGGGCGAGATCGGCGAGCCCGTCGAGTTGAGATCGAAGTCGCCACGGCGGTTCGAGGCGGCGTGACGCGCAAAGTACGGGAGCGCACGCCGGCCGAGGTCGGAGCGGCGACCGACGAGAAGGGGCCACGAGGGCGCATGCGCGGTCGAGGGTCGAGGTGGGAGGCTGGGGAGATGGCGATCGTCGTCGTTCCCTACTCGGACGAGTGGCCACGGCAGTTCGAACGAGTCGCGGCGGAGCTGCAGCGAGCGCTGGAGGGCGTTCCGGTGCTCGCGATCGAGCACGTCGGATCGACGTCGGTCCCGGGGCTCGCGGCGAAGCCGGTCATCGACATCGACGTCGTCGTGACCCGGGAGCACGCGGCGCCAGCGATCGCGGCGCTGGTCACGACCGGTTACACCCACCGCGGCGACCTCGGCGTCACCGATCGGGAGTCGATGGCCGCACCCGACGACGACCCCCGGCGGAACGTGTACGTGTGCGTCGAGGGGACGCTCCACCTCCGCAACCACCTCGCGGTACGTGCAGTCCTCCGCGAACGGACCGACCTTCGCGATCGGTACGGCGCAGTGAAGACCGAGCTCGCACGCGACCCGGCCATGCGCATCGAGACATACCTCGCGCTCAAGTCTCCGGTGCTGCAGGAAGTGCTCGCACTCTCCGACCTCACCGATGCGGAGAAGCGTGCGATCCTCGCCCTGAACACCGGCTTCTGACGAGCGGCGTCGGGGCGCAGCATGCGCTGTCTTGCGAGTCGATGCCCCGGCGGCTGTCTCTGCCGTACTGTGAGCGGATGGCGTTCGATCCCAGTGACGTTCCGGCATTCGTGGCCTTCGTGCGCTCCGAAGCGCAGGGCGTCGTCGCGACCGTCACACCGTCGGGAGCACCCGAGGCCGCGCTCGTCGGGATCGCCGCACTCGACGACGGCACGCTCGTGTTCGACACCCTCGTCGGCTCACGCAAGGCCGAGAATCTCCGCCACGATCACCGCATCGCCGTCGTCATCGGGACGGACGGCTCGGTGTCGGTGCAGATCGACGGCTTCGGGACGATCGTCCACGGCACGCTGCGTGAGGAGTACGGCGGTGCCTACAACGCGCAGTTCCCCGGGTCGCGCGCACTCGACGCCGAGTTCGCGGTCGTCGTGGTCCGCCCCGCGTGGGTGCGGGTCTACGACGCGTCAGCAAGCCCGGCGAAGGTCACCGAAGCGCGCTGGTGATCTTGCCGGGGCCGGCGATGGCCGGATGCAGGTGCTCGGACGACAGCGCCACGACCGCCTGACGGGCGCCGGCGGCGAGGCATCCGTCCAGCTCTTCGCCGGTGAGGGAGGCGGCGAGGAACCCGGCGAAGAAGGCGTCGCCGGCGCCGTTCGTGTCGACGACCTCGACGGGAACCGCATCGACCGTCGCACGCTCGCCCGACGCGGCGAGCGCGACGGCGCCACGCGCGCCGAGGGTGCACACGGCGAGGCGCGGGCCGCGGTCGAGGCAGCTCTGCATGAGCGCCCAGGGATCGTCGGTCGCGTCGTCGTTCATGAAGACGACATCGGCGGCGCGGAGGAACGGCTCGTGGAACTCCGCCGACCCGTCGTAGTCGTGCAGGTCGGTCCAGATCGGGGCGCCAGCCGCACCGGCGAGCCGGCGCTGCACGATCGCCATGCCGACCTCGCTGAGATCGACGACCGCGAGGTCCGCGACGGTGAGCGCGGCCTCGGTGCGGTCGATCGCGCCGGCAGACGCCTCGGACGGCGTCGCGAGGTAGAGGCTCACGCGCTCCCCCGCCGCCGTCATGAGGTTCGCGTGACGCTCGGTGCGATCCGAGGCGTAGGCCTCGACCCGCACGCCCGCCGCGTCCAGCGCCGCCGACACGCGGCTGCCCTCGTCGTCGGTCCCGAGCAGGGCATGCAGCGTCACCTCGACACCCCTGTCTGCGAGGTGCAGAGCCTTGCCGGCCGACGTCCCGCCGAGCGTGTGCAGGTCGCCGAGGGCGAACTGCATATGCGGCACCGGCTCGGGAAGCCGGTCGAGGAGGATGAGCTGGTTCCACGAGGCGGGTCCGCACACGGCGACCCGGGCGTCAGCATGGGGCATCCGCCCAGTCAACCAGCAACGGCGACGTCGTATCCCAGCCGCAGAGCCCCGGGAACGACGACGCCGGCAGCCAGACGCCGATCACGGCTCACCCGCCGCGCCGCCGCCGGCTACTCCTCGAGCGGGCCGAGGTCGGGCTCGGCGACGAAGCGCACCTCGGACTCGGTCACGCGATCCAGTTCGACCACCACCACCACGTTCTCGCCCGTGTTCAGCGCCGCGGCCGGCACGTAGAGCGTGCGCTGCGGTCCGCTCGACCAGTAGCGGCCGAGCAGGAAGCCGTTCACGAGCGCGAAGCCCTTGCCCCAGCCCTTCGTGTCGAGGAAGAGGTCGGCCGGCTCATCGAGCGGGAACGAACCACGCAGCACGAACGGGGCGACGCCGGACTCCGCGGATGCCGGGGTCGCAGCATCCGCCGCCGAAGCACCGAGGGCAGCGACATCGATGGGCGTCGCGGTCCACCCGGTGAGGGGCTCACCCGCGAGCGTCACCGGACCGATCAGGCCTTTGGACTCGCCGAGGCGCACGTCGTAGTTGACGCGGCCCTGCTCCTCCACGAGCACGCGGACTCGGTGGCCGGCGGGCACCACGAGGGCGTCCTCGTGACGCGTGCGCGACAGCGTGCCGACGGACACCCCGTCGACCGACACCCACGCGTGGTCGCGCACCTCGCCGAAGCGGAGCACTCCCCCGCGGCCGTCGAGGTCGGTCTCGTACGAGACGAGGGCGCTGAGGTGCCCGAGTTCCTCGAACGTCGGCGGCACATCGTGACGGGAAACGGACGCTGCCGCCCGCGCCTCGACCTCCTCCACGGCCACGGAGAACGTGGGCGCGGGGCCACTCGCCGCAGGCACCTCGTCGGGCACAGGCGCGTACTTCGCGATGACGTCGCGGAAGGCGAAGTACTTCGCGGTCGGATCGCCGCGCTCGTCGAGCGGAGCGTCGTAGTCGTACGACGTCACGATCGGCAGGTAGCGACCCTTGTCGTTCGCGCCGTTCGTGAGGCCGAAGTTCGTGCCGCCGTGGAACATGTAGAAGTTCACCGATGCCCCGGCGGCGAGCAGCGCGTCGAGCTCCGCAGCTGATGCGGCGGCCGGCGTCGTGTGGTGCGTGTTGCCCCACCAGTCGAACCAGCCGTCCCAGAACTCGGCGCACATGAGCGGGCCGGTCGGCTGGTGGCGGCGCAGGGTCTCGAGGCGCTCGGAGGCTCGCGAGCCGAACGAACCCGTGAGGTGCACGCCCGCGACGCTCCCGTCGCGGAGCATCTGGTCCGTCGGCTGGTCGATCGTGGTGAGCGGCACCGTGACGCCGGCGTCCTTCGTCACCTGCACGAGGTGTTCGAGGTAGGCGGTGTCATCGCGGTAGGCGCCGTACTCGTTCTCGATCTGCACGAGGATGACGGGTCCCCCGCGATCGATCTGCCGCGGAGCGACGATCTCGTAGACGCGCTCGAGGTACGCCGTCACCGCGGCGAGGTACTTCGGCTCCGAGCGGCGGAGGCCGACGCCCTCGAGGGCGGTCAGCCACACGGGCAAGCCGCCGTTATGCCATTCGGCGCATATATAGGGCCCGGGCCGCACGATCGCGTGCATCCCCTGTGCGGCGACCAGGTCGAGGAACGCGCCGAGGTCGTTCCAGCCGGTCGCGTCCCACTCTCCGCGTACCGGCTCGTGGGCGTTCCACGCGACGTAGGTCTCGATGGTGTTGAGACCCATGAGCTTCGCCTTGCGGATGCGATCCGCCCACTGCCCCGGGTGGACCCGGAAGTAGTGCAGCGCCCCGGCGAGCACCCGGAAGGGCTCGCCGTCGAGCAGGAAGTCGGTCTCGCCGATCGCGAACCGCTGGTCACCTGTCACGTTCTGCGCGTCCGCACGGCCGTTAACGACAGGTGAGCGGTCTTCGGCGGAGGTCATCGAGCCGTGCCCGTGCGGGCGTGCAGCACCGCGGCGAGGCGCTCGAGCTGCGAGGCGTCCTCGAGGGCGGAGCCGACGGCGGCGACGCGCACACCGGCATCGAGGAACTCCTCGACGTTCGACGCGTCCAGTCCGCCGGTGGCGACGAACTTCACCTGCGGGAACGGCCCGCGGATGTGCTTGAACCAGCCGCTGCCGAGCCACGTCGCGGGGAACGCCTTCAGCCACGTCAGCCCGAGCGAGACCGCGAGCTGCACCTCGCTGGGAGTGGCGACACCGGGGAGGATCGGGATGCCGGCGCCCTGTGCCGCCCGCACGACGACCGGATCGAGGCCCGGCGACACGAGATACACCGCACCGGCGTCCGCGGCGCGCGCCACCTGGTCGGGCGTGACGATGGTGCCGGCGCCGACGCTCTTGCCGCGGGCGTTCGCGGCCTCGACGACAGCACGCAGAGCCCGCTCGTCCTCGTCGGTCTGCAGCGGCACCTCGACGGAGTCGATTCCGAGGTCCCACGCCGTCTCGGAGAGGCGCACCGAGCGCTCGACTCCCATGCCGCGGAGGATCGCCATGAGCGGCGCGCCGGCGAACGCGTCGTCGAACCAGGCGGCCTGGGCCGCAGCATCCGTTCCAGCCGTCTCGGGAGTGTGGGAGGTCATGCGGAGGTCCTTCGTGCGTCGGGTTCGGTCATCTTCTCGGGTTCGGGCGCGCCGCGCGCGTTCGAAGCGTACGTCGCCCCGAACCTGTCAGGTGGGAGTGCCGGCGGGCTCGTCGATCGAGTCGGTGGTGGTCTGCAGGGTGCGGGCGGCGCGCGCATGCCCCGCCCGCAGGCGGTCGGACACGCTGTCGCCCGAGAGGCTGCCGGCGAGGTAGCCGCCGGCGAACGCATCACCGGCGCCGACGGGCTCGACCACGTCGACGACGAGCGCGGGCTCGAACACCACGTCATCGCCGACGAAGGCGGTCGCACCGATGTCGCCGTCCTTGACGACGAGCTCGGCGACGTCCGGCAGGAGGGCGCGGACGTCTGTCGCGGTCGGGGTGCCCCAGAGCGTCTCGGCCTCGTCGCGGCCGACGAGCACGATGTCGGCACCGCGCGCGAGCTCGAGCAGCGCGGGCGCCGCGGTCGCGGCGTCCCACAGCGGCGCGCGGTGGTTGACGTCGAACGAGACCCGCACGTCGTGCTCCCGGGCGCGGGCGATCACGCGCGAGAGGAACGACGCGGCGGATGCCGAGATCGCGGCCGTGATGCCCGAGACGTGCAGCAGGTCGACGGCGTCGAACGACACGTCGTCCGCGTCGGCGTCCGACAGGTGCGCGGCGGCCGAGCCCCGGCGGTAGTAGAGGACGCCGTTGCCCGGATCCTTCACGTACAGGCCGGTCGGGTGCGCGTCATCGAACACGACGCGCGAGACGTCGACGCCGCGCGCGGTCAGCTGGCGCGCGATGCGGCGCCCGAGCGCGTCCTCGCCCAGTCGGCTGAACCACACGGCGCGGTGCCCGAGCGCGGCCACGTGCGAGGCGACGTTCGACTCCGCTCCCCCGGCGTCCAGCAGGAACGCGTCGGCGTCGGCGACGGGCGTCGCGACGACGGGCGTCACCATCGCCATGGTCTCGCCGATCGTGAGCAGAGTCCGGGGCACCCCGCCAGCGTAGTCAGGATGCTCGCCTGTCACGATGTGCCGGCTTCGTCAGCACTTCGCGACAGGTGAGCAGCGGACCGCGTCGTGCGGATCGACGCCGCGATCATCGCAGGTCGGTGACGGGGGCGGCGTCCATGTCGTCGAACGCCTGGTTCTCGCCAGCCATCGCCCAGATGAACGTGTACGCGGCCGTTCCGACACCCGAGTGCAGCGACCACGACGGCGAGATGACGGCCTGGCGGTCGGCGACGACCAGGTGACGCGTCTCTTCGCGCTCCCCCATGAGGTGGATGACACGGGCGTCCTCGGGCAGGTCGAAGTACAGGTAGCACTCGGTGCGGCGGTCGTGGGTGTGCGCCGGCATGGTGTTCCACATCGAGCCCGGGTGCAGCTCGGTGACGCCCATCACGATCTGGCAGCTCTTGACGCCGTTCTCGTGGATGTACTGGTTGAGCGTGCGGCGGTTCGATGTGAGCTGGTCGCCGAGCTCGCGGACCGTGCCCTCGCCGGGCGAGACGAGCGCCGACGGGTAGGCGGTGTGGGCCGGCGCCGAGAACAGGTAGAACTGCGCGCCCGTCTCGCCGTCCGCATCGCCGAACGACACGGAGCGGATGCCCCGGCCGAGGTACAGGCACGCGCCCTTGACGAGGGTGTAGACCTCGCCGTCGGCCGTGACCGTGCCGGTGCCGCCGACGTTGATGATGCCGACCTCGCGGTGCTCGAGGAAGTAGTCGCTGCGGATCTCGGGGTATCCGCCGAGCTCGAGCACCGAGCCCGCGGGCACGGCACCGCCGAGCACGATGCGGTCGTGGTGCGTGTAGGTCAGGCGGATCTCGCCCGGCACGAAGACATCGGGGATGAGATACGTGTCGCGCAGGTCCTGCGTCGTCATGCCCGGGATCTGGGCGGGGTTGGTCGCGTAGCGCTGCGGGATGTGCGTCTCGGTCACGGGTTCTCTCCTGGTTCTGCGTGTGTCTCGGTGCGTAGGGGTCAGCGGACGAGCCAGCCGCCGTCGACGGGGATGACGGCACCCGTCACGTAGGCGGCGGCGTCCGAGGCGAGGAAGACGAAGACGCCTTGGAGATCGGATGCTGCGCCCCACCGTCCTGCGGGGATGCGCGACAGGATCGACGCGGCGCGGTCCTCGTCGGCCCGCAGCGGGGCGGTGTTGTCGGTCGCCATGTAGCCGGGGGCGACGGCGTTCACGGTGACCCCGGCCGCCGCCCACTCGTTCGCAAGGGCCTTGGTGAGCCCGGCGACCGCGTGCTTGGACGCGGTGTATGCCGGAACCAGAATGCCACCCTGGAACGACAGCATCGACGCGACGTTGATGATGCGGCCGCTCCCCTGCGCGAGCATGTGGCGACCCGCCGCCTGCGACAGGTGGAACACCGCGTCGAGGTTGATCGAGAGCACGTCGTCCCAGTCCGCGGCCGGGTACTCGGCGGCGGGCGCGCGGCGGATGGTTCCCGCGTTGTTCACGAGGATGTCGAGCCCGCCGAGCTCGGCGATGACCTCGTCGACCGCCGACGCCAGCTCCTCGGCCGTGGCGGAGACGAGGTCGCGCTGCACGCGGTGCACGCGGCGGCCCGTCGCCTCGATCAGCTCGGCGGTGGCTGACGCGTCGCCCCGGTCGACAAGCGCGACATCCGCGCCGGCCTCCGCGAGCGCGAGCGCGGCGCCCTGGCCGAGCCCACGGCTGGAGCCCGTGACGAGTGCGACCTTGCCGTCGAGGCGGAACGAATCGAGGATCATGCGTGTGCTCCCGTGTGGACGCCGAGGTTCTGCGAGTGGTTCGAGGGCGCTTCGTCCCGCTCGTTCCTCGCCCGCTCAGCGAACGGAGGTGGAGCGGCGACGAAACGGGTGGTCAGCTCGCCGAGCCCCGAGATGCGCACGGTGACCGCGTCGCCGTCGGCGAGCGGGCGGTGCGCCTCCTGGGCGGCGGGGAGCTTCTGCGGCGTGCCGGTCGAGACGATGTCTCCCGGCTCGAGAGTCAGCACCTGGCTGAGGTGGTGGATCACATACGCGACCGAGAAGATCGTGGTCGACGTCGACTGCGACACCGTCACGATCCCGTCGCGCACGACCTCGACGAGGAGATCCTGCGGGTCCGGCGCCTCGTCGGGCGTGACGACCCACGGCCCGAGCGGCGCGAAGCCGTCGGAGCACTTGCCGAGGGCCCACTGGCTCTGCCGGCGCTGCCATGCGCGATCGGAGACGTCGTTGAGGATCGTGTAGCCGCCGACGTGGTCGAGGGCGTCCTCGAGCGAGACCCGCTGCGCGCGGCGGCCGATAACGACCGCGACCTCGCCCTCGTAGTCGACGTCGGTCGCCCCCGGCGGGATCACGACCGCGTCGTTCGGGCCCGCCAGCGTGTTCGACGTCTTGACGAACACGTCGGGGTACTCCGGGTCGTTCGCGGTGGGGTCGACGCCGTCAGGTACGTGCCCGCGGTAGTTGTAGCCGAGGCACAGGATCTTGCCGGGCACGACCGGTGCCTGCAGCGCCGACGCGTCCAGTCCCGCCAGCGATTCCGGATCGGCCGCCGCCACCGTCGCCCGCGCCGCGTCCAGAGCGGCGTCCGACGACAGCAGTTCCGTCACCGTGCCGGCGATCGCGCCGAGATCGACCACGCGATCGCCGAGCGACGTCGCGAGAACGGCTCCCGGCCGCGCACCCGAGGGCGACTCGTACGTGACGAGCCTCACCAGTACTTCCTCCACTCCGGACGCACCACGCGCATCAGAGCCTCGAAGTAGAAGTAGTCGCCCCAGAGGGTGCCCTCGTCGACGCCGTTGTCCTTCGGCAGGTCGTACACCGAGTGCAGGATCAGCGCGTCCGAGTCCTCGGCGTTCACCGGCGTGTAGTTCGCGATGAGCGACGCCAGGATCGAGTGGGCACGGGCGGTCCACTCGGCGGCGGCCTCAGCATCCGTCTCGACCTTCGCGAGCTCAAGCAGGCCGCACACCGCGATCGCGGCGGCGGAGCTGTCGCGCGGGGCATCGCTGCCGTCGGTGTAGACGAGGTCCCAGAACGGCACCTCGTCGGCCGGCAGGTGACGCAGGAAGTACTCCGTGCAGCGACGGGATGCCTCGAGCAGGCGCTCGTCGCCGGTCACCGCGTAGTTCATCGCGAAGCCGTAGATGCCCCACGCCTGGCCGCGGGCCCAGCACGACTCATCGGCGGCGCCCTGCTCGGTGCCGCCGCGGAGGGCCGCGCCGGTCTCGGCGTCCCAGTAGAACGTGTGGAACGTGGAGTCGTCCTCGCGGAGGATGTGCTCGCGCAGCTGCGCCGTGTGACGCACGACGGCGTCGGCGTAGCGCTCCTCGCCCGTCTGCTCGTGGGCCCATGTCAGCAGCGGCATATTCATGAGACTGTCGATGATCGTGCGGCCGCGCTGGGCAGGGTCGGAGAGGTCGCCCCACGCCTGGATGATGCCGGCGGGCTCCAGGAAGCGGCGCATCAGGTGGTCGGCGGCGAGCAGCGACGCATCACGCGCCCTCGGGTCGCCGACCAGACGCCAGGCGGCGACGGTCGACAGCGTGTAGAGGAAGCCGAGGTCGTGGGTGTCGAGGTCCTCCTCGGCCCGCACGCGACGCTCGAAGTCGGCCGCGTCGGCGCGCGCCGCGTCGCGGTAGTCCTCGTCGCCCGTGAGCTCCCACGCGAGCCACAGCAGTCCCGTGCGGAAGCTGGTGGTCCAGCCGCGGTTCCCGCCCAGCGGGATGCTCCCCTCGGCGGGGCGCAGCTCGTAGCGGTCGTCCACCGTCGTGTCGTCGGGGTAGGAGCCTCCGAACTTCGCGATGTTGCGCCGGATCGTCGACAGCGCGGCGGCGATCGCCGCGTCGGTCGTGGTCTCGGTGGTGCCCGCAGCGGGCGAGGTGGACGTCATGGAGAAATTCCTTCTGAGGTATATACGGAGAAACGGATGCCGCGGGCTCAGGCCTGCGCGGGCGCCTTCTCGTCGAGATCGAGCACGGGGCGAAGCGTGAAGCGCGAGTTGGTCCACGCGAAGAAGAGCGCGGCGGATGCCGTGAGCCCGAGCCCGAGCGCGGGCGCGGTGGCGAACACGGCGATCTGGGCCGCCAGGGCTGCGAGCGATGCCGCGGTGAGGTACCAGCGGCGCAGGCTCAGATAGAGGCTCGCCCGCAGTGCGTCGCGGAGCCGCGCGGTCGGCACCTCCGAGATCGCGACCAGGGCGACGAGCCCCACCGAGATCGCCAGCAGCGCCAGCACCGCGAGCAGCGGCACCGTGAACACGGCGGCGGCCGTGTTCGACAGCATCCGCACGTCCACGAGCAGCACCATGACGACCGCGGTCACCGCCGCGCCCACCAGCAGCGCCCGGCGCCACGTGGCGCGCAGCCCCGCGACGAACGCGCGGATCGGGCCGAGCCCGCCGTCCCCGTGCTCGCGGAACGCGCGGAACGCGGCGGCGAGACCGGGGGCGGCGAGCGGGGCCGCGAGCGCGAGCAGCGGCCACGAGTACAGCGGGTCGGTCGTCACCAGCAGCACGACCAGCGGCAGCGACGAGACCACCAGCAGCAGGTTCACGATGAGCCCGAGGTAGATCATCCCGATGAGGGACGCCCACGTGTCGTGCGACACCAGCCCGTTGAGCTTCTTCATGGCGTCAGCCCTTCAGACCGCTCGTCGCGATGCCCTCGACGAAGTACTTCTGGCCGAGCAGGAAGATGATCGCGATCGGGATGACCGAGATCGTCAGGCCCGCGAACAGCAGCGCATAGTTCGTGTCGAACAGGTTCGAGACGAAGCTCTTGAGGCCGAGCTGGATCGTCCAGAGGTCGGGGTTGCGCAGGTAGATGAGCGGTCCGAGGTAGTCGTTCCAGGTGTTGACGAACGTGAGCAGCGTCAGCGAGGCGAGGGCCGGGATCGACAGCGGCAGCATGATCTTGCGCCAGATCGCGTACTCGCTGAGGCCGTCGAGTCGTGCCGCCTCGGAGAGCTCCTCGGGGATGGTCTCGTAGAACTGCTTCATCAGGAACACGCCGAACGCGCCGAACGCCTGCAGCAGGATGATCGCCCACAGCGTGTTCGACACCTTGAAGTTCGACAGCAGGATGAACTGCGGGATCATGTACGACTGCCACGGGACGGCGATCGTGCCGACGTAGAGCAGGAACAGTACGTCGCGGCCGCGGAAGCGCATGCGCGCGAAGCCGTACGCGGCGAACGAGCCGGTCAGCACCTGCAGGAACGTGACGACCACGGCCAGGAACAGCGTGTTGCGGATCCAGACGAGCATGTTCGACTCGGTCCAGATGTCGATGTAGTTCTGCCACACCCACGTCTCGGGGAGCCACTTCACCGGCACCGAGAACACCTCGTTGGCCGACTTGAAAGAGCTCAGCACCATCCACACGAACGGCGTCAGGAGGCCGATGGCGAAGATGACGAGTCCGACGTACATCGCGATGCGCGCGATGCGGCGGCCGGGCGTCATCCGCTCGGTCGGAATCTCGAGCCGAGGCTCGGGTGCCTCCTCGGCGAGCTTGCGCAGGCCCCGACGGGCGCCCTTGGGCGGGGTGAAGTCGGCGATGATCTCGTCGGCCTCCCGCTGGATCTCAGTGGCAGCCATCAGTTGCTCCGCTTCTTGTTCCAGAGGAACTGCACGATCGTGACGAGGATGCACATGAAGAACAGCGCCACGGCGGCGGCCGACGCGTAGCCGAACTGGCTCTCTTCGAAGCCCTTGCGGTAGATGAACTGCGACATCACGAGGGTGGACTGACCCGGGCCGCCGTCGGTCATGACGAGGATCAGGTCGAAGATCTTGAACGAGTTGATCGTCAGCATCACGGTGACGAAGAACATGGTGGGGCGCAGGCACGGCAGCGTCACGTTGACGAACCGCTGCCACACGTTGGCGCCGTCGACGCGGGCGGCCTCGTGCAGCTCGCGAGGGACCGTCTGCAGGCCCGCGAGGAAGAGGATCATGTAGTAGCCCATGTCGCGCCACGTGCCGACGATGACGACGGCGGGCATCGCCCACTCGGGGGAGGTGAGCCATCCGGGCGGGTTCTGGATGCCGATGAACCGGAGGAACTCGTTGATCGGGCCGTACTCGGGGCTGAAGAGCAGGTTCCACACGACCGCGATCGCGACGATCGAGGTGATGTAGGGGAAGAACGCGGCGGTGCGGAAGAAGGCGACGCCGCGGAGCTTGTTGTTCAGCAGCAGGGCGAGACCGAGCGAGACCGCGATCGTCAGCGGGATGTGCAGCACCGAGTAGTACAGGGTGTTGACGACCGAGATGCGGAAGCTGCCGTCGCCGAGGAGGCGCTCGAAGTTCGCGAGGCCGACCCAGTTCGCCGTGCCGAACACGTTCCAGTTCGTGAACGACATGTAGAACAGCACGACGATCGGGATGAGGGTGAGCAGCCCGAAGCCGAGGAAGTTCGGAAGGATGAAGCTCCACCCGATCAGGGTGTTGCGCAGCCGCAGCTTCGAGCGCCGGCGGCGCACGGGCGGCGGCGCGGTGCCGGCCTCTGTGGCGGTGATGGTCGCCATGGCGGACCTCCAGTGGGGGTGGTGAAGTCGGGGGGTCCTTCGACGGGCTCAGGAACCGGGTTCCGGGCAGGGACTCGGAACTGGTCCCTGAGCCTGTCGAAGGGGGAGTGGATCAGTCGAGACCGACCTCGTTGGCCACGCGGTCCTCGGCCTCGGCGATCGCGTCGGCGACGCTCTTCGAGCCGGACATGATCGCGGTGTGCATGTCGTTGAGGATGCCCTGGATCGCCGCCGTCTTGTTCGACGTCGGGTTCTCGGGGAAGACCTCGTGGGTCGAGTACGCGAACTTCGACAGGTCGTCGGTGGGAGCACCGTCGACCGAGAAGTACGTCTCGACGACCGGGTCGGTCAGCAGCGCCGGCGTGATGCCGATGCCGGCGAGGATCTGCGCGCCCTCTTCGCCGGCGGTGAAGGCGAGGAACTTCTTGGCGGCCGCGACCTTGGCCTCGTCGATGCCCGCGTTGATGCCGAAGCCGGTCGGGTCGCCGAAGGTCACCGGGGTGTTGTCGAGACCGGCGGTCTTCGAGGACTCCTGCGGGATCGGCGCGATGCCCCACTCGAAGTCGTCTGCGTCACCCGACGCCTGCTGCGCGATCAGCGTCGCGACGAACCACGTGCCCATGGGCAGCATGGCGGCGTTCTGCTTGCCGAACTCTCCCTGGTAGGTGAGCTGGTTGGCGGCGCTGGTGTTGTAGTCGACCTGGTCGCCGCCGTCCTGGAGCGCGAGGACGTTCTCGTAGAAGGGCTCCATGTAGTCGTACTTGCCCGCGAGGATGTCGCCGTCGGCCTGCGCGTTGGCGAAGCCCTGGACGGTCGACTGCCAGCGGTGCAGGTAGGTGCCCTTGGCGGCGCTGCCCGCGGCCGAGAGGCCGTCGGTCAGAGCGGCGGCCGCGTCGCTGTAGTCGTCCCACGTCCACGAGCCGTCGGGGTACTCGACACCGGCCTGGTCGAACAGCGCCTTGTTGTAGTACAGCACCCACGAGTCGTTGCGGTAGGGCACCGCGTACGCCGTGCCGTCGACCTCGTACGAGGCCGCGCCGCTGATGCCCTCGGGCAGCTCGACGTCCGACACGTCGAGGAGCTGGCCGCCCTCGACGAACGTCGGGACGAACTTGACCTCCTTCTGCGTGATGATGTCGGGCCCGGAGCCAGCGGCGAGGTCGGCGGTCAGAAGGGTGTTGTACTCGGCGGCGTCGTAGCCCTTGAGCTCGATCGTGACGTCGGGGTTCTCCTCGTGGAACGCGTCGGCGAGCGCCTGGAACTCGGGCGTCGTGTCGAGGCTCCAGCCCGAGAGGGTGAGCGTGACCGGACCCGACGACTCCTCGGGCGCGGCCGCGTCGTCGCCGCCGCCGCTGCAGCCGGCGAGAGCGAGCGTTGCGACCACGGCGATGCCGGCCGCGGCAGCGTATGAGCGCTTCATTCTGGGGGTACTCCTTTGTGATTGCGGACCCGTCCTCGGGCCCATCGGGTTACCGGTTCGCGCCGGGCGCTGTTCCGGGGTGTGCGAGGCGACTCGTGGTCGCCGTCCCGTCCGGCCAGGTGACCGTGACGGTGGTCTGGTCGCCGTCCTCCTCGAGGGCGACGCTTCCTGCATCGGCGGGCGATGCGAGGTCTTCGGTGGTGAGCTCGACGAGCGTCGCGCTCCACGTGCCCGGCTCGACCGGGTAGGTCGCGAGCGGCACGGCGGCGACCGGGCCCAGCGGGCTGGCGTCCTCGCGCGTCTCGACGCTCGTCGCGCCGTCGCCGAGGAGGGGGCGGATGCTGCTGCTCAGCCCCTTCGCGAGCACCGAGGCGGCAGCATCCGTCGATCCATCGCCGAACGACTCGGCCGCCAGCGCCCAGCCGCCCACACGGACGCGGAGCGCGGCGGCGTCGATGCCGGGCTCGAGCGAGGCCACGCGCGCGAGGCGCACCTCCCACGGGCCGCGCACGAGCGAGTGCACCTCGACGAGACCGACGATCTCGATGTCGCCGTCGACCCCCGAGCCGTGGCGCTGCGCCGAGGGGCGCACGTCGATCCAGTGGGCGCGCGACACCGAGGCGGCGATGCCGACGCGACCGTCCTCGTCGTCCTGCACGCCGACATCGATGAGCTCCATGGCGGCACGGTGCGTGGCGCGTCCGGCGGCGTCGACGAGGGCGACGGACTGCTCGAGGGGCTCCTCGAACGCGCGCTGGTTGGCGAGCGGGCCTGCCGCGGTCGAATAGCCGATCCGCGCGTACAGCGGGGAGTCGCCGACGAGGCTGCCGTCGGCGGCGTGATCGGTGCCGTGGTTGACGATGCGCACGATGCCGTCGGCCTGCGTGCCCGAGATCACCCAGCCGGCGGGGCGCACCGCGCGCAGGTCGTCGCCCGACTCGATCGGGAGCGGCTCGCTCTCGGCGGCCCACACCGGGTGGTCAGCGGAGAGTGCGATGCCGAGGAGACCCTTCACGGCCCAGTACGGCGAACCGGGGCCGGAGTACGACTGGGCGAGCTCGCGCCACTCGTGGTGCCAGCCCATGGTGAGCACGCCGTCCGCGCCGGGAACATCGGCGGCGGCGAAGTGCGCGACGACGGCGTTCGCCGCGCGGCGCAGCTGCCCGAGCGGCACCGACGGGACCTCGGCGATCGCGCCGACCCAGAACGGGGCCGCGGCGGCGAAGCGGTAGATGAGGCTGCGACCCTGCACCAGCGGGGAGCCGTCGGCGCCGACGAGGGCGACGGCGTCCTGCAGGAAGCGGTCCAGGCGGGCGATGTCGCCGGGCGTGCGGCCCGCGGCGAGCTCGTCGGCGCCTTGCATGCGCGACCACAGCACGGGGTAGGTGTGGAGGGCCCAGCCGACGTAGTGGTCGTACGAGCGCTCGAAGCCGTCCGAGATCCAGCCGTCCCCGCGCACGAGCACGTCATGGAGGGCGAGGTCATCGGCGATGTCCTGGGGCGACCACGGTCCGCCGACCGAGCGGAGGAACGTCTGCACCACGACGCGGAACCACAGCCAGTTTGTCTTCGGGTAGGTCGCGTCGCCCACGACCGGCGCGAGGTAGTCGATGACGCGCTGCTGGGTCAGCTCGTCGAGACGGTCCCAGATCCAGGGGCGCGTCATGTCGAGCACGAGCGCGAGCGATGCGGCCTCCACCTTGGCCTGGGCGTGCTCGTCGAGGCGCACCCAGCGGTCGTCGGCCTCCGGGTCCACGCCCGTGACGATGCCGCGTCGGTAGAAGTCGGCGAGCTCCTCGGTGCCCTCGCCGCGCGCGCCGGCGATGCGGAAGCCGGCGAGGAGGAACGTGCGGGCGAAGCCCTCGAGACCGTCGACGGCGTGGCCGTAGCCGCCCTCGGCGCCCGGGAAGTGGATGCGGCCGGCACCCGGCGACGCGTGGGTGCGTGCGGTGTCGAGCAGGCGGTCGGCGAAGGCGAGCCACTGGTCGCGTGTCCAGTCGAAGCTCGTCGCGATGTGCGCCGACGTGGTGGACTGCTGGACCGTCACTGGGATCTCCCTTGATGCCTTCTTCTCGCCGCTGGATTCGATCTGCGGAAAGCGAACGTTTGGGACTGTAGCAACCCAATTCGTTCATTGCAAGGTTGTTTGAGATTCGTTATGATCGTTTATGATCGGTTTGGGTTCAGACCGAACCCACTGCGACGGTGATCCCCACCCACGGTGAATCAACGAGGAGGAACCTTGACGACCGCGACGGATGCCTCGACCGCGACGTTCGAGGGCGAGCTGGCCGCCGTCTACCACCGGCAGGCCGGCGTCGACGGCGCCGCGTTCGGTGCGGCCCTCGCCTCCCTCCTCGCCGCGCCCGAGAGCGCGCTGCCGGTCGCCGCCGCCGACGACCGCGCAGTCTGGGGTCCGGACGGAAGCGCTGATCCTGTCGCCATCGCGGATCTGCTCGCCCGCGCCCGCGAAGACCTCGGCCGCCCCTGGGGCATGCCGCTCGCCACGGCCGCCGCACGCATCCACGACGACGGCGATCGTGTCGGCTGGGAGACCGTGGTCTTCGAGCGCCAGCGCCGCCTGGCCCGCGCGGCGATCGCCGCCGCCCACTACGCCACCGCCCACGACGGCGCCCCTCCCACCACCGCCCCCGCTTCCGATGTTCGTTCGTCACGAATGCACGCGAAAACCGCCGATCGGCGTACATCTGTGACGAACGAACAAGGCGAGAACGAGCTCGGCGCGCGGTTCCTCGCCGAGGTACTCGACGGGGTCTGGCTCATCTGCGAGCAGAGCTCGTGGTGCTGGCCGGCCCACGACGACGCGCTCCGCGAGCGCGGGTCGGTGCTCCCGACGGTGACCGCGCCGTACCTCGACCTCGGTGCCGGGGAGGCGGTCGCCCTGCTCACCTGGGTCGACCAGCTGCTCGGCGCACGGCTCGAGGCCCGGTACCCCGGCATCCGTTCCCGCATCCGCCACGAGGCGCGCGTGCGCGTGTTCCGGCCGTTCACGGAGCGTCGCGACTGGCACTGGCTCGGGCTCGACGGCGACGTGCACAACTGGAACCCGTGGATCCACGGCAACGTGATCACCGCCGCACTGCGGCTGCTCGACGACCCGTCCGAGGCCTGCGAGCGGGCGCGCATCGTGGCGCTGGCCATCGAGGGGATCGACCGGTACGTGTCGGTCCTCCCCGCCGACGGCGCCATCGACGAGGGCTACGCGTACTGGTGGAACGGCGCGTGCCGCGCGCTCGAAGCCCTCGACGTCGTGCGCCACGCGACCGGGGGAGTGCTCGACGCCTCGGGCATCCCGGCGCTGCGCGAGACCGTCGCGTTCCCGCACCGCTCGCACCTCGGCGGGGACTGGTACCTGAACCTCGCCGACGGTCAGGCCCGCCCGCCGGCGGCGCAGCCGTGGCACGCCCTGCATCGCGCCGCGCGGATGGCGGGAGACACGGATGCTGCCGCCCACGCCGCGGCGCACCGCACGGCCGGAGAGCCCGCTACCACGGAGCACGAGGGCTTCGGCCGTCTGCTGCGCGGCATCACGGACCCTGCCTGGGTCGGCGCGGCACAGGAGACATCGCCCTTCCCGCGCGACGTGTGGCTGCCCTCGACCCAGGTGCTGCTCGCCCGCGAGCAGGGCGGCACGGCGCGCGGTCTCACGGTCGCGGTCAAGGGCGGGCACAACGGCGAGCACCACAACCACAACGACGTCGGCTCGTTCGTGGTCGCGTCGGACGGCGTGCCCGTCATCGTCGACGCCGGCCGGCCGACCTACACGCTGCAGACCTTCGGCCCCGGCCGCTACGACATCTGGACGATGCAGAGCGGCTGGCACAACGTGCCGGTGATCGGCGGCGTCGAGCAGAGCCCGGGCGCCGAGTTCGCCGCCTCCGACGTCGAGGTGGACGGCGCGTCGATCTCGCTCGAGCTCTCGGGTGCCTACGCCGGTGCGGCCCCCTGGCGGCGTACGGTGCGCCTGGAGCGCGAGTCGCGCCGCGTGGTCATCGAGGACTCTTGGACAATCCGTCATGCTCAAGGCGTTTCGTCCTCGGGCGCTGGAGCGCCCTCCGCTCAACGACCGGGAGCCGAGGAACCGGTCGGTGAGCGAGCGAGGAACGAGCGAGTCGAAACGCCCGGCACCGACGAGCCGACACAGGTGCGGATGCTGCTGGCCGGCGAGGTGCGGCGGGACGCAGCATCCATCACCGTCACGCCCCTCGACGGCGCGACGCCTGTGCGGATCTCGTGGCCCGAGGGGGTGGAGGCGTCGCTCGTCGTGCGCGAACTCGACGACCCGATGCTCTCCGACGTGTGGGGGCCACGACTCACCCGGCTCGATCTGGACGTGACGACGCTCGACGCGGTCGCCGTCACGGTAGAACTGGACCTGACGAACGCGGAGGACGCCCGATGACCGACCAGACACCGGCGCTGCTGGCCGCGGAGCGGCGGGCGCACGTGATGGCCACGCTCGAGCGCGAGGGCGCCGTGCGCGTCGCGCAGCTCATGGACGAGCTCGGCGTCGCCCCGGTGACGCTGCGCCGCGACCTCGCGCAGATGGAGCGCGAGGGGCTGCTCGTGCGCGTCCACGGCGGTGCCGTGCCCGCGGCGGGCTCACTCGACGAGCTCGATGCGGGGCATGCGATCTCCGCCACTCGCACCGGATCGATCGCGATGCTCGTGCCGTCGCTGAGCTTCTACTGGCCGAGCGTCGTGCGCGGCGCCGAGACCGAGGCCACCCGCCACGGCCTGCGGGTCGTGCTGCGCGGCGCGTCGTACGAGCTCCAGGACGAGCGGCCCGTGCTCGAGCGGCTCGTGCACACCGAGGGCGTGCGCGGCCTCGTCGTCGCGCCCAACACCGACACCCCGCACGCACAGGACGTCGTGCAGTGGCTCGCGGAGTGCGGCGTTCCCAACGTGCTCGTCGAGCGCGATGCGGTCGTGCTCCCGTCCGGCAGCCCGGTGGAGAACGTCACGACCGACCACGCCCTCGGCGCGGTGCTCGCGGCCCGGCACCTCGCCTCGCTCGGCCATCGCCGCGTCGGGCTCATCATCGCGCGGGACTCGCCGACGTCGCGCAAGATCGCCGCGGGCTGGCAGGCCGCGTGCCTCGAGCTCGGCCTCACCCCGTCGGACCACTTCGAGACGAGCCTGCCGCCGCGCACCAGCCCCGACTTCTCGGCCGTCGTCGACGCCACGCTCGACGCGGCGCTGTCGAACTCGGTCACGGCGATCCTCGTGCACTCCGACCCGGAGGCGATGGCGTTCGTCGACCTCGCCCTGAACCGCGGCATCTCGGTGCCCGGCGACCTCTCGGTCGTCGCTTACGACGACGAGGTCGCCGAGCTGTTCACCCCGGCCCTCACCGCGGTGAGCCCGCCGCGCAGCTCGGTCGGCCGCGCCGCCGTCGATCTGCTGGCACGGCGCATCGAGGACCCGACGCGCCCCGTGCACCGCGTCGTGCTGAACCCCACGCTGAACGTCCGCGGCTCGACCGCCCCGCCGCGGGGCGCGTAGGCGCGGAAACGTCCGCGGCTCGCTAGAGTGCCGCCATGGGGGAGGACGTCCCGGCTCAGGAGTTCACCCGCGCCGATCGGACTCGCCACCGCGAGAAGGTCCGGCGCAACCTCGACGTGTTCGCGCGCATGCTGCGCGAAGCGCATTTCGACACCGACGACCCGCTGACGGGACTCGAGGTCGAGCTGAACCTCGTCGACGACGCGGGAGACCCGGCGCTGCGCAACGCGGAGGCTCTGGAAGCGATCGCGGATGCCGCGTTCCAGACCGAGCTCGGACAGTTCAACATCGAGATCAACGTGCCGCCCGCCCGCCTGCGCGAGGGCGGTCTCACGACCTTCGAAGAAGGCCTGCGCAAGAGCCTCAACCATGCCGAGGCCCGCTCATCCACCGTCGGTGCGCACCTGGTGATGATCGGCATCCTGCCGACCCTCGCCGAAGGGCACCTGCGGCCCGACAGCATCAGCGCGAATCCGCGCTACCGGCTGCTGAGCGAGCAGATCCTCGATGCGCGCGGCGAGGACATCGTGATCAAGATCGACGGACCGGAACGGCTCGTCACGACCGCGGACTCGATCCTTCCCGAGGCGGCGTGCACCAGCACGCAGCTGCACGTCCAGACCTCGCCCGACTCCTTCGCGGGGTACTGGAACGCCTCGCAGGCGATCGCGGGCGTCCAGCTCGCGGTGTCGGCCAACTCGCCGTACCTGCTGGGCAAGGAGCTGTGGCGCGAGACGAGGATCCCGCTGTTCGAACAGGCCACCGACACGCGCAGCGAGGAGCTGAAGGTGCAGGGGGTGCGGCCGCGCGTGTGGTTCGGCGAGCGCTGGATCACCTCGGTGTTCGACCTCTTCGAGGAGAACGTCCGCTACTTCCCGGCGCTCCTGCCGATCGTCCACGACGACGACCCGATGGCCGAGCTCGAGGCCGGCGGCATCCCCGCGCTGGCAGAGCTGCGCCTCCACAACGGCACGATCTACCGATGGAACCGCCCGATCTACGACGTCGCGGGCGGAGTGCCGCACCTGCGCGTCGAGAACCGGCTGCTCGCCGCCGGGCCCACCGTCGTCGACACCGTCGCCAACGCGGCGTTCTATTTCGGGCTCGTCCGGGCGATCGCCGAGAACGACCGGCCGCTGTGGTCGCAGCTCTCCTTCACCGCGGCCGAGGAGAACTTCCACACGGCCGCCCGCGACGGCATCGACGCCCAGCTGTACTGGCCGGGCGTCGGGCAGGTTCCCGCCACCGAGCTGGTGCTGCGGCGCCTGCTGCCCCTGGCACATCAAGGGCTCGAGGCGTGGGGGGTCGAGGCATCCGTCCGCGATCGCCTGCTCGGCATCATCGAGGGCCGCTGCCTCGCCGGGGTGACGGGCGCCGGCTGGTTCGCCGACCGCATACGGCGCCGCACCGGCATGGAGCGCTACGACGCACTTCGCGCCACCCTGCTGGAGTACCGCGAGGCGATGCACACGAACGAGCCCGTGCACACCTGGGCGTGAGTCGCCGGTGCAGCCCGCTCAGCCGGCCAGGGCGGCCGCGCGCCAGTCGGTGAGCACGCGAGCGGCGGCGCGCGTGTGCGACCAGGGCATCTGCGGCACCTCGACGCGCCCCTCGGCGAGCGCGAGCGAGACCGCATCGGCCTCTGCGGCCATCGGCTGCACGACCGGGAGCTCGACGACCCGCTCGTCGGCGCCGCGGCGCACGATCAGCGTCGACGGGCTCTCGGTGCGGCTGCCCCACACGTTGGGCAGGAGCACGTCGGCATCGGCGTCGTCGAACCGCAGCAGGGCCAGGTCGGAGAGGTCCTCGACCACCGCCGTCGCCATCTGCGCCGTCACCGTGCCGAACCCGATCTCGGCGGTCGCCCAGCCGTCGACGCCGTTCACCAGCTCCGCCTGCAAGCTCCGGTACTCCGGCGCGTCGATCGGCTGCCCCGCCGCGGCCGCCAGGTCGAGCGCGAGCGCGAGCGGGTAGCAGCCCACGTCGAGGATCGCCCCGCCACCCACCGCCGGGTCGAACAGGCGCCCCTCGCGCGTACCGGCGTCGAAGCCGAACGCCCCCTCGAACCGATGCAGCGGGCCGAGGTCGCCGCCTGCGGCGAGTTCGCGCAGCGCATCGGCGAACGGGCCGAACCGGGTCTTGAACGCTTCGAGGAACGGCCGCTGCGTCCGCTGGGCGGCCTCGAGGATCCGCTCGACCTCATCCAGGGTCGGGCTCGCCGGCTTCTCGCACAGCACGGCCTTGCCCGCCTCGAGCGCGCGGATCGCAAGCTCGGCGTGGGTGGTGTGAACCGTCCCGACGTACACCGCGTCCACGTCGTCGCGCGCCAGGATCTCGTCGTAGGTTCCGGATGCTGCGGCCCCGTGCTCCGTCGCGAACGCCGACGCGCGCTCGGCCGACGAGCTGCCCACGGCGTGCAGCATCCCGTGTTCCGACGCCCGCAGCCCGACCACGAAGTCCCGGCTGATCTGCCCCGGCCCGAGGACCGCCCATCTCGTCTTCGCCTGAGTCACGCCCCGATGTTATCGAGCCGTCGTGCTCGTCCGCGCCTGCGTCACTCGGCGGGCGGCGGCGTGCACACGGCGAGCGTGTCGATCGCCGTGCGGTACTGCTCGGCGGTCCAGGGGAGCCCCGCCTCCGGCGCGGTCTCGCCCGCCGACGCGGGGGTCTTCGACGCGAGCGCCGCGAGCTCCCACGCCAGGTACTCGCCCACGAGGGCGTCGGCGGCGGAGTTGTTGAGCACGACCGCCACGGTCAGCCCGGTCGTGGGATCGGCGAAAGCCGCGGTGATGTAGCCCGGCACCTTGCCGTACTGGCCGATGAGAGAACCGGCGATGAGAGCCCCGCCGTCCGCGGCGTACCACGAGGGCGCGTCGGCGGCGACCGGGACCGGCGCGTTGAACCGGTCGTCGTCGTCCACCAGTGCGCCCGACGCGAGGGCCTGCACGTACCGGCCGAGGTCGTGGATGTCGGTGACCACACCGGCGTCGGTGAAGCCGCTGCTGGACGAGGCCGCGGTGAGGTCGAGCGGCTGCGCGCAGTCGAGCGCGCCCTCGGCGTTGTTGATCGACTGGCCACCCTGGAGGACGCCCGACTCGGGCAGCTCGCCCAGCGCGGTGGCATCGAGCCCGAGCGGATCCGCCACGTGGGTCTGGATGAGATCGGCGGCCGTCGCGTCGAGGGCACGCTCAAGGGCGAGCCCGAGCAGCACGTACCCGGCATCGGAGTCGCGATAGGCCGCGCCCGGTTCACCCGCACGCGGCTGGCCCAGCCCGAAGCTCGCGAGATAGCGCGGGTCCCACACCCGATCCGGGTTCGTGAGCCACGACGAGGAGAGCTGGGTGGAGTACGAGCCGATGCCCGAGGTGCCGTCGCACAGCTGCTGCAGCGTGACGTCGGCGAGGTCCGGCACGCCCGAGACGTACTCGGTGATGCTGTCGTCGAACTCGACCTTGCCCGCGGCGGCGGCCTCGAAGAGCACATCGCACGTCATCGCGCGCGTGACCTTGCCCGCACGGAACACCAGGTCGGCGTCGACATCGCCGCCGCCGTCCGGGCGCTGCGTGCCGAGCCCGGCGATCCAGCTGCCGCTCCACGGCGCCCACACGCCCACGATCGCCCCCGAAGACCCGGTCACGCCCATCGCGTGGGTCACGGCGTCGGTCAGCTGCTGCACCGTCTCGTCGGCGAAGGCCGCGGTCGACTGCGGGGGCACGTCGGGCTCGATGGCTCCGCCGAACGAGCAGCCGGCCAGCGCGAGAGCGGACACCACGGCGCCGGCGATCACCGCGATGGCGCGGCGTCGTGTGGAGTGGATCCGCATTCTCACCCCCCGATGATCGTGCAATGAATTCAAACACACCAGCGTCGCTTGCGTTGCACGGCGGTCCGTAGGGTGAAGGCATGACCCACCTTTTCGACGACGCCGCCCTGTCGGGCGTGCTCGGCCACATGAACGGCGACCACGGCGACGACAACCTTCTGATCTCGCGGGCTTTCGCCGCAGACGCAGGTGTGGCGGAGGTCGACATCACCGCCGCGACGATGACCGGGTTCGACGGAGACCAGGGGGTGTGGGAGGCGACGCTCGCCGACGATTCCACCGTCGAGATCGCCGTGTCGTGGCCCACCGGTCCGATCACCGAGCGCCGGGAGGTGCGACGCGAGATCGTCGCGCTCTACGACGAGGCGTGCCGTCGCCTCGGAGTCGAGCCCCGACCGCATGCATAGAAATAGTTTGTTAGGTTCGCCTTATCTTCAGTTAGCATGAAGGTATGAGCGACCCGATCCCGTTCTCCACCGCCCTGCGCGAGCGCTCCAGCAGCTCGCACTCGTCGAGCGAGCACTCCGGCTTCATGGCCGACCTCATGAAGGGAGAGGGCACGCGCGAGGACTACATCGCCCTCGTCGTGCAGCACTGGTTCATCTACGAGGCGCTCGAGCGAACGGCCGGCCAGATGCGCAACGATCCCGTGGCGTCGGTGTTCATCTCCGACAAGCTCACGCGTCTTCCCGCGCTCGAGGCCGACCTCGAGTTCCTCGTCGGACCGGATTGGCGCGACCGCATCGAGCCGCTGCCGACCACGCGTCGCTACGTCGACCGCATCAACGAGGTCGGGGCCACCTGGGCGGGCGGCTTCGTCGCCCACCACTACACGCGCTACCTCGGCGACCTCTCCGGCGGCCAGTTCATCGGGCGCCTGATGGCACGCCGCTTCGGGTTCGACACGAACGGCATCGGCTTCTACCTCTTCGACGACATCGCCGACCCGAAGGCCTTCAAGGACGTCTACCGCGAGCAGCTCGACGCGGCGCCGTGGGATGCTGCGGAGCAGGAGCGCGTGATCGAGGAGGTCCTGCTCGCCTACCGCTTCAACACCGAGCTCTTCGAGGACCTGGCGAGCGCGAAGGCCGCCCAGACCGCCCAGGTCGCCTGAATCGGTCGCTGCGCCTGTCGAGCGTCAGGCGACCGGCGTGCCGCGTACCGCCGACGCCATGAACCGCCGCACGTCGGGGTCGACCTGGATGTCCCGCGGACGCAGGGGTCGCGAGAGGTACAGGCCGTCGAGCGAGGTCAGGCGTGACAGCGCGACGTACGTCTGCCCCGGGGCGAACGCCCCCGAGCCGAGGTCGATGATCGCGCGGTCGTAGGTCTTGCCCTGCGACTTGTGGATCGTGACGGCCCACGCCAGCCGCAGCGGGAACTGCGTGAACTCGGCGACGATGTCGCGCGTGAGCTGCTTGGATCCCGGGTCGTACGAGTAGCGGTACTTCTCCCACACCGAGGGCTCGACGTCGAACTCCTCGCCCTCGACGTCGACGCGCACGGTCTCGCCCGCGATGCGGGTGACGGTGCCGATCGTGCCGTTGACCCACCGCGGCGGCTCGCCGAACGCGGCGGTGTCGTTGCGCAGGAACATCACCTGGGCGCCGACCTTCAGCTTGAGCTCGAGATCGGCCGGGTACGCGGCATCCCCCCTTCCGAAGTCGCCGTTGACCTCCGCCATCGCCGTCTGCTCCCGCCCGACGAGTTCGTTCAGGTGGCGCCGGTTGATGTTGTTGACGATGTCGTTGCGGGTCGCGAGCGTGATGATCGGGTGCTCGCCGTCGAGCGGATCCGGGGGAGTGCGGGCGCCGGTCGTGTTGAGCACCTCGGCGATGTCGGCCGTGACCCGGCCGTAGCGCACCGCGTTGAGCATCGCCTTGAACGCGGGGTCGGACTGCCGGTGGATGTCGACCAGCTCGCGGATGTTGAGGTCGGCCCCGTACGACCCGACGTCGAGGATGCCGTCGGTCGCGGCCTCGCCGACCCACACCTTCGCATCGAAGAACCAGAACGACCGGTAGTGGTCGCGCACGTACCGCAGCTCGTCGCCGCGCGGCGGCACGGGGGCGAGCTGGTACGGATCGCCGAACATCACGATCTGCGTGCCCCCGAACGGCTCGCCGCGGCGCCCTCGCGCCTTGCGCAGAGCCCGGTCCATCGCGTCCATGAGGTCGGCGTTGACCATCGAGATCTCGTCGATCACGAGGGTGTCGATGGCGTTCAGCAGCTTGCGCGTCGCGTCGGACTGGTCCTCGTCGTGCGCGCCGATGATGCCGAGCGGCAGCTTGAACAGGGAGTGGATCGTCTGGCCCTCGACGTTGAGCGCGGCGACGCCCGTCGGTGCGCACACCGCGATCTGCTTGTTCGTGTTCCACGCGAGGTGCTGCAGCAGCGTCGACTTGCCGGTGCCCGCGCGCCCGGTCACGAACACGTGCTCGCGCGTGTCTTCGATGAGCCGGAACAGCGCCTCCTGCTCGGGAGACAGAGGCGGAGTGTTCACCGACTCATGTTAACGAGCGGATGCTGCGCCTCGGCCCTGCACACCGCGATCGGTGGACACCCGCGCGCTGTCCACAGGCGGCTCGTCGGCCTCCCGCCACCGCCCGGTGCCCGCCACGACCTCATCCATGATGGCCCGGAACCGCGGGCACGTCGTGATGTCGTGGGAGCGGCAGCGCAGGGCGTGCTCGGTCATCCGACGCGAGCGCTCCATGTCGGCCATGCGGCGCTTGAGGTCGGCGAGGTGCTCCTCGAGCACGCGGTGCCGCTCGGGCGCCTGCTCGTCGAGCAGCACGCCGATCTGCTCGAGGCTCATGCCGGCGTTCTTGCTCCGCACGATCACCCCGATGCGCACGAGGTCGTCGTCGCCGAAGCGGCGGCGCCCGCCGCCGTCGCGCTCGGGGCGCAGGAGCCCCACGTCCTCCCAGTGCCGCAGCACGTGCGTGGGCAGCGAGAACCTGGCGGCGGCGTCGCCGATCGGCAGACTTGACTTCATGTCGACATGAAGTCACAGGATCGAGGCAGACGCAACCCGACGAGAGGATCCCCATGTACGACGTCATCGTGATCGGCGGCGGCCCGGCCGGCCTCCAGGCCGCGCTCACCATCGGCCGCATGCACCGCTCCATGCTCCTGCTCGACTCGGGCGAGTACCGCAACGCCACCGTCGAGCACGCCCACAATCTCCTGACGAACGACGGCCGGAGCCCCGCCGAGCTGCGCCGCATCGCGCGCGAGGAGCTCGCGGCGTACGACACCGTCGAGGTGCGCACAACCGCCGTCGCCTCCGTGTCGGGATCCCTCGGCGCCTTCGAGGTGACCACTGCCGACGGCGTCGAGCGCGCCGCGCGCCTCGTGCTGGCGACCGGCATGCGCGACGAGCTGCCTCCGGTACGCGGTCTCGCCGAGCAGTGGGGCCGCCTCGTCGCCCAGTGCCCGTTCTGCCACGGCCACGAGTTCGCCGGCCGGCGCGTCGGCATCCTCATCGACGGCGAGCACGCCGAGATGATCGAACGGATGCTGCGCCCCGTCGTCGCGTCCGCCTTCATCGCCCGCCCCGCCGACGTCGCGCTGGTGACCGAGGTCGACGACGGGCTCGAGCTGTCGCTCGCCGACGGGTCGGTGGAGCACGTCGCCGGCGTGTTCACCGCCGCCACCGCGACGCAGCGCGCACCGTTCGCCGAGCAGCTCGGCTGCGGCATGCTTCCCGGCGGCGGCGTGGAGATCGACCCGATGGGGCGCACGACCGTGCCCGGCATCTACGCGGGCGGAGACATGGCGCATCTGGCGGCCGTTCCCGGCCCGATGGTGTCGCTGGCCGCCGCGATCGCCTCCGGCCAGCTCGCCGGCGCGAGCGCGGTGCGTGACGCGATCATGCCCTGACGCCCCGTGGGGTGCGGGTGCGGGTTGGGGCGCGAGGGAATGCGAGTCCGAACTTTGCGGTCCACAGGGGCCTCCCGGCCACGCTTTCCTAGACTGGGCGCGTGGACCAGGGGGTGATGGACACGTCGTCCGGTCGCGCGAGTGCGCGCCCGGCCGCTGACGCGACCCCCGGAGTCACCGCTGACGCCGGGCCCGAGGCATCCGCGACTCCCGAGCAGCAGATCATCCAGCCGCCTGTCAAGGGACGCCCGCGCCGCCGTCTCGCCCTCGATCTCACCCTCCTCGGTGTCGTGGGTGTCGTCCTGGCCGGCGCCGTGGTCGCCGCGTGGGGGGTGATCTCGCACGAGTTCTACAGCCCCAAGGCGTTCGTCGAACGATACGTCGGTCTGCTCGCCGAGCGCCGCGCGGCCGATGCCCTCGCGGTGCCCGGCGTCGCGGTGACCTCGGCCGAGCTCGAAGAGGCCGGACTCCCGCCCACGGCGTCGGAGGCGCTGCTGCGCGGCGCGGCCCTGGCCCCCATCCAGGACGCGCACGTCGTGTCGGAAGAGCAGGACGGCGACATCACGCGCGTCACCGTCGAGTACACGGCTCGCGGCCACGACGGCCGCACGACCTTCTCGGTGGAGCGGGACGGCTCCATCGGACTCGCCCCGACGTGGCGCTTCGCGAAGAGCCCGCTCGCGGTGATGAACCTCGGCGTCAGCGGCTCGATGGTCTTCGACGTGAACGGCTTCGAGATCGACAAACGGCAGGTGTCGCCCGACGGAGCGGATGCCGATCCTTCGGCACCGGTGTCGCTGCTGGTCTTCTCGCCCGGCCTGTACTCGGTGTCCGTCGACACGGCGATCTCGAGCACTCCCGGCGTGGCGGTGCTCTCCGACAGCCCCTTCCGCGCGATCCCGGTGAACGTGGTCGCCCAGCCCACCGAGAACTTCCTCAGCGTCGTGCAGGAGAAGGTCGAGGAGTTCCTCACCTCGTGCGCGACGCAGCAGGTGCTGCAGCCGACGGCCTGCCCGTTCGGCTTCTTCGTGGAGGACCGCATCACCTCGGCCCCGGAGTGGTCGATCACGACGCAGCCGACCGTCGCCGTCGAGCCCGACGGCGCGGGCTGGGCGATCCTGGCCGCCGAGGCGGTCGCCCACATCGAGGTCGACATCCGCTCGCTGTTCGACGGCCGCGTGCGCGCCGTCAGCGAGGACGTCCCCTTCATCGTCAAGGGCACGATCTCCGTGCGCCCCGACGGCACCGCGACGATCGTGGTCACCGGCCCCGACACGAGGTAGCGCCGGCGGCGCCCGGGTCGTCGGGGCGTCACGAACACCCGGACATGCGTGACCCCGCGGACCGGCCTTTCCGCCAAGATGGGTGCCGGGGTCGATGATGAGGTCGAAGGAAGGCATCGCGCGGTGGATTCCCGCCGTCGCGACCGTACGCCAGTACGAACGCGCGTGGCTGTGGCCCGACGTGCGCGCGGGCATCGTCGTGACCGCACTGCTCATCCCCGCCGGAATGGGGTACGCCGAGGTCGCGGGCCTGCCTCCGGTGACCGGCCTGTACGCCACGATCGTGCCGCTGCTCGCCTACGCCGTCTTCGGGCCGTCCCGCATTCTGGTGCTCGGGCCGGATTCGTCGCTCGCACCCATCATCGCCGCGGCGATCCTGCCCCTCGCGCTCGGCGACGAGGCCCGGGCCGTCGCGCTCGCGGGCCTGCTCGCGATCATGGTCGGCGCGCTGCTGCTGATCGGCGGGCTCGTGCGCCTGGGCTTCGTGACCGACCTGCTGTCGAAGCCGATCCGCGTCGGCTACCTGAACGCGATCGCGGTCATCGTCATCCTGTCGCAGCTGCCGAAGCTGCTGGGGTTCTCCGTCGACGCGCCGACGCTGTGGCAGGGCGCCGTCGGCATCGTCGACGCGATCGCGGCGGGAGAGGTCGACCCGGTCGCGGCGGCGTTCGGCGTCGGATCCCTCGTCGTGATCTTCGCGCTCCGGATGCTGCACTCCCGCGTACGCATACCCGGCACGCTCGTCGTGGTCGTGCTGTCGATGGTGCTCGTTGCCATCCTGGGGTTCGCGACAGCGATCCCCGTCGTAGGCGCCCTGCCGCAAGGTCTTCCTGCGCCCGCCCTCGGCGGCCTGGAGTGGGGGGACGTCGCCGCCCTGGCGCTTCCGGCGGCCGGCATCGCCCTCATCGCGTTCACCGACACCGCCGTGCTGTCCCGCACCTTCGCCGCCCGCCGGGGCGACAGCGTCAGCGGCAGCCAGGAGATGGCGGCGCTCGGCATCGCGAACGTGGCCGGCGGCGCACTGGGCGGCTTCCCGGTCTCGGGGTCGTCGTCGCGCACCCCGGTCGCGGAACAGGCCGGAGCCCGCACGCAGCTGACCGGTGTCGTCGGCGCGGTCCTGCTGATCGTGTTCATCCTCGTGCTCCCCGACCTCACCCGCTTCCTCCCGTCGGCGACGCTCGCCGCCGTCGTCATCAGCGCCGCGATCAGCCTCATCGACGTGCGCGGCGTCGTGCGGCTGGTGCGCATCAACGTCGTCGACGCGGTGCTCTCGGCCGCCGCGTTCCTCGGCGTGCTCGTCTTCGGCGTGCTCCAGGGCATCGTCATCACGATCGGCCTCTCGTTCATCGCCTTCGTCAACCGCTCGTGGCGGCCGTACAAGGCCGAGCTCGGCCGCGTCGAGGGCCTGCGGGGCTACCACGACCTGTCGCGCAACCCCGATGCGAAGAGGATCCCCGGCGTCGTGATCGTGCGGTTCGACGCGCCGCTGTTCTTCGCGAACGGAGCGATCTTCGACGACTGGGTGCGCTCGCGGGTCCGCGCCGCCGGCCCCGACGTCCGCACCGTGATCCTCGCGGCCGAGCCGATCACCGACATCGACACCACCGCGGCCGACGAACTGGTCGAGCTCGACGAGTACCTCGAGGCACGCGGCATCCGTCTCATCATCGCCGAGATGAAGTCGCCGGTCGTGGACGCCCTCGCCCGCTACGGCCTCACCGACCGGTTCGCTCCCGACCGCTTCGCGCCGACCGTCGGCGCCGCCGTCGACGAGCTCACGGGCACGCTGCGGGGCGACATCAGCGGCACGAAATGGGATGCTGCGCCCGAAGGCCCTGAGCACGCGCCCGGCGACGAGCCGCACAGAGGCGCGAAAGGGTAGGTCTCAGCCGCCGGTGCGCGCGTCGCGCTCGGCGAGCGCGGCCAGGCGGGCGTTGTAGGCCTCGAGCTCGGCGTCCCCCGTACGGTCCGCGTGGCGGTCGCGGCGCTTGGTCTCGCGGTCGTCGCTGCGGCTCCACTGGATCGCCACCGTGATCGCGAGGATGAGCGTGGGGATCTCGCCGATCGACCACGCGATGCCGCCGCCGGTGTACTGGTCCTCGAGGGGCGTCGCGCCCCACGTGCGGCCCATCGAGCCGAACCACTCGGCGATCATGAGGCCCTCCTGCATCATGATCGCGATGCCGAAGAAGGCGTGCATCGCCATCACGCCGATGAGCAGGAGCAGGCGGCCCGGGTACGGCAGGCGGTAGGGCACGGGGTCGATGCCGATGAGGCTCATCACGAAGAGGTATCCCGTGATGAGGAAGTGCGCGATCATCCACTCGTGCCCGAGGTGGTCGTACAGCGACCAGCGGAACAGGTCGGTGTAGTAGAAGACCCAGAGCGAGCCGATGAAGAGGCCGGCCGCGACGAACGGGTTCGTGAGCACGCGGGCCACCGGGGAGTGCACGGCCCACAGCAGCCACTCGCGGCCGCCGCGCGTGCCGTCGTCGCGCTTGTGGATCGCGCGCGCGGCGAGCGTGATCGGCGCGCCCGGCACGAGCAGCAGCGGGATCGCCATGGTCAGCAGCATGTGCCCGACCATGTGCATGCTGAACAGGTAGTCCTGGTAGACGTTGATGACGCCCCCGGTGACCCACACCAGCAGCAGCCAGCCGACGACCCACATGATCGTGCGGTACACCGGCCACGCGTCGCCGCGGCGGCGCAGGCGCCACACGCCCACGAGATAGAAGAAGATCGCGAAGCCGGCGATCACCGCCCACAGCAGGTCGACGTTCCACGCCGTGAACCAGCGGTCGATCGTCAGCTCGGGCGGCAGGGGGGCACCGGTGAGGCGCTCCGCCGGCGTGGGCGTCGCCGGGATCAGCGGGGCCACCGGCGGGGGCGTGCGCGCGAGAGCCGCGGCGGCGCCGCTCGCGACGCCCATCAGCACGAGCTCGAAGGCGATGAGGGTCCAGAAGGCGCGGGCGGCGGCATCCGTATCGCGCATGCGCCCGATGAGGCGCGTGCGGTACCAGGCGCCGAAGAGCCCGAGTGCGATGAGCGCCAGCACCTTCACGCCGAGGATCACGCCGTATGGCGAGACGAGCGCCGACCAGTCCTGCAGGCCGATCGCCGCGCGCACCGTGCCCGACACCGCCACGACGACGAAGGCGGCGAGCGCGATGCTCGAGTAGCGCGCGACGGTCGCGACGTTGTCGTCCGGGGACTGCAGCGGCCGCACGATCACGATCAGCAGCAGCCCGCCGAGCCACACCGCGGCGGCGATGATGTGCAGGATCAGCGCGGTCATCGCCTCGTGGTGGAACGCCTCCTCACCGGAGTGCCCCTGCGTGCCCATCGGAACGAGGGATGCTGCGGCCAGCAGCGCGACGAAGAAGGTCGCGGTCCACGAGCGCACGGCGAAGGTGAGCACCGTCAGCGCGGCGCCCGCGATCGTGGTGATGAGCCACGTGCGGCCGACCTCGGTCTCGACGATGAAGCGGCCGAGCTGGGCGCCGAACTCGGGACCCATGCTGATGACGGGGTTGAACGCGTCGACGAAGGTGAGGAACCCGGTGGCGGCCGCGGCCATCGTGAACACCGCGGCCGAGATCGAGGCGGTGTCGAGGGCGATGTCGAATTCCCGGTCGCCGGCCCGGAGCGTGAACAGCGCCGTCACCAGCACGCCGACCATGCCCGCCGCGGAGAGGTTGACCAGGAGCTTCGCCGTCGGGAGTCCCCAGCGCACGAACGGTCCGGGGTCCGCGATCGCGAGCGGCGCGGCGCCGCCGCCGAACGCCAGCGCCCACACCATCACCGCGAGCGCGGCCACGACGAGGATCACGGGCCCGACGGCCCGCAGGGCGCGGGGGTTCACCCCTCAAGCCTACGTTCGCTTCGACAGGCTCAGCGACCGGGAGAGGTGCCGGTCGCTGAGCTCGTCGAAGCGCGCCCGCAGAGCAGGAGAGGGGATGCCGCGAAGTGCGGCATCCCCTCTCCGGAGGTCTTCGTCGGGATTACTTGACGGCGGCCTTCAGCTTCGAGCCCGCGGTGACCTTGACGCGCTTGCCCGCGGGGATCTTGATCTCCTCGCCGGTCTGCGGGTTACGGCCCGTGCGGGCCGACGTGGCGACCTGCTCGAAGGCGATCCAGCCGGGGATCGAGACCTTGCTGCCGGCGGCGACCGCGTCGGAGACGGTGGAGAAGAGGGAGTCGAGCACGCCAGAGACGGCGGACTGGCTCTGGCCGGTCGCGCTCGCGATGCTCGCGACGAGCTCGGTCTTGGTGATGGTCTTGTCGGCCATTTGGTATGTCCTCCAAAGACGACGAGTGCCGTCTTGTCATTGCTCGGACCGGATGGCTGCGCCCCCCGGCTGGTCCTATCGACCGGTCCCGAATGTACCTGACCTGGCCGACAGATCCGCGTATTTCTGCGGATTTCTGCCGATTACGGCTGCGTGTCGTGTGAAAAGAGTGACGGAAGTGACTCCTGAGCCTCGATTACGCCGACAGCGTTCAGCCCTTGTGCGCCGCGATGAGGTCGCGAGCGGTGCGCGCGAACGCCGGGCCGACCCGGTCCTGGCCGTCGAGATAGCCGCCGACGAGGGCCGCATCGCGCAGCAGGACGAGGGATGCCGCGACCCCCTCGGGATCGCGCAGCCCGGCCCCTTCGGCCAGCTTTCGCAGGGTCTCGCGGAACCACTCGCGGTGGTCGGCGATGAGGTCGCGCACCGGTCCCCCGTCGGGGTACTCGGCGGCGGCGTTGATGAAGGGGCACCCGCGGGTGTGGCGGTCGCGGATGTCCTGCTCGATGCCGGAGACCACGAGATCGAGCAGCACGTCGGGGTCGTCCGACGCCTGCGCCGCCTGTGCGAACAGCGCCCTGAGGCCCTGGTCCTCGCCTTCGAGATAGGCGAGGACGAGACCCTCCTTGCCCGCGAACTGCTTGTACATCGTGGCGCGCGTGACGCCCGCTTCGTCGATGATCCGGTCGACCCCGACCGAGTGGATGCCCTCGTTGTAGAACAGCTGCGTCGCGGCCTCCAGCAGGCGCTGGCGCGCGGGCGACGGGTGGGTTGCCGCGTCGGACGCGGCAGTGGTGGTGCTCATGGATCCCCCTCAGGTCCTTCCATCGTGCCACCGTTTCTGGCCCCTGACCGGCTCCGAAGCGTGGCGCGAATCGTGCTCCGGAATCTTTTCAAGATTCTCTGGGAATAGTCTTGCGTAGATAGAACGTTCGGTCTACCATCGGATGCATCAGCCGGAGACACACCAGGATCCGGAACCTGAGACCACAGCCGAAACCACCGCAACACCGAGCAAGGAGCAGGAAATGAACACCACGACCAAGACCCCCATCGTCCTCATCCACGGCCTCTGGATGACCCCGAAGAGCTGGGACACCTGGGCGGAGCGCTTCCGGGCCGCCGGCCACCAGGTGATCGTCCCGGGATGGCCCGGCATCGACGACCGCACGGTCGAAGACATCCGCAACAACCCCGAGGCGCTCAAGGGCATCGGCCTCAAGCAGATCGCCGACAACTACGAGCGCATCATCCGCCAGCTCCCCGAGAAGCCGATCATCATCGGCCACTCCTTCGGGGGAGTCCTCACCCAGATGCTCGCCGACCGCGGCCTCGGCGTCGCCTACGTCGGCGTCGCCCCCGGGCAGACCGCCGGCGTGACCTCGTTGCCGCTGTCGACCCTCTGGACCGGCACGCCGATCCTCTCGAACCCGTTCGGCATCAACGGCGCGAAGCCGCTGAGCAAGCGCCACTTCCACTTCACGTTCGGCAACGACCTGCCGCGTGAGGAGTCCGACAAGCTCTGGGAGGAGTACGCGGTCAACTCGTACAACAAGGTGTTCTTCGAGGGCGTCTCGTCGGTGCTCAACGAGAAGGGCGGCGTCACCCACGTCGACTACGCCCGCACCGACCGCGCGCCGCTCCTCATCATCACCGGTGAGATCGACCACGTCGTGCCGCCGGCCATCGGGAAGGCCATCGTGAAGAAGTACCAGAAGACCGGCAGCCCCGCGATCGTCGAGTACAAGGAGTACGCGGGCCGCACCCACCGCCTCGTCAGCCAGGACGGCTGGGAGGAGATCGCCGACTACGCCCTGCAGTGGGCGACCACCCACCAGGTGCGCGAGACGGAGGCGGCTCCCGAGACGGAGGCTGCGCAGTAGACGGATGCTGCGCCCCCGCGCCGCGGGACAGCACCCGGCCGCCGAGCTCCCAGCCCGTCTGGTGGTTCGGTGGTCGGGTGGTGTCCCGGCCGGTGTCCGCGGTGGGACGCAGGGGCCCGGGGTTCTTCGAACCCCGGGCCTTTCCCGCGCCGTGGTGCGTGAGGTCAGGCGTGCAGCCTCCGCAGCGCGGCGACGACGTCGTCGTGCCAGCGGCGGGCCGCGGGCAGTGCCCCCGTGAAGATCGGGGTGTCGTGCGTCACGCCCATGTAGCGCACGACGCTCGCGTCGACCCCGGCGCGACGCAGCGCGGCGCCGTAGGCGTCGCCGTCGCCGCGGAGGGGGTCGTACTCCGCGGTGAGGATCACCGCCGGCGGCAGGTCCTCGTGTGACGCGGCGCGCAGCGGCGACGCGTAAGGCTCGCGGGCATCGGTCGGCCGGGCGAGGTATGTCCGGGCGACCGAGCGCAGTTCGCGCACGGTGAGGAAGCGGGGGATGCGCAGCGCGCGCATCGCGCCGAGGTCCATGTGGGCTCCGGTGAGGTCGACGACCGGCACCTCGAGCACCTGCACAGCGAGCGGGTGCCTCGCGCGGTCGCGGTTGACGAGGGTGACCGCGGCGGCCAGGCTGCCGCCCGCCGAGATGCCCAGCACGCCGATGCGACTCGGGTCCACGCCGACCTCGCCGGCCGACGCGAACAGCCAGTCCAGCGCGGCGTACCCCTGCTCCACCTGTGTGGGGTAGCGGTGCTCAGGCGCGAGGGCGTAGTCGACGGCGGCGATCGCGACGTGGGCGTCGACGCAGCGACGGCGGTAGGCAGCATCCGTCGTCGGATAGTCGATGCCCCCGATGCGGAAGGCCCCGCCGAAGAACGCCAGCACGGCGGGCACCGGCGCGTCGCCCGCCACGGACGGATGATAGATGCGCACACGCACCGACGGGAGCCCCGCGACGGCGACCTGGTGCTCGGTGATCCGCACGTCGGGTCCGGGGGTTCCGACGGTGCTCAGCTCGGTGCGGTCCCACGCGAGCGCCGCGCGGCGGTGGCGCGCCCGCGCCCGCGCGTGCGGGCCGAGCGCGGCCTTCGCCTTCCCAGCCGGCTTCGCCTTCGCGTCGGCGGCCGGCGCAGCAGCGGCCGGCGCCGCGGCGGGGACCACCGGCCCGCGGCTGAACGGCCAGAGCGCGGTCAGCCGTGTGCGCACGGCGCCCATCGCCTGGTCGAACATGTACTTGCGGTGCACGCGCAGGCGCTCTTCGAAGAACGGGTCCAGCGGCATGCACCCATCCTCTCGCTCGCCGGCCGCGCGATGCACCGCGCTTGACAATGCCGAGGGCCCGGGGTTCCGAAGAACCCCGGGCCCTCGAGCCGTCCGCTACTCGCCGGACTCCTGGGCGAGCTTGGCGTCGAGCGCCGCGCCGACGTCCGCCGGAGTCGCCTGCCCCTGCGCCATGAGCTGGATCTGCGCGACCAGCTCGGTGTACAGCGCGTCCTGGTACTTCGGCCACGAGATCATCGGCAGGTAGAACTTGCCGTCGAGCAGGGCCTGGAACGGCACCTCGAGCGTCTCGTCGATCGTCGGGGTGTAGTTCGAGGTGGTCGTCATGTCGTTCGTCTGCTCCTGGAAGATGCGCACGCCCTCCTCGCTGGCCAGGAACTCGAGGAAGGTCTTCGCCGCCTCCGGCTCCTTCGCGGCGGTGTTGATCGCGTAGCCCGGCGAGGCGGCGCCCGTGAAGAAGGGCTCGCCGCCTTCCTGCGGCACCCCGGCGAAGGTGAAGTTCATGTCGGGGTTGGCTTCACGGATCGTGCCGACGTCCCACGGACCGGTCGTGATCATCGCCACGCGCCCGCCGACGAACTCGTCACGCACCTGGTCACCGGTGAGGCCGACCATGTCCGGGCTGAGCACGCCCTCGGCGATCAGCTCGTCCCACGGGGTGAGCGGGTCGGTCCAGAGGTCCTCGAAGGTCGACTCGCCCGCGAAGATCTGCGCGTCGACGTCGCCGCCCTGCTCGTAGTTCGCGAGGCCGACGGCGGAGCCGAGCGACGTCGGGAAGCCCTGCCACGACTCGAGGAACGGCACGACGCCGGCGCTCTTGAGCGTGGTGAGCATCTCGACGAAGGAGTCCCAGTCGGTGGGGAACTCGTCGTAGCCGTGCTCGGCGAGGATGTCCTCGTTGTAGAGGATGCCCGATGCCCACGACGAGATCGACAGCCCGTACGCCTCGCCGTCGGGACCCGCGTACGTCGCCGTGTTGAACTCCGACGCGACGTCCATGAACGGCTCGTCGCTGAGGTCCTCGACGAAGCCTCCCTCGATGAGGTTCGTCTTGTTCTCGGCGGCGATGAGGAACACATCGGCGGCGGTGTTGGAGCCGAGGCGGTTCTGCAGCGTGGAGATGTACTCGGCGACCGGCGGCGCCGACGAGAACTCGATGCGGATGTCGGGGTTCTCCTCCTCGAAGGCCTCGATCACGGGCGTCATGGTCTCCTCGTTCGACCACGAGAAGAAGGTGAGCACGGTCCTGTCGTCGGCGGGCGCGCCGGAGCAGCCGGCCAGCGCCACGGCCGTGGCGACTGCGGCGGCGCCCGCGGCCAGCCGGACGGTCGCGCGAGCAGAGGGGAAGGTATGCGTCATTGCTGTGCCTTTCGGTTGTTTGGATCGTTACAGGTTGCGGAAGCATCCGCGTGGACCGCCGTGCGAGCGGTGCATCTCAGCCCTTGACGCTTCCCGCGATGAGGCCGCGCACGATGTGGCGCTGCATCGCGATGAAGAAGATCACCATCGGGATCAGGACGATGACGCTGAGCGTCAGGAACATCGGCCAGTCGGTCGTGAACTCGCCGACCGCCTTGTAGGTCTGCAGGACGAGGGTCTGCTTCTCGGTCGAGCTGATGAACACGACCGGCAGCAGGAAGTCGTTCCAGACCCACATCGTCTGGAAGACGCCGACCGTCACGAGGATCGGGCGGATGAGCGGGAGGGCGATCCGCCAGTAGATCTGCCACGGGCCCGCGCCGTCGATGCGCGCGGCCTCGATGACCTCGCCGGGGAGCGTCCGCATGTAGCCGACAATGAGGAAGTAGCAGAACACCGCTCCCGCCGAGTACAGGATGATGAGCCCCTCGAGCGTGTCGACGAGCCGCGCATCGCTCAGCAGCCGGTACAGCGGGATGAGGGTGACCTGCCCCGGCACGAGGAAGGCGATCACGAGCAGCACGACCATGAGGCGCGAGGTGCGCATGATGACCGAGAACGCCGCCATCGAGCCGATCAGCAGCATGAGCAGGATCGACGCGACCGTGACGTACAGCGTGTTGAGGAACGCCTGGGCCACCGGCACTTCCGAGAAGACGCGGACGTAGTTGTCGAGGTTGAAGGTGGTCGGCAGCGCCAGCGGCGACGCCGTCGTCTCGGCCTGCGTCTTGAGCGTGTTGATCACGAGGTAGTAGAACGGCAGCCCCACGAGCACCGCGAGGGGGATCATGACGACGCTCGTGACGATCGCACCGGGGCGCGACAGCACCCGTTCGCGACGGCGCACCTTGACGGCGGGGACGGATGCTGCGGGCACGGCGGCTTCGCGGACGCTCATGAGAACCTCCCCTCGAGGCGGCGGGACAGGAACAGCTGCAGCGCGACGATCGCCCCGACCGCGATCATGAAGATCACCGCGAGCGCGGACGCCTGGCCGTACTTGGCCTGTGAGACGCCGTTCTGGATGATCGTCTGGGTGATCGTGAAGGTCGAGAAGCCGGGGCCGCCCTTGGTGAGGGTGATCGGCAGGTCGTAGACCTTGAGCCCGCCGGTCATGAGCAGCAGCCAGCTGACCGTCATCGCCGGCAGCAGCAGCGGGAGCGTGATGTAGAAGAAGCGCTGGAGCCCCGACGCGCCGTCGATCCGTGCGACCTCGTAGTAGTCGCCGGGGATCGACTGCAGGTAGGCGAGGTAGAGGATCGCGTGCCAGCCGGTCGAGGTCCAGACCGCCACGGCGATCACGCTGATCTGAGCGAGCGTGCTGTTGGACAGCCACGGGATCGGCCCGATGCCGGCGATCGACATGAGCAGGGAATTGAGCGCCCCCGACCCGAGCGGGTTCAGGATGAACCCCCACACCAGTCCGAGGATCGCGACCGAGGGGATCGCGGGGAAGAAGAAGATCGCGCGCACCGCGTTGCGTCCGAAGAAGGCTCGGTCGAGCACCACGGCGAGCGGGATCGCGAGCGCGGTGATGATGATCGTCGTGGCGAGCGTGAACAGGATGGTGAAGCTCAGGCCCGCCAGCATCGACGGGTCGGTGAAGACGTTCGCGTAGTTGCGGAACCCGACGAACTGGGCGTCGGACGAGTAGCCGTTGAAGTCGGTGAAGCTCCACCACAGCGACTGCGCCAGCGGGATCGCGAACAGGACGATGAACACGATGATCATCGGGACGAGGAACAGGCTGATCCGCACCCGATCGGCGCGGTAGACGGGGCCGTGGCTGCCGACCGGCTGACGCAGCCAGCGCGACATGCGCCTGCCCGCCGTCACCAGCACCCGAGTGTCGGTCTGGGGCCTCTCTTCGATGAGTGTCACGTGATCTCCTTCGACCAGCGGAAGTGGACTGAATGCTACCTGTATCGTTACAACCGGTCTAGAGCCGGTCCTGAACCCTCATGCCGGGCTCAGCCGGTCGACTCACGGGCGACCACCCGGAACCCGGTGACGTGCTCCTTGGGCTGCCACTCCGGCGAGTCCGCCAGGCGTGCGAGCAGGAGGTCCACCGCGAGCCGGGCGACCTCCTCGTGATCGGGGTCGATGGTGGTCAGGCTCGGCACGCTGTAGCGGGCCTCGAGGATGTCGTCGAAGCCGACGACCCGCACGTCGCCGGGGACCGAGACCCCGCGATCGACGAGTCCGCGGATGACGCCGAGCGCGACGGTGTCGGTGATGCACACCACGCCGTCGACGCCTCGGCCGCCGTCCACCAGTCGGTGCGCGGCCAGGCGTCCGCCCTCGGACGACAGCTCGTGCAGCTCGACGACGAGCGCCGGGTCGGGCGCGATGCCGCGCTCGGCCAGGGCGCGGCGGTAGCCCGCGTGACGCAGCGACGTGACGCTGAGGCGGCTGACGTCATCGCCCTCGATCATCGCGATGCGCCGGCATCCCCGGTCGATCAGGTGCATCGTCGCCGCGTACGTGCCGTCCTCGTTGGGCAGCGCGATGTGATCGACCGGGGAGCCGAAGACGCTCTCGCCCAGGATCACCATCGGCACGTCGGTCGTCAGCAGGTCGCGATCGGCGGAGCCGAGCCCGACGGCCGACAGGATGAGCCCGTCGTACATGCGCGTCCGCGACGAGACGATGGCCGACAGCTCGTTCTCGCGGTCGGCGCCGGTCTGCTCGATGACCACGCGGTACCCCGCGTCGTGGGCCTTCGCGATGACGCGTGCCGCGAGCTGGGCGAAGTACGGTCGGTCGACCTCCGGCACCGCGAACCCGATCGTGTTGGTCCGCCCCGCGCGCAGGTTGCGCGCGGCGACGTTCACGCGGTAGCCGAGGTCGTCGATCGCCTTGAGGACGCGCTCACGCGTCTCCGCCCGAACATGCGGGTGCTTGTTGAGCACGTTCGACACGGTCATCGGCGAGACGCCGGCGGCCTTGGCGACGTCGTGCAGGGTGGCCATTGCTGAACTCTATCCGTGGGCCGTCGGACCCGGCCGTCAGGCCAGCTCGAGCGACACCGTCGCGAACGAATGCGCCGGAAGGGTGACCCGCAGCGTGCCGCCCACGAGCTCGGTCTCCAGCGCGACCGGGGCGACGGCATCCGGAACCTCCGCCGTGTTGTGCGCGGCGGCCGAATCGCCGGTGAGCACGCGGGCGGTCGCGGCCGCCACGGCACGGCCGCGGAGGTCGACGTCGATGGTGAGGGATGCCTCGGCGTCGAGGTTGCTCAGCGACAGCAGCGCCGTCGACCCTGTGGTGCTGGCCGATGCCGACACGATTTGCAGCGGTCGCCCGTCCGCCTCGCGGGCGTCGGGGGCGTCCAGGATGTGGACGGCGAGCGAAGTCGCGTCGTGGTGGCCCCGGTTCATCTCGAAGACGTGATACGTCGGCGTGAGCACCAGCGCGCCGGTCTCGGCGTCCGTCAGCAGCATCGCCTGCAGCACGTTGACCGTCTGGGCGATGTTGGCCATCACCAGACGATCGGCGTTGCGGTGGAACGCGTCGAAGTGGACGGCGGCCACGAGAGCGTCGCGCACCGTGTTCTGCTGATACAGGAAGCCGGGGTTGGTGCCCTCCTCGACGTTCCACCACGTGCCCCACTCATCGAGCACGAGCCCCACCTTGCGGCCCGGGTCGTACGCGTCCATGATCCGGGAGTGCGCCGCGATGATCCGGTCGATGTCCTGCGCCTTCGACATCGTCGCGTAGTAGTCGTCGGTGGAGAACGACGTCGCGCTGCCCTTGTCCTCCCACGTGCCGGCGAGCGTGTAGTAGTGGAACGAGATCGCCTGGAAGATGTTCTTCGGGTCGCGCTGGCAGCCCAGGCAGTTGAGCGCCTCCATGAGCGCCGTCGTCCAGGTCACATCGTCGTCGGACGCGCCGGCGGCGATGCGGTAGAGCTTGTTGTCGCCGTGGTCGCGGCAGAAGGTCGCATAGCGCCGCGCCTCGGAGGCGAACTGCGGGGCGGTGAAGTTGCCGCCGCAACCCCAGGCCTCGTTGCCGATGCCCCAGAACGGCACCTTCCACGGCTCGTCGCGCCCGTTCTCACGGCGCAGGCTCGCCATCGGGCTGTCGCCGTCGCGGGTGAGGTACTCGACCCAGTCGCTCATCTCCTGCACGCTGCCCGAGCCGACGTTGCCACTGACGTACGCGTCGGCGCCGAGCATCTCGCACAAGTCCATGAACTCGTGCGTGCCGAAGTGGTTGTTCTCGACGACGTCGCCCCAGTGGGTGTTCACCATCCGCGGGCGCGACTCCTTCGGGCCGATCCCGTCGCGCCAGTGGTACTCGTCGGCGAAGCAGCCGCCCGGCCAGCGCAGGTTGGGGATGCCGATGCCCTTCAGCGCCTCCACCACGTCGAGGCGGATGCCGCGCTCGTGCGGGATCGACGAGTCCTCGCCGACGTAAAAGCCGCCGTAGATGCAGCGCCCCAGGTGCTCGGCGAAGTGGCCGTAGAGGTGGCGGCTGATGACCGGACCGGGGACGTCCAGGTCGACGACGGCGCGGGCGCGGAGGTCGGGCACGGGTTTCTCCTTCGAAACGTCGGGTGGCGAAGCGATTTGTAACGATACACATCGCCAGCGCCGATGTCGAGCGGAAATGCAGAAGGCCCGGAGTTCCGAGGAACTCCGGGCCTTTCTGGACGGGCTCAGCGGTCACTGAGCCTGTCGAAGTCTCACCAGCTCGACTTGGTCACGCCGGGCAGCTCGCCGCGGTGCGCCATGTCACGGAAGCGGACACGCGAGATGCCGAACTTCGTGAGGACACCGCGGGGGCGGCCGTCGATGACGTCGCGCGAACGCAGGCGGACCGGCGACGCGTTGCGGGGCAGCTTCTGCAGGCCCACGCGAGCGGCCTCGCGCTCCTCGTCGGTCGACGTCGGCGAAACGAGCGCCTTCTTCAGCTCAAGGCGCTTGGCGGCGTAGCGGTCGACGACCTCCTGGCGCTGCTTGTTGCGCGCGATCTTGCTCTTCTTAGCCATGGATCAACGCTCCTCTCGGAAATCGACGTGCTTGCGGATGACCGGGTCGTACTTCTTGAGCACGATGCGGTCGGGGTTGTTGCGGCGGTTCTTGCGCGTGACGTAGGTGTACCCCGTGCCGGCGGTCGAACGCAGCTTGATGATCGGACGGACGTCCTGTGCCTTCTTGGCCATTAGAGCTTCACACCCTTCGCCTGGAGGTCACGCACGACCGCCTCGATGCCGCGAGCGTCGATGACCTTGATGCCCTTGGCCGAGACGTTGAGCTTGATGTTGCGACCCAGCGACGGAACGAAGTAGGTCTTCTTCTGCACGTTCGGGTCGAAGCGGCGCTTCGTCCGGCGGTGCGAGTGCGAGATGTTGTGACCGAAGCCGGGAACTGCTCCAGTCACCTGGCACACTGCTGCCATAGTGATGTCTCCTTAGTACCGTGAGGCCGGACGGCCCCACCCAAGATCCCTTGTCTGCACCCCGCGCCCGACCCGGCCGATGAAGGCCCGCGATCTGGAGTGGGATACGTACTGCGTGCTGGAGTGCGCGCAGACGAAGAGTCAGTCTAGCACGGACGGCGTGTCGCACTTGACGCGGGCCGGGTTCGAGGTCCTCACGGCGTTCCGACGCGCGATCCGCGGGCCCGCCGCTATATTCCGGGGCAGGAATCTCTCCTGAGAGGTGGTCCAAGCCGGCCCGCCCGCACGGCCGAGACCCCTGTGTGTGTCTACAAATTCCCGCGCACGCGGCCGATCCGGGTGGACCATGTTCGTCAATCCGGGAGAGGGGCTGGACATGACCGAATCGCACGACGACGCCCGCCTGTGGCCTGCGTCTCCCTTCGACCTCGCCGACGCGCACCGGTGCCCGTCGTGCTTCGCCCTCGTCTCGGCACCCGTGTGCCCCTCGTGCGGCTTCGCCCTGAGCGACCCGCGCGCGCCGCGCGTACTCGAGATCGGTCGCCAGATGCTGACGCTCGAGCTGTCGCGCCAGCAGCTGATGGACAAGATCCGCCTGGCCTACGCGACGGCAGCGGTCGCCGAGACGGATGCTGCCGCCATCACGCTCGCGCCGTCGCCCGAGCTCGTCGCGGCGGAGGCCGCCCTCGACCCCCGGGCCGCCGTGCACGTGGCCCCGGCTGAAGACGTGCTCAGCCGGTCGGCCGTGGTGACGGGCTCCGAAGCCACGGTCGCCGGACCCGCGGACGCTGCGTCCGCCTCCACCGCGGCGCTCGATCCGATGATCTCGTCCGAGTCCACGACGGACTTCGCGTCCACCGCACCGACCGCGCCGGCCGCGCCGCTGCCCTCCGCGCCGTCGCCCGGAGGCGACGGACCCTCGACGCCCGTCGCGGTGACGGCATCCGCACCCCGCCGCCGTCTCACCGTCCCCGTGCTGCTGCTGATCGTCGGGGTCGCGCTCGTGGGGGTCGCGGCGGTGTTCTTCCTGCTGCTGGCGTGGTTCGTCGCCGGGATCGAGGTGCGCGCCCTCATCATCGGCGGCATCACCCTGACCACGATCGTCCTCGCGTCGTGGCTGCGGCGTCGCGACCTCGGCGCCACCGCGGAAGGGATCGGGGCGCTGGGCGTCGGGTTCCTGGCTCTGGACGCCTGGGCGGTGAGAGCGAACGACCTCTTCGGCACGGGGTCGACCGACGCGGCCGTGTACACCGGCATCTCGGCGCTCGTCGTCGCCGTGGCCTGCCGCGTCTGGGCACGGGTCTCGGGACTGCGCGGTCCTGACCTCGCAGCCTCGCTCGCCCTGCCGGCGGGGATCGCGTTCCTCGTGGGCGGCTTCGTCGATCTTCCGCCCGCTGAGGCGGTGACGGCGGGATTCCTCGGCGCCGCCGCGGGAGGCCTCGCGCACGCGCTGCCGGCGCCCTGGTCGGCGGCCCGGAGCGGCGCGGCAGGTGTCCCGGAGCGCCTCGTTCTGGCGCTGTCGGGCGTCGGCGCGCTCGTCGGCGCGGCGGTGACCGCCGCGGTCGCGACCGGCGATGCCGCACCGGTCATGGTGTGGTCGAGCGCCTCCGTCGCCGTGCTCGGTGCCGCGCACACGTGGGTCGTGCGTCCGCGCGCCGGCGTGGAGCCCCTGCCCGGCGCCCGCGTCGTCTCGGGCGTGGCCTCGAGCCTCGCGACGGCGACCGTCGGCCTCACGGGCTGGCAGCTCGCGTTCCGCATCGTCGACGAGCCGGTTTTGCTGGTTCTCGTCGCTCCGGTGCTCGCGACAGCCGTCGCCGTGGCGCTGGATCTGATGCGCAGCGGTCGCGCGCGCCACATGCTGCTCCCGGCCGCGGTCACCGCCGCGGTCATCGGCACGGTGTCTATCCTGGCGACGACGGGGCTGTGGCTGCGGGACGCGCAGGCCGCCATCGCTGCGGGATGGACGCTGTGGCACACGGATGCCTTCACCCTCCCCGCGTCGGCACCCGAGGCGCCCCTCATCGCCGTGGCGGCGGCGGTCGCGATCGGCGGGCTGATGTTCGCCGCGCCGACGCTCCGGCGGCGGACGCTCTGCGATGTCCGCGCGGTCGTGGTCGCGGTGCTGCTGCTGACGGCTGCCGCGCGCACGGCGGTGCCGGCGGTGCTCGTGGGCATGGCACTCCTCATCGCCGTCGCGGCCGTCGTCGGGGCGAGTCGCGCGTCGGCGACTCGGGCCCGTTCGCTCGCCGACGGCGCAGCGCCGGGTGCGGCGCCCCCCGCCGCGGTCGCTGCGCCGGTGCTCGATCGTTCGCACGTCGGCTTCGGCCGCGCGCGCTCGCTCGAGGGCTCGAGCGCGGCCGGCGCCGTCGCCGCCGTCACCGCGTTCATCGCGGGGACGGCCGTGCCCTGGCTGTGGCTCGTGGGAGTCGCCGTCGCCGCCGCCTACCCCGTGGTGCTGCGCGCCGTGCGTCGTGCGGCCGGACCGCTCGCCGTCGTGCTCGCCCTGGCGCCCGTGGCGGTCGGAGTCGTCGCGGCGATCATCGCTCCCGCAGCGCTCGGGGCCGCGGCGGGTGTGACCGGCTCGGGACCGGCGGTGACTTTGGTCCTACTGCAGTGGGTCGCCCTCGCGACCCTCGCCGTCGCCGCGTTCGCGCGGATGGATGGAGCCAGCCGAGTCGCCCTCGCAGTCGTCGGGTACGCGCTCACCGCCGTCACCCTGGTCTGGACCCTGATCGCCGGAGCCGACGACATCGCCACGGATGCCGCCACCGTCGCCACCGTCGCCGCGATCGGCGAGCCGCTGCTCGCCCTCGCTCGCGGCATCGCCCTCCTCGGCCTGCTCGGGCTCATCGCCCTCGGACTCACGCGCCTGCGCGGCCACGCCGTCGCCGGCGCGGCTCTGCTCGCGGCGCCCGCCGTCGCCGCCCTCGCCCACGCCGCGCTCGACATGGCAGGTGCGAGCGACGCGGGATGGGCGGCGCTCGTCCTCGCGGCCGGGCCGGTGCTCGTGATCGTCGTGACCGCGGCCGTTCCCGGCCTGCGAAACGGCCCCGATCCTCGGACCCAGGCGCCGTCCGGCCCTGTCGAGACGACCACCGGGGCTCCGCCGGCCGCCCTTGCCGCGGTCGACGCATCCCCGACGCCTCTGGCTCCCGCCCGCGCACGCACGGCCGCCGACCTCGGCGCTCTCCTCACCGGACTGTGCGTCGTGTGGGGAATCGCGCCGGACCTCGAGTGGGCTCTGCTCGTGCTGGTGGCGATCGCGTGCGCGGCAGCATCCGTCACCCGCGGCTGGGTCGCCGCCGCAGCGGCCGACCCCGCCGACGACCGCTTCGCCACCCGCCGGGCCGGCGCCGCGCTGGGCGCGGCCCCGCGCCGTCTTCTCGTCTGGCCGGCCGTCGCCGCCGCGTGCGCTGCGTGGTGGGCATGGCTCGGCGCGGGCACGCCGGGGGTCGACTTCACCCTCGAGTCGTACGCGGTGCCGGTGACGGTCGTCGTGATGGGATTCGCCGCCGTGCTGGTGCGATTGCGGCGCCGCGGCGAGGCGAGCGTCGCGGTCGCGGCGGCGCTGACAGTCGGGCTCGTGTGGCCCGCCCTCGCAGACTGGTGGCCGCTGGGCCTGATCGGCGTGCAGTCCGCGGTCGACGAGCCGGTCCACGGCACGGTGGTCGCTCTCGTCGCCGCGGCCGTGTGCCTGGCGTTCTCGCTGACGCCGGTGCGCAGCATCCGTCCCCCGTCCGTCGTGGGCGCGACGGCCGCCCTCGCAGCGCTCGGGCTCGCAGCCGCCGATCTGCTGACGGCGTGGCCGGCGGAGGCCTGGCCGTGGCCGACGGCCTGGCTCGTGCTCTTCGCGGGCGTCGCCTACGCCTCTGGTCTCGGGATCGCCGGTGCTCGGCCGGAACGGGCGTCGTCGCGCGGCTACGCGGTGGCGGTGCCTCCGATCGCCCTCTCGGTCGCCGCCCTGCTGTCGCTCGGCGCCGTGGATCACGGGTGGGTCGTGGCGGCGGCCCTCGCCCTGCTCATCGCGGCACACCTCGCCGCGGCCGCGATCGGCGTGCCCCCGTTCGCGCGAGCGACCCGCTGGACCGCCCTCGCCGGCGCCGTCGCGATCGCAGCCTGGTCGGTGATCGTCGGCGGCACCCGCGAGGTCGAGTTCGCCACCCTGCCGATCGCCGCCGCGTGCGGTGCCGGCGCGGTGCTCGCCGTGCTGCGGCGGCGCCGCACCGGAGCGGCCTGGCCGGCCGGCGAGGAGTTCGTGTGGGGCGGGGCACTCGTCCTGGCCACGCTGCCGAGCCTGCTCGGACCCGCCGAGCCCGCACGCGTGTGGCTGCTCATCGGCATCTCCCTGATCACCGCGGCCGCGATCGCTCTGACCCCGATCCCCGATGCGTGGCGCGTGCGGGTCCCGTCGTCGCTGATCCTCTCCGCGGCGGCGCTCGCGATGGGCGCTCGGGTGCTGATCGATCCCTGGTTCGACCTCGGCGACGCGGCGGCGATCACCGCAGCCGCGGGCGCCGTGGTCGTGGCGGTGGTCCTGACCGCGACCGCCGTGACGTTCGGCGAGGCACGACGGGCCGCGATCCTCGCCGCGGTCGGCGTGGCACTACTGGCGACCACGACCCTGCTGCGCGCGGGGGACGACGCGGCCACCGTGACGGTGATCGTGGCGATCGCGGGCGCCGCCGGTGTGGCGGGAGCGGCCGCGCTCGGGCTCCGGCGCTGGGCGGCGCTCGGCGCTGTGCTGGCCGTCGGCGGCCTCGTCGTCGCGGCGGTGGGCTGCGGGGTGCGCTTCCTCGCGGTCGCGGGGGATGCGGGATTCGAAGCCGACCTGTGGGTGGTCGGCGGAGCCGGGATCGCCGTGGCGATCGCCCTCGCGGCGCTGCGCGCCACCCCGTCGCGACCGGTGGCCCTGTCGGCGGGCGCGGGGCTCAGTGTGGCCACGGTGCTGTTCGCGGCGGCCGAGGCGTATCTGCTCGCGGCGGCGGTCGGCTTCGACGAGCTGCGGACCGCCGTGGCCATGACCGCGCTCTCCGCGGCGGCGTACGTCGGAGCCGTGTGGCGCGGACGACTCGGAGCGGGACTCGCCGTCGTCGCCGTCGTCACCGCCGCTGCCTTCGGTCTGCTCGCCTTCTTCGGCTTCGGCGTCGAGCCCGTCGAGCTCGTCACGGTGCCCGCCGCGCTCGGCGGCATCGCCTACGGATCGCGGACGCTGGTGCGACGGCCCGGGTCGCGCTCGTGGCCGTCGCTCGGCCCCTGGCTCGCCCTCCTGCTGCTGCCCTCGCTCGTCTACGACTTCGTCGGCGACACCGAGCTGTGGCGCATCGTGGCCCTCGGCGTCGTGGCGGTCGGGCTGGTGGTCGCCGGAGCCTTCCTCAGGCTGCAGGCGCCGCTGGTCCTCGGCTCGGCGGTGGTGCTCATCCACGGCGTGGCGCAGCTGTGGCCGTGGATCTCGACGTCCTACGTCGCCGTTCCGTGGTGGCTGTGGCTCGGGATCGGCGGCGCCGTGCTGATCTTCATCGCGGCGCGCTACGAGCGCCGGGTGAAGCAGCTGCGCGCGGCGATCACCGCGGTCACGTCGCTTCGCTGACCTCGCGCGCGCCGCGCCCCCACCGGAAGGGCGACACGGTCTCGTCGCCGGGGATCCAGTAGCGCCACGGGAACTCGGCGGTGCCGGCGACCCCTGCGACCCCGACACGCGGCCCCGACGCCACCTCGGCGAGCGAGTCGGCGAGCAGCTCGAGCCGGGCCACGGCCCCGTGCAGGGGCGCACCGGTGATCGCGTCGATGCCGTCGTGCACCGGATGCCGCAGCCCCACCGCGTCGCCGAACCGGCCCGGTCCGCGGGCCAGGTCGCGCGGTGTGCGGGCCGCCGGTCGACGGCGGGTCGCAGCATCCGTCCCCTCCAGCACCCTCCCGGCGCGCAGCAGCACACCGCCGGCGACTCCCTCCGGACCGCACACGACGTTCACGCAGGAGTGGATCCCGTGGCTGAGGTAGACGTACAGGTGGCCGGGTTCACCCCACATCGTGGCGTTGCGCGCGGTCGGCCCCATGCGCGCGTGCGAGCCCGGATCGGGCCTGGGCCCGGTGCCGCGGCCGTGGTACGCCTCGACCTCGGTGAGCCGCACGGCCACGGTCTCGCCGCCGACCACGGTCGTGAGGCGCGCGCCGAGCAGACGCGGCGCCACGTCGGCCGGAAGGCCCCGCAGGTCGGCTCGGGTCGCCCTACGCCAGAGGTCCCGCGCCATGCGCCGAGTCTACGTCCGCGCGCCGACTCCGGATCGCGCGTCGGGCCGCCGCGGCGAGCGCTACTGTTCGCGCATGGGGAAATGGTTCGTGCTCATCCTGCTGAGCGTCTCGCAGTTCATCATGGTGCTCGACAGCACAGTGATGAACGTCTCGATCTCGACCGTCGCGCATGACCTCGGCACCGATATCTCGGGCATGCAGGCCGCCATCACGTTCTATGCACTGACGATGGCGGCGTTCATGCTCACCGGCGGCAAGCTCGGCGACCGCTGGGGCCGCAGCATGGCCTTCCGTATAGGGTCGGTCGTCTACGGCATCGGCTCACTGACCACCGCACTCGCCCCGAACCTGACGGTCCTCATGCTCGGCTGGTCCCTCGTCGAGGGCCTCGGCGCGGTGCTCGTCATCCCGGCGATCGCAGCCCTGGCCGCCATCAACTACACCGGCCGCGAGCGAGTTGTCGCCTTCGCGGTGCTCGGCGCGGTCACCGGCGGAGCGGCCGCCGCCGGCCCGCTCATCGGCGGTCTCGTCACCACGTACTCGTCGTGGCGGTACGTCTTCGTCGCTGAGGCGGTCGTCATGACCCTCGTGCTCATCGTGTCGGGGCGCATCAAGGACGTGCCGGGCGACCGCACCCTCCGCATCGACCTGCTGAGCGTCGTGCTGTCGGCCCTCGGCCTGGGTCTGGGCGTGTACGGCATCCTGCAGTCCAAGACGTGGGGGTGGTTCCAGCCGCTGGACCCGCCGGTGATCAACGGCCAGCCGTTCGCGCCGCTCGGCATCTCGCCCGTCGCGTACCTGATCCTGCTGTCGGTCGTGGTGCTGTGGCTGTTCGTGAAGCGGCAGCAGCGCCTCGAGCGCACGGGGCGCGTGCCGCTGCTGAAGGTCAGTCTGCTGCGCATCACGGCGCTGCGCAGCGGCCTCACGATGTTCATGGCGCAGTACTTCGCGATCGCCGCGCTGTTCTTCGTGGTGCCGGTGTACCTGCAGACGATCCTCGGCTACGACGCGCTGCAGACGGGCCTGAAGATCCTCCCGCTGTCGGTCGGGCTCATCCTCTTCTCGATCCTCGGGTCGCGGCTGTCGACGGTGCGGTCCGCCCAGAACATCGGCCGGATCGGGCAGCTCACGCTCGGCCTCGGGGTGCTGATCGTGTTCCTCGCGGTGCAGCCCGAGCTCGCCGACTTCGCGTTCGCGGCGGGCATGTTCGTGGTCGGCGCCGGCTTCGGCCTGCTGGCCTCGCAGCTGGGCAACGTCAACATGTCGGCCGTCGAGCAGTCCGACACCTCCGAGGTCGGCGGCCTCCAGGGCACATTCCAGAACCTCGGCTCGTCGTTCGGCACGGCGATCGTCGGGTCGGTGTTCGTCCTGCTGCTCACCTCGGGCTTCAGCACGGCGGTCGAGCAGAGCACGACGATCCCCGCCGACATCCAGCAGCAGGTCGTCGCCACAGCGTCGAAGGGCGCGCCGATCATCTCCCAGCAGCAGGCCGAAGACCTCTTGACGGATGCCGGAGCCGACCCGGCCTCGGCGACCGAGATCGCGCAGCTCTACGCCGACACGCAGGTCGAGTCGCTCCGCCAGTCGCTGTTCTTCGTGTTCGCCCTCACAGTGCTCGGGCTCCTGCTGTCGAGCGGTCTGCCCTCGAAGCTGCCCGAGCCCGCTGCGCGCAAGACCGAAGAGGATGCCGAGGACGCCGCATCCGCCCGCTCCTCCTGAGCTGCTCGCGTCCTCAGCTGAGGATCTGCGCCGAGATGCGGATCGACCCGGTGCGCACCGTCCGCATCTCGGCTCTCGTCCTCAGTCCAGGACATGTAACGGATGCTGCGTCCTCACGTTCGTCCGCCGGCTCAGCGCGGCGGCACCTGACACCACGAGACCGACGCGCCGTTGAGTGCAACGACGGGGTCGCCGTCTGCCACCTCGAGGATGCGCGTCTCGGGGCGCTCCGGCAGCGGGTGCTGGTAGGTGTCGTACGAGTTCGTGACGGCGTCGGGCGCGACCAGCACCGCGAGGTAGCGGGCGCTGGGCGACACGCACACCTGGATGACGGCATCCGTGTCGGGGATCTCGGTGAGCATGCGCGTGGCGCCGTCCGCGTCGACGTGCGCGACCGACGTGCGCCCGGTGGGCACGCCGTCGGCCTCGAGCACGGCGGCCGTGCGGATCGTCGAGCCGTCGGGAAGGGGCGTGACCGAGGTCGTGCCCCCGAGGTCGATGCCGGGCGCGACGAGGGGCTCCTCGCTCGCGTCGGTGAGGTCGACGACCGCGGCATGGTCGAGCCGGTCGATCACGGCCTCGCTCGACCCGCGGGCGATGCCCTCGATCGTCAGCGCGTCGCCGAGCGCCGTCGGGGCGCCGGCGCCGGACTCGGACCCGGTGAGCAGCAGCGAGCCGTCGAACGACAGCAGCAGGATGCTGTCGGTGTCGGGCACGAACCGCCACTCCGCGACGCGCGGGTCCGCGCCCTCGACCTCGATGGGCACGGGGTCGGCGTCGGGCTCGCTGAGCGACGCGGTGTAGAGCCGGCTCTCGCGGCCGGAATCGGCGGTGAGCTCGGCGTCGGAGAAGGTGTAGCCGATGCGTTCGCCGCGGTCGGCGGTCTGCAGGTTCGACACGAACCCGTCGCCGGGGAGGGCCAGCTCGTGCGCGTTCTCGCCGTCGAGGTCGGTGACGATGAGCCCGGCCTGGTCGTCGTCGGTGCGCACCGAGACGACGAGGTGCTGGGCCGTGGCCCGGAAGTCCTCGATGTGGGTGTGCCGGAACACCGGCACCGCATTCTGCCCCGTGAGGTCGGTGCGGTAGATGAGGTCGCCGGCGTTCGTCCCGCGCTGCATGAGGAACACCTCGGTCGCGGGCGTGCGGAACGTCTGGGTGATCGTCGCGGTCGGCCCGCCGCCGAGCGACGCCACGTCATCGATGGTGACGGTGTACTCGGTGTCGTCCCACAGCGGCAGCGTGAACCGCACGCCGACGCTGCGGCCCGACGTGTCGACAGCGAACGGCGTCGCGGGCGTGATCGTCACCTGCGACGGGTCGACCTCGGCGAGCGACTGCGTCGTGGTCACGATAAGACGGGCACCGGATGCTGCGGCCGCCGCCTCCGGATCCACATACGCCTCCGTCACCCGCGGCCCCTGGGCGACGCTCGCGGCTGCTCCGGCGAGCCCGACCACGGCGAGGACGCCCACGACGATCGCGAACGCCCCGGCGAAGGCGCGGCCCCGACGGCGCCGTGACCTCGCGCGCCGCGAACCGGCCTCAGTACTCATACGGGTCCTCGGGCTCGGGGATCTCCTCGACCGCGGCGGCGTCGACGACGAGGCGACCGTCGGACGAGGACCGCACCGTGCCGGTGATGGTGACCCACTGTCCCGTGTCGGGGATCGCCGTGCCGCTCATGACCGGCAGGCTCGCGGGCTGCGCGTCGATGACGCAGTGCGTGATGACGAGGCGGGTGAGGTCGAAGGCGCCTTCGCCGCCGGGCGTCACGAACCCCGTGAGCTCGACCGTGTCGCCGTCGAACGCGTCGGGGTTGGTCGCCGTCGCGAACACCGTCGCCCACTCGCCGACCCCGAAGGACTCCGTGTCGCCGGTCGAGGCCAGCTGGACGGTGTCAGCGCCGCCGAAGAGCGGTGTCGCCCCGACGTCGCGCGACATCGCCAGCTCGGCACTGAGGGACGCGGGCGGCAGCGCGAGGGTGAGCACGACGACCCCGGATGCCGCCACCCCGCCCACGACGGTCGCCGCGACCGCGAGCGGGTGCGGGGTGTGGTGGTCGTGGTCGAACTCCTCGGATCCGCGTCGACTCGGCGAGGAGCCGGCCGAGTCTCGCGTGCTCGGCGCGGTTCTGAGGAGTTCGTGACCGCCGCTGGCAGAGGTGTCCCCATGGTCGTGGCCGTGGTCGGCCTCGGCGCCGAGCGGGAGCGCGAACGACGCCACCGCGCCGACGAGCACGAGCACCGCCATCGACACCGCGAACCAGGTCGAGTCCGGGTTGATGTAGAGCCCGAGTCGTCCCGTCACCGCGAGGGAGATCGTGGCGACGGCGAGCGCCGCGGCGAGCCCGACCCCGAGCCACCGCGTGCCGACGAATCCGGCGTTACGCAAGGAGGTTCACCGCCGTCCCGATCGCGAAGGCCGACAGCACGACCACCACGACGATGCCGCCGAGCGTGCGCCACGTGAACGTCGTGCGCATGAGGGCGAGCATCTTGACGTCGACGAGGGGTCCGACCAGCAGGAACGCGACGATCGAGCCCGGCGTGAACGTCGAGGCGAACGACAGCGCGAAGAACGCGTCGACGTTCGAGCAGATCGACACCACCATCGCCAGCGCCATCATCGCGACGATCGACAGGGCCGGGTTGGCGCCGATCGCGAGCAGCGCCTCGCGCGGGATGAGCACCTGCACCGCGCCGGCGAGCGCCGAGCCGATGATGAGCGCCGGCATCACCGCGCGCAGCTCGATCACGAACTGCGCGAGCGTGCGCCGCCCCTTGCCGCCCGGCTCGTGCACCACGAGCTCGCACGTGTCGCGGAAGCGGTCCGTGAGCAGCGCGTCGGGAGACGGATGCCGCGAATACAGCCATCCGATGAGGTTGGCGATCGCGTACCCGCCGACGAGGCGCGCGATGAGGATGCCGTCGCTGAAGCCGAACGCCTGGTGCGTCGTGATGATGACGATGGGGTTCACGATCGGCGCCGCGATGAGGAAGGTCAGCGTCTCGGGCACCGAGAATCCGCGCATGAGGAGGCCGCGCGCGAACGGCACGTTGCCGCACTCGCAGACCGGCACGATCATGCCGAGCAGCGACAGCACCGCGCGCCTGGCCCACCCGCGCCGCGGCATCCACCGCTCGATGACGCCCGGCGGCACCCACACCTGCACGACGATCGACAGCACCACGCCGAGCGCCACGAACGGCAGCGACTCGATGAGCACGCTGATCGCGAGCGTCAGTCCATCCTGCGCGCGGGTGGGAAGGGACGCCGGGAACAGTGTCGGCGCGAGCCAGTCGATGAGGAAGAGGCCGGCGACGACGGCCACGCCCACCCCGAGCCAGAGCAGCGTGCGAGCCTGCGCGGACGGCTGCGGCGCAGCATCCGTCGATCCGTGGCGGTGCTCGGCAGAACGCGCCCGCGTTCCGGGGTCAGTGCGCGTCACGCTGGGCATCCCGGGCGGCCGCGCAGTTCGCGCAGAGCCCGAAGATGTCCACGACGTGCTCGGCGTCGCGGAATCCGTGGCGCTCGGCGGTGCGCTTCGCCCACTGCTCGACGTCCGTCGCCTCGATCTCGACGGTGAGTCCGCAGGAGCGGCAGATCAGATGGTGGTGATGGCCGGCGCTGGAGCAGGCGCGGTAGAGCGCCTCGCCCTCGGGGCTCTGCAGCGAATCGGCCTCGCCCTGGGCAGCGAGCCCGGCGAGCGCGCGGTACACGGTGGCGAGTCCGATGCCGGTGTTCTCGTCGCGGAGGGTGGCGTGCAGCGACTGCGCGCTGACAAATCCGCGGGCGTCCGACAGCGCTTCGCGCACGCGTTCGCGCTGCCACGTGTTGCGCTGGGCCATGGGGGCGAGTCTACCGAGGGGTCCTGGACGTCTCCCGGACGCGGGTCACCGGGCGGCCGCGGGGACGGCGACGCGGGTCACCCGATCCCGGCGCGCCCCGACGAGGCGGCACACGACGTAGATCAGGAACGAGATCGTCGTGATGTAGGGGCTGACCGGGAGGGTGCCCATGATCGCGAGCAGGATGCCGCCCACCGCCGACACGAAGCCGAACAGGGCCGACAGCAGCGGCACCGACAGCGGCCCCGACACGATGCGCATCGCTGCGGCAGCCGGCGTCACGAGCAGGGCCATCACGAGCAGCGCGCCGATGATGTGCACCGCGACCGCGACGATGAGGCCGAGCAGCAGCATGAATCCGAGCGAGACCGCGGTGGTCGGCACTCCGCGCGCCGCGGCGGACTGCGGGTCGAGCGAGTCGAACCGCAGCGGGCGCCAGATCAGCAGCAGGCCGAGCAGCACGACGGCGCCGATGCCGATCAGCCAGCCGAGCTGCCCGGTCTGCACCGACACGATCTGCCCGGTGAGCAGGCTGAACCGGTTGGCGCTGCGGCCGTCGTAGAGCGAGAGGAACAGGATGCCGAGACCCAGCCCGAACGGCATCAGCACACCGATGATCGAGTTGCGGTCGCGCGCCTTCGCCCCGAGCACGCCGATGATCGCGGCCGCGATGAGCGAGCCGACGATGGATCCGGTGACGACGTCCCAGCCGATGAGGAGCGCCGCCGCGGCGCCCGCGAACGACAGCTCGCTGATGCCGTGCACCGCGAACGCCATGTCGCGCTGCATGACGAACACGCCGACCAGGCCGCCGACGAGGCCGAGCACGGCGCCCGCCCACACCGAGTTCGACACGAGCGCGAGGATCTCGCCGTAGAAGGGCAGCCCGCCGAACATCGCGTCCGCGATGTCGTTCCAGTTCATGCGTCGACCCCGTGGTCGTGATGGTGATGGGATGCCTCGGCATCGGGCGCGCCGACGACCACCAGCCGGTCGCCCGCACGCAGCACGAAGACGTGCGCGCCGTACAGCGCCGTGAGCACGTCCGAGCGGAGCACCTCCTGGGGCGTGCCGAGGGTGAAGCGCCCGTTCGCGATGTAGAGGATGCGGTCGACCTTGCCCAGCAGCGGGTTGATGTCGTGCGTGACGAGGAGGACCGCAGCATCCTTCTCCCGGCGATGCCGGTCGATGAGACCGATGACCGCCTGCTGGTTGGCGAGGTCGAGGCTGGTGAGCGGCTCGTCGCAGAGCAGCAGTCGCGGGTCGTCGGCGAGCGCCTGGCCCGCGCGCAGGCGCTGCTGCTCACCTCCCGAGAGGAGGCCGACGGGCCGGTCCGCGAAGTCGCGGGCGCCGACGGCGTCGATGAGGGCGTCCACGCGTGCCCGGTCGCCGCGGCGCGGGATCGGGAAGCCGAAGCGATGGCCGTCGACGCCGAGCGTCACCAGGTCACGACCGCGCAGCGACGTGTCGCGCGGCAGCGGGCGGGCCTGCGGGATGTAGCCGATGCTCCGGCTGCCGCGCCGCTCGACCGTCGCGCCGCCCACCGTGATCTCGCCACGCGAGAGCGGCTCGAGCCCGAGGATCGCGCGCAGCAGCGTCGTCTTGCCCGATCCGCTCGGGCCGAGCACCGCGACGAGCTCGCCCGCGTGCACGTCGAGGTCGAGTCCCGCCCACAACTCCCGGTCGCCGCGCTGGAGCGCGGCATCCCGGATGCTGAGGATGACCGGACGCTCCGCGCCGCGGGATGCCGGGGTCACGCCCGAAGGGCCCCGTTCAGCGCCTCGATGTTCGCCTGCATCCACGAGATGTAAGTCTGCCCCTCCGGCAGCGTTTCCGAGAACGCGATCACGGAGATGCCGAGCCCGTCCGCCTCGCCGACGATCTCCTGCGTCTCGGCGCCGCCCGTCTGCGTGTTCGTGATGACCACGCGCACGTCGCCGCCCTGCACGAGCGCGAGGGACTCGAGCAGCGTCGCGGGCGCGACATCCTGCCCCTCCTCCACCGCCTCGCTGAACTTCGCGGGCGTCGCGTTCTCGAGCCCGGCCGCCTCGACGAGGTAGACCGGCACCGGCTCGGTGACGAAAACCTTCTCGTCCGCGTGCGCCGCGCCGATCTCATCGAGCGAGGCCTCGAGCCCCTCGATCTCGCCGGAGAACGCCTCGGCGTTGGCGGTGAAGGTCTCGGCGTCGTCGGGGCTGAGCTCGCCGAGCTCGATCGCGATGGCCTCGGCGACGTGCGCGATCGTGTGCGGGTCGTACCAGACGTGCTCGTTGAAGCCCTCGACGTGCTCGTGGTCGCCGTGGTCGTGCGCGTGGTCCTCGGCGTCTTCGGCGCTCTCGTCGTCGTGGCCGGCGTTCTCCGGCCAGTCGTGCGAGTACTCGACGGCGGTGACGACGGGCGCCTCGGTGCCGCTCGACTCGATGAGCGCGTCGATGAACGCGTCGTAGCCGCCGCCGTTCTCGATGATGAGGTCGGCCTTCGACACCGCGAGCTGGTCGCGCGCGCTGGGCTCGAAGGAGTGCGGGTCCTGCGACTCGTTCGTCACGATCGACGTCACGTCGACGAGGTCGCCGCCGATCTCCTCCGCGATCTGCCCGTACACGTTGGTCGACGCGACGACCGCGATCCGCCCGTCGCTGGTGTCGTCGTCACCGGCGGCCGTGCCCGCGCATCCGGCGAGGACGAGGGCGGATGCCGCCGCCAGGCCGAGCAGGGGCAGGGAACGTCGCAACGAGGTCATGCATCCGACCCTAACGCTAATGAGAATCGTTCTCAAATCGGGAACGAACATCCCTCAGAGCTCGATGAACTTCCAACTCACACGTCCCCCACCGCCGCAGGTTCATCGACGTTCCGGACACCCACAACTCGTGTGAGCCGGAAGTTCATCGACGCTCCGCAGACCCACAGCCGGTGTGAGCCGGAAGTTCATCGACGTTCCGGACACACACAACTCGTGTGAGCCGGAAGTTCATCGACGCTCCGCAGACCCACAGCCGGTGTGAGCCGGAAGTTCATCGACGTTCTGAACAGAGGTCGGCGCGACGAGGGCGGGCACGGCGGAGGATCGGCCCCGCGGGGGCGCGATCACCTCGGCCGCCCCTGGCCCCTCAGTCGAGCAGCAGTGCAGGCTCCTCGAGGATCGACGCGACGTCGGCGATGAAGCGCGACATGCCGTCGCCGTCGACCACGCGGTGGTCGAACGAGCCGGCGACCGTCGTGACCCAGCGCGGGCGCACCTCGCCGTCGACGACCCACGGCTTCTGGCGGATCGTGCCGAGCGCCACGATCCCGGCCTCGCCGGGGTTGATGATCGGGGTGCCCGCGTCCATGCCGAACACGCCGATGTTCGTGATCGTGATGGTGCCGCCGTGCTGGTCGGCCGGAGTCGTCTTGCCCTCGCGTGCCGTGAGCGTGAGCTTCTCGAGGGCGCGGGCGAGCTCGCGCATCGACAGGTCCTGCGCGTCCTTGATGTTGGGCACGAGCAGACCGCGCGGGGTCGCGGCGGCGATCCCGAGGTTCACGTAGCGACGTACGCGGATCTCGGCGCCGTTCTCGGCGTCCACCCACGCGGCGTTCACCATCGGGGTGCGCCGGGCCGCCCAGATGACGGCGCGCGCCATGATGAGCAGCGGCGACACCTTGATGTCGGCGAAGTCCGGCGAGGTCTTCAGTCGCTTGACGAGCTCCATCGTGCGGCTGGCGTCGACGTCGGTCCACACCGACACGTGCGGGGCCGAGTAGGCCGACTGCACCATGGCCGACGATGTGGCCTTGCGCACGCCCCGGACCGCGATGGTCTCCTCGCGGCCGGCGGCGTCCGGTGCGGGCGTCGACGGGGCGACGGCCGCCGGGCCGGGTGCGGGAGCCGGAGCCGCGACCGGGATCGTCTCCTCGCGCACGTCGCCCCACTCCGGAGTCTCGATGTTGCGGAACACGCTCGCCTGCGACGCATGCCGCACGACGTCCTCACGGGTCACCTCGCCGGCGGGGCCGCTCGGCGCGACGGCCGACAGCTCCACGCCGAGGTCGCGCGCGAGCTTGCGGATCGGCGGCTTCGCGATGACCCCGACGGATGCTGCGACCCGCTCCTCCGCCGGAGCCGCGGGCTTGCGCCGCCGCGACTGCACGTGTCCGCCCGTGCCGTACCCGACGAGCACCGCACCCTCGCCGGCGGCCTCGGCCGGCTCGCCGTGCTCGGACTGTCCGACGGTCGCGGGGGGTGCAGCATCCGTCTCCGATGCGATCGTGATGATCGCCGCGCCGACGTTCACGGTCGTGCCTTCCGCCGCGAGCAGCTCGCCCACGGTGCCGGAGAACGGCGAGGGGAGCTCGACGAGCGACTTCGCGGTCTCGATCTCGACGAGCACGTCGTTGACGGCGACGCTGTCGCCGGGGCCGACGCGCCACTGGACGATCTCGGCCTCGGTGAGGCCTTCGCCGACATCGGGGAGGACGAACGTCTGGGTGCTCATGCGGAGCTCCTTACGGCTAGCGCCCTTTTTCGCGAGAGTACAGCTGGTCGCCGAGAGGGAGGGAAGCAACCCGCATCTCGTCCACCAGGTGCACTCTCGCGGTCAAGGGAGGGGGGTCAGTAGGCGAGGGACCGGTCGACGGCCTCGAGGATGCGGTCGGCGTCGGGGAGATAGACCCCCTCGAGCTTGGCCGGGGGGAACGGGGTGTCGAAGCCCGACACGCGCAGCACGGGGGCCTCCAGCGCGTAGAACGCGCGCTCCATGACGGTCGCGGCCACCTCGGAGCCGAGCGACGTGAAGCCCGGCGCCTCCTGCGCGTAGACCATGCGCCCGGTGCGGCGCACCGAGTCGAGGATGGGGCCGTAGTCGATCGGCGACAGCGAGCGGAGGTCGACGACCTCGATGCTCGTGCCCTCGGCCTCGGCGAGCGCGGCGGCCTGCAGCATCGTCGTCACCATGGCGCCGTGGCCGACCAGGGTGACGTCGGTACCGCGGCGGACGACGCGGGACGCGTGCAGCGGCAGGGCGCGCGCCGACGTGTCGACCTCGCCCTTCTGCCAGTACTTGCTCTTCGGCTCGAGGAAGATCACCGGGTCGGGCGAGGTGATGGCGTCCTGGATCATCCAGTAGCCGTCGTTCGGCGTCGACGGGCTCACGACCCGCAGGCCCGCGGTGTGCGTGAAGTACGCCTCAGGGCTCTCCTGGTGGTGCTCGACCGCGCCGATGTGCCCGCCGTACGGGATGCGGATGACGACGGGCATCTGCAGCGCGCCCTCGTGGCGGTTCGTGAGCTTGGCCAGCTGCGTCGTGATCTGGTCGAACGCGGGGAAGACGAATCCGTCGAACTGGATCTCGACGACGGGCCGGAAGCCCGCCATCGCGAGCCCGATCGCGGTGCCGACGAGGCCCGACTCCGCGAGCGGGGTGTCGAGCACGCGCCGCTCGCCGAACTCGGCCTGCAGGCCCTCCGTCACGCGGAAGACGCCGCCGAGCTTGCCGATGTCCTCGCCCATGAGGAGGACCCGGTCACTGCCGGCGAGCGCGGCACGCAGGCCCGCGTTGATCGCGCGGCTGAACGGCAGGGTCTGCACGGCGGGCGGCGCGGTCCCGGCCACGCCGGTGGCCGTCGCGTCGGCGGTCGAAGTGCTCACGATGCGCCTCCTTCGAAGGATGCCTCGTAGTCGGCGAGCCACTGCCGCTGCTCGGCGATGAGCGGGTGCTGCTCCGAGTACACGTGGGCGAAGATGTCGTCGCGCTCGAGCCCTCCGAGGGCGTTGGTGCGCGTGCGCACGTCGTCGGCGAGCGCCTGGGCCTCGGCGTCGACATCGGCGAAGAACGCCTCCGACGCCCCGCGACCGACGAGGAACGCCTTCATGCGCGCGATCGGGTCGCGGCGACGCCACGACTCCTCCTCCGCAGAGGTGCGGTACTTGGTCGGGTCGTCGCTCGTGGTGTGCGCACCGAGGCGGTACGTCATCGCCTCGATCGCCTGCGGCCCTTCGCCGCTGCGTGCCTCGTCGAGCGCGGTGCGCGTGACGGCCCAGCTCGCGAGCACGTCGTTGCCGTCGATGAGGGTGCTGGGCATGCCGTATCCCTCGCCGCGCTTGTACAGCGGCGAGCGCGACTGCGTCGAGACGGGCACCGAGATGGCCCACTGGTTGTTCTGCAGGAAGAAGACCTCGGGAGTGCGGTAGCTGTTCGCGAAGACCATCGCCTCGTGCACGTCGCCCTGGCTCGACGCACCGTCGCCGTAGTAGACGATGACGGCCTCATCGCGGTCGGCGTCGCCGGTGCCGCTGCGTCCGTCGAAGACGAGCCCCATGCCGAAACCGGTGGCGTGCAGCGTCTGCGAGCCGAGCACGAGCGTGTAGATGTGGGTGTTGCCGTTCTTCGGGTCGGTCGGGTCCCATCCGCCGTGCGTCAGACCGCGCATCACGCGGATGATGTCGATCGGGTCGACGCCGCGGATCTTCGTGACCACGTGCTCGCGGTACGACGGGAAGATGTGGTCCTGGGCGCGCGCGGCGCGGGCCGATCCGACCTGTGCGGCCTCCTGCCCGTAGCTCGGCGGCCACAGGGCGAGCTGCCCCTGCCGCTGGAGGTTCGTCGCCTGAACGTCGAACGCGCGGATGACGGCCATGTCGCGGTAGAACGTCTCGAGGTCGGCGTCGCCGATACTCTCGACGGCGTCCCGATACGGTTCGGCGGCGGGGCTCGGTGCGAACGTTCCGTCCGCCTCCAGGAACCGCACCAGGGCGGGGTCGTCGACCGGGATCATGATTTCACGCTATCTCTCCGTGCATGCGCGTTTCTGCATGCGTTCGACAAGGGATGCTGAGATCCACCGCACGCGATCGACAACCGCACGCGCCACTCATCCCTGGCGGCGGGCGGCGACCGCTGCCGCGATCCGCAGCACCTTCTCGACGGATTCCTCCTCGCCGACCGAGATCCGGATCCCGTCCCCGGCGAACGGCCGCACGATCAGGCCGGCCTCCTCGAACGTCGCCGCGAACGCCGTCGTGTCGTCGCCGGTCGGCAGCCACACGAAGTTGCCCTGCGCCGCCGGGATGTCCCAGCCGGCCTCGCGGAGGCCGTCCGCGAGACGGTCGCGACGGTCGGCGATCACCCGCACGCGCTCGAGCAGCTCGTCCTCGGCATCGAGGCTCGCGAGCGCCGCCTCCTCGCCGTGGGCCGTGACCGACAGCGGGATCGCGGTGCTGCGGGCGGCGTCGAGCACGCGCGGGTGCCCGATCGCGTAGCCGACGCGGAGCGCGGCGAGCCCGTAGGCCTTCGAGAACGTGCGGAGCACGACCACGTTGGGGCGACCGGAGCCGCCGAGCACGCGAAGCCCGTCGACGGAGTCGGGGTCGGTGACGAACTCGGCGTACGCCTCGTCGAGGATGACGAGCACGTCGGCCGGCACCTTCTCGACGAACGCGTCGAACTCGGCCTGCGTCACGATCGGGCCGGTCGGGTTGTTGGGGCTGCACACGATGATCGCGCGCGTGCGGTCCGTGATGGCGGCGGCCATCGCGTCGAGGTCATGGCGGGCGCCCTCGGCGAGCGGCACCTGCACGGCGGTGGCGCCGGCGACGACGGCCAGCCACGGGTACGCCTCGAACGACCGCCACGCGTAGATGACCTCGTCACCCGGACCCGAGGTCGCGAGCACGAGCTGCGCGAGGATCGAGACGCTCCCCGCCCCGATGTGGATCGAGTCGGTGCCGACGCCGAACCTCTCGGCCAGCCGCTCGCGCAGGCGTGCGGCCGTGGCATCCGGGTAGCGGTTGAGCGCCGTCGCGGACTGCACGCGCTCGAGCACCCCGGGCAGCGGGTCGAACGGGTTCTCATTGCTCGACAGCTTGAACGCGTCGGCGCCGGCCTGCCGGCCCTGCTTGTACGGCGGCAGGGCGGCGACCTCGGGGCGCACGCGGACGGGGATCTCGGGGGCGTCGGTCACGCCCCGAGTCTACGAGCGGATGCAATCGGTGTCTTGGGAAGCGATCGATACCGATTCGGGCTCAACTCGTCAGTGCGGAGAGCGCCGTCGAACGCGCGACACGAGTCGCGATGGGAGTGCGTGAGCGTTACTCCGAGCTGCTGAAGCGCCTCGAGGTGAACGGTGCCGTCGCGGACCTGACCACAGATGATGCGTTCGGCTTCGTGCTGAACGTGGCGCGGAGCAGGATCGGGATCCCCGAGATCGCCGGGATCCTGCGCGAGGCGTCGACACCCTAGATCCGGTCATTGGCGGGGCCGCGGCGCCGTGGAAGACTGGGCCCACTATGGGCTTCCTCATCCGCGTGGTCATCAACGCCTTCGCGATCTGGGTCGTGACCCTGATCCCGGCGCTCCAGGTCTCGGTCATCCCGTTCCCGCCGGGCGAGACCCTCCAGCTGATCCTGACCCTCCTGATCGTCGCCGCGATCTTCGCGCTCGTGAACACGATCATCGGCACGGTCATCAAGGTGCTGGCCTTCCCGCTCTACATCCTCACGCTCGGTCTCATCGGCCTCCTCATCAATGCGTTCCTGCTGTGGCTGACGGCCTGGCTCACGAGCTTCTGGAACTGGGGCCTGCGAGTCGAGGACTTCTGGTGGGGTGTCCTCGCGGCGATCATCATCACCCTCATCAACTGGGTCGTCGGCATCATCATCCGCCCGCGCAAGGACTGACCGATCCGGACCACCCGGCTCACCGCTCACCACGGCGAACGGCGTACTCGCTGACCTCCACCGAATCGGCGCGCGCGAGGTCGGCGAACACGCCGCGGAGGGCGTCGACCCGCGGGTCCGTCGAGTCGTCGACGAGCGCCGCCGTCTCGGCGTACGCGGTGAGCCGGTGCGCCGGCAGTCTCGGCTCGTCCCAGCCCACGTCGGGGTGGAAGACCCGCTCGGCCACGAAGCTCCCGGGTGCGCCGACGGCTGCGGAGTGGCCACCCCCGGCGAGTCCGGCGACCGGGTCGTCGGTGTGCCGCACTGTCACGGCGAGCGTGTCCGGCCCGACGTCGGCGTCGACGGGCGACCCGATGGACACCAGCGTCCGCGCGTCGTAGCCGCCCTCGAGAGCCAGGTGCGCGCCGATCATCGCCCCCTGCGAGAACCCGAACACGTGCACGGCGTCGCCCGCCCGCACGCCCGCCTGCGCGAGGGCGAGCTCGGTCGCCGCGTACGAGTCCGACGCCTTCCCGGCGTACAGCTCGACGTTGGACGCGTTGTCCCACGCCTCGTCACCGCCGACGTCGAACGACTGCATGCCGGCGAGGTACACCGCGTACTGCCGCGACCCGTCGGGCATCGTGTACCGCTCGACACGCACTCGCGAGTCACCGCCCCCCGGCATCCGTTCCGTCACCGCGGCCAGGCTCCGTGGCGCCACCGCCGCGGGCGACCGCGACGGCGGCGTCCCCGCACCGACCGCGGCCCCGGCCGCACCCACGACGGTCGACGCGGGCGCGACGGGCGTCACCGTGACCGGGCCTGCCGTGCCCGAGAGCCGCGCGTCCCTCGCCAGCCGCCCCGCGCCCGCGAGGCCGACGACGGCCGCTCCGCCCAGGGTGAGCAGCCCGGCGGCGGCGCCGACCACGATCGAAGCGGGGTCGCTGACCTCGCCGCCCACCGCAACGCCCCAGTGGGTCGCCTGGCGCACGAGCTCGGACGGCCACATGACCGCCCGCTCGAACTGCGCGCCCACCGCAAGGCGCCACGCATCGGGGTGGGCGTCGACCAGAGCGGTCATGCGGGCGTCGAGGCGCTGCGCACGGGCGGCGTCACCGGCGAGCACGGCCGCGCGGTGCTCGGCCTCGATCTCGACCATCTCGTACGCGTACGCCGCTTCGCGCAGCGCGGCGGCGATCTCGTCGGCTTCGGCCTGCACCGCGTCGAGCTTCAGGGCGAGGACGGATGCCGCGGCCCGGGCATCGGCGGTGTGCTCGGAGAGCGCCCGCAGCTCGGCACGCACGCCGGCGAGCCGCTCGCCCATCGCGGCGAGCTCCTCCCGGGCGGCATCGAAGCGGACGGCTGCGGCCGAGAGCGTCGCGGTGTCGACGGCGACAGCGCCCCCGCCCCGGATCTGCAGGCCGTCGTCGACGCGCGGCCAGTGCTCGGCGAGCGGGCCGATGGCGCCCTCGTTCGGGCCGAGCCGCCCCACCTCCGGTGCGAGGTCAGGATTGTGGAGGGTCGGTCCGGGCGTCGTGTCGCTCATCGCTGCGTCCCCGGGAACAGACCGGGGAAGGACTCCGCGAACGCGGCGCGGTCCTGCGCCCGGGCCACGTCGTGCCGGGCCGACTCGGCGAGGCACGCGAGCCCCGACACGTCGCCGGCCCACAGCGTCGCCCGCTCGTGGAACGCGGTCGCGGCCTTCGCCTGCCAGTGGACGGCGTCGGCGAGTCCGCGGGCGACGAGCGCAGCATCCGTGATCCGGTCGATGAGCCGCGCGAGCTCGCGCGCCACCTGGGCGAGCTGGTGGGATGTCGGGTCGACGGTCGGTCCAAGCAGGGTCACCCGTCGATCGTCGCGGGGCGGGCGCGGCCACAGGGCGGCCCGCGGCGATCTGTTCACACCGGAACGCCCCGTCCCGGATGTGGAGGAGGGGCGCCGCTCCTCTCGGAACGGCGCCCCTCCTCCGCACGGAGCCCGGGATTACCGGCCCACGACCACCTCGACCGTGTCGGTCGCGGTGTTGCCCGCAGCATCCGTCGCCGTCCAGGTGAAGCGGTAGACGGCACCGATCGCGGCCTTCACCTCGAAGGTGTCGTCGTCGACCTGGGTCCACGACGCCCGCGCGCCCGCGGAGCTCGCATCCGTGAGCTCGACGGTCACGTCGCCGCGGTCGTCCGCCGCGTCGATCGTGAACTCGATCGTGCGCATCTTGTTGTTGGGCGGCCACACCAACGACGGGTCCGCGGTCACCTCCATGGTGGGCTCCGTCGTGTCGGGCGGCGTCAGGTTCAGCCCGACGATCACCGGGTCGTGGTCGCTCGAGCGGTAGGCGTCGGGCGCGTACAGCGCGTCCTGCGCCGGCAGCTTGAACGACATGTCGTAGTCGATCAGGCTCGGCTCGTCGGCGTTGATGTGCCACGTCTCCACACCCGACACGTCCGCCGTGAGCGCGGGCTGCGCCAGCGCGTAGTCGAGGTAGCCGAGCTGGCCGTCGAACACGTACGAGTACGCGTGCTCGCCGTTGAACTGCTTCTCCAGGTCGGTGAAGCCACCCGCGACGAACGCGTCGATCGAGTCCTCGTGGTCGTACGAGTTGAGGTCGCCGATGACGATCGCGCGACCGTCGGGGGCGACCGTCGTGTTCAGCCACTTCGTGAGTGCCGTCGCGGCGTCCTTGCGCACGTCGGCGCAGTTGCCCTGACCGTCGTTCGCATCCGGGTCCTCGGGGCACGCCGAGCCCTTCGACTTCAGGTGGTTGACCGACACGACGAACTCCTCACCCGTCTCGGTCGAGGCGAACCGCTGCGTGAGCGCAGGGCGGTTGCGCGAGTCCGACCAGGCCGGGTCGACGGCGCTCGTCATCAGCTGATGGCCACCCACCGGGGTGACCGTCGACGGCTTGTAGATGATCGCCGTGGTGATCGCGTCGGTGCCGATCACGCCCGTGACGACGGGGACGTACGTGCCGGCGCCGACCTTCGCGTTCAGCGCCGCGGCGAGCCGCGTGACGGCCTCGCTGTCGGCGTTGTTCTCGATCTCGAGGAGGCCGAACACGTCCGCGTCGATCGCGGCGAGCGCCTCGACGATCTTGGTCTGCTGGCGCAGGAACTCCTCCTCGGTGTCCGCACCTCGGTAGTAGTCGTCGTCGCTCGAGATGTTCGGCGTCGGGTCGATCGAGGTGAAGTAGTTCAGCACGTTGAAGCTCGAGATCTTCAGGTCGCCGCCCACGTCGGGCACCTCGGGCCGCGCGTTGGCCACCGTGAAGTCGGCGCCCTCGGTCGGCTGCACACCCCACACGTCGAAGCGGTAGTCGAGGATGCCGGTCGCGTTCTGGACGAGGTCGCCGCTGCGGAACGAGTGGTCGAGCGTGAAGACCGCGCCGTCCGGGTGGATCGCAGGGTCGGGGTTCTGGCTGCCGCGTCCGTCGTCCAGCGTGATGCTGTTGTCGAGGTTCGCCGCGGCGAGTGCGTTCGCCGCAGCCCCGGGCTCGACGACCGCGGTCGGCTGGTCGAGGCGCCCGTTGGTGAGCGTGATCGTGCCGAAGCGGCCGTACTCGAACGTCTCGCCGATCGCGAGGTTCTGCGGGAGCGTCACGGACATGCCCTCGAGCGCCTCCCGCTGCTCGGTCGTCGCCGGCAGGGTGAGCGGCGTCGCCGCGGGCAGCGCCTGCCCGGTCGCGCATACCTCGACGTCGGCGGCCGCGATCTGGGTGAGGCCGAAGAACTCCCTCACCTCGCCCGCGACGCTGACCACGTCACCGACAGCGACGTCCGCGCCGCCGGGCGCAAAGACGAAGATGCCGTCGGAGGTGGCGGGGCTGCTGTCGCCGGGGTCCTGCACGTAGTACCCGTCGAACCCGCCGCTCTGGAAGTCGCCCACGACGACGCCCTCGACCAGCACGTCCTGCCCCAGGATCGGCGACGCGGTGCCGGAGCCCTGGACGGATCCGATCGTGACCGGGGTGGCGGTGCAGTCAGCCTCAGGTTCGGGATCCGGGTCGGGCGGCGTCAGGTGCCAGCCGATGCCGTCGAACGTGTCGGTCGGGAAGCCGGTCCACTCGACGGCGGGGTCGAACACGTTCGTCCCGTCGGTGTCGCCTTCCACGACGTTCGCGTTGCGGCGCAGCGTGTTGTCGGCGGTGGAAGTGAGGCCCGTGCCCCACTCGCTGCCGGGGTCGACGCCGATCTGGCCGATGACGTCGATGATGTCGGTCCCCTTGACCAGCACGACGGCGTCGTCGCCGTTGAACAGGCCGAGGTTCGCGGACTGGTCGGCCTGCGCCAGGATCGCAGCGTTGGCCGACGAGTGCGCGAAAACGTACACGTCGCCGGCGGCCACGGTTCCGGTGAGGTTGATCGTGAGCCCGACCGACAGGCTGCCGTTCGAGTACTGCTGCAGCTTGTAGCCGCCGGCGGCGAGGTCGACCGTCTGCGTCGACGGGTTGTAGATCTCGATGGCCTTGTTGTTCGACAGGCCCTCGACGTACTCGCTGATGAACGGATCGCCGGATGCTGCGGCCGCCGGCGCGGCGAACGCCACGACTCCGGTGGCGGCTAGGGAGAGAGCCGCTATCGCGGCTGTCACTCTGCGGGGTGAATGGGACACGGAACCTCCACGAACGACAGCGATCGGTGGATCGCCTATTGGGGACCCGGGCAGGCAGGGGTCGCCGCCCGTTCGTCACAAGCTAGGGGAGCAGCATCCGTCATCGGAAGACCCCCGGAGGAGAACTCCTTAACGTTCGGTGTCCGCTCGGTCCAGAATGGAGGCCATGACCGCGACCGACGGCGCTCCCTTCCGCGTCGTGTTCGTGTGCACAGGGAACATCTGCCGATCACCGATGGCGGAGGTGGTGTTCCGCGAGTTCGCGGATGCCTCCGGCCTGGGTGCGCGCGTCGCGTCGACGAGCGCCGGCACGGGCGACTGGCACGTCGGCGAGCAGGCCGATCTCCGCACGATCGAGGCGCTCGAGCGCGCCGGCTACGACGGGACGCACCACCGCGCGCGCCAGTTCACGCACTCCGACTTCGCGCGCAGCGATCTGGTCGTCGCGCTCGACCGCAGCCACGAGCGCATCCTGCGCGGATGGGCCCGGACGGAGGGCGACGCCGACAAGATCGCGCTGCTGCTGTCGTTCGATCCGGCGGCCCGCACCATGGACGTGCCCGACCCGTACTATGCCGGGCCCGGAATGTTCGACGAGGTGCTCGGTATGATCGAGAGCGCGAGCCGGGCGCTCTTCCGGCAGCTCGAACCCGCCATCCGCCCGGTGTGAAGACACCGGGGTCGACGGCGTCTTCGACGGTACCGACGGGAGCCACCGTGACCTCTCTTCCCCCTCAGCCCCTGAGTCCCCTCGACGGGCGCTACCGCCCCGCGGTCGGCGAGCTCGGCGAGTACCTCTCGGAGGCGGGCCTGAACCGCGCCCGCGTCGAGGTCGAGGTGGAGTGGCTCATCGCGCTCACGGACCGCTCGCTGTTCGGCACGTCGCCCCTCGCCGACGCCGACAAGGAGCGCCTGCGCGCGCTGTACCTCGAGTTCGGGCAGGCCGAGATCGACTGGCTGGCCGAGAAGGAGTCGGTGACGCGCCACGACGTGAAGGCCGTCGAGTACCTGGTGCGCGACCGCCTCTCCACGCTGGGTCTCGACGCGATCGCCGAGCTGACCCACTTCGCGTGCACCAGCGAGGACATCAACTCCACGTCATACGCGCTCACCGTGCAGCGCGCGGTGCAGCGCGTGTGGCTGCCGAAGCTGCGCTCCGTCGCCGGCGCGCTCACCCGGCTCGCCGTGGACCACCGCGACGCCGCGATGCTGTCGCGCACGCACGGCCAGCCCGCGACGCCGTCGACGATGGGCAAGGAGCTGGGCGTGTTCGCGTGGCGCCTCGCCCGGGTCGCCGACCAGATCGACGGCGGCGAGTACCTCGCGAAGTTCTCGGGTGCGACCGGCACGTGGTCGGCACACCTGTCGGCCGCTCCCGACGTGGACTGGCCCGAGGTCTCACGCGCGTTCATCGAGGGCCTGGGTCTCGACTTCAACATCCTGACCACCCAGATCGAGTCGCACGACTGGCAGGTCGAGCTGTACGACCGCGTGCGGCACGCCGGCGGCATCCTGCACAACCTCGCCACCGACATCTGGACGTACATCTCGATCGGCTACTTCACCCAGATCCCGGTGGCCGGCGCCACGGGCTCGTCGACGATGCCGCACAAGATCAACCCGATCCGGTTCGAGAACGCCGAGGCCAATCTCGAGATCTCGGGCGGACTGCTCGCGACCCTCTCGCAGACCCTGGTCACGAGCCGCCTGCAGCGCGATCTCACCGACTCCACCACGCAGCGCAACATCGGCGTCGCGTTCGGGCACTCGCTGCTCGCGCTCGACAACCTCGAGCGCGGGCTCAAGGAGATCTCCCTCGCCGAGGACGTGCTGCGGGCCGACCTCGACGCGAACTGGGAGGTGCTCGCCGAGGCGATCCAGACGGTCGTGCGCGCCGAGATCGCCGCCGGCCGCTCGCAGATCAGCGACCCCTACGCGCTGCTGAAGGACCTCACCCGCGGCCGCCGCGTCGGCGCCCCCGAGCTCGCCGAGTTCGTGCGCGGGCTCGACATCGGCGACGAGGCCAAGGAGCGCCTCCTCGCCCTGACGCCCGCGACCTACGACGGCCTCGCCTCGCAGCTGGTCGACGAGCTCCGCTGACCTCGTCCCGGCTTCCCCGGGAATCGCGAAAGGGTAGTTCTACCCCCCGGGGGGAGGTATAACCATTGGCGATTAGCGCGGCCGGGGTGGGGGGGGCAGGGCTTCGGGTCGCCCGGGGGTGCCGCCCCCGCCCACCCCCCCCCCCGCCCGGGGGCCCCCGCCCCGCGCCGACCCCGCCCCCGCTCCCCCGCCATCCACCAAGGTTTTTTACGCCCGCGCGTGCGGAGATCTACCCTTTCGCGATTCCCGCGCCGGGTGGTGCGGGGTCAGGCCTTCGGGTCGCCGGATGCTGCGGCATCCGGCTTCTGGCCCTGCTCAGGTTGTTCCGAACCGTCGTCGAAGAGCACCGGCTTGTCGATCTGCTTCGTCACCTGGGCGGGGTCGACCGCCAGGAGCAGGAGCGACACGATGAGCAGCACCGCGATGAAGCTGATGCCGGCGATGACGAGGGCGGTGACGACGGCGGCCTGGGCCTCTTCGGCGGTGCGCTGCTGGAAGAAGCCCATCGAGACGAGCGTCACGATGCCCGCGAACAGAGCGGCGGCGAACGCCAGCCCGAGCAGCTGCAGGGGCTTCATGAGGTCGCGGCGGGTGGGGCTTTCGTGGCTCACGCGGAGTCCTTCTGCGGGGTGGGATCGGCGGACGCGGGCGCCCCCGCCGTGATGTCAGGGGTGTCGGCGGCCTCTGTCGAGCGCGGTGAGAAGCCGGCGATGCCGAGGTAGACCGCGACGATCGCGGCGTACCCGCCGAACAGGCCGACGCCGATCGTGATGCCGGTCAGGGTGAACGTCGCGTGCGCTTCTTCGATCGTGTAGTCCAGCGCGTACGCGGGCTGCACGAACAGCAGCGCGATGCCGAGGAGGATCGTCAGCGCGCCGACGACGACCGCATCGCGGCTCTCCGAGCGCGGTCCGACGAGCGCGGCGGGGCGTGCATCGGCGACGCCGGGGGCGATCTCGCGCCGGTCGCGGCGGCCGAGGAGACCCCGCCAACCGGCGACGAGCTCGATGACGCCGCTCACGAACGCCCACGCGATCACGATGACCAAGTACCCGGTGACGGTGCGCAGCGGCTGAAGGCCGCTCGCCATGCCCGCGGCGATCGCGACGCCGCCGAGCGCGGCGGCAGGCCAGCGGAGTCCCCGCGGGTACACCAGCCACACCGCGAGCAGCAGCACGAGCCCGGTCGCGATGGCGAAGCCGCTGAACACCGCGCTGCCGACCAGGGCGGAGTGGTCGGGCGAGAACGTGATCATGAGTGCCGCGAGCGCAGCGAACGCGGCGCGCGCGAGCTGCACATGGCGCACGTCGAACGTGCGGGAAGCGGCTGAGGTCACGGTGTTCCTGCGGAGCGGAGGGTTCTCAGATGTGAGAACGGACACGTCCAGTCTACGTGCGTCGCGGCTGAGAGCTCCCGGGCACCCTCACCCGCCTGGCTCACACCCCTCGCTCACACCCCGCGAGACTTCATCGGGGCGCCGAGACTGCAACGCGTGGTCGGCGTCTCGGCGCTCGAATGAAGTCTCGCTGAATCGTGAGGCGGGGGTGGGCACACCGGCAACGCGGTGGACTCAGTCCAGGGTGTCGAGGATCCCCGTCAGCAGCTCGAACGTCGTGAGGGGCGAGATGATCGCGAACCGGAGCACGGGCTCGCCCGCGTGGGAGCTCGGCACGACGAACGCGTGCTGCTCCTCGAGCAGGCGATCCGACCACGCCTGGTAGTCGGCGAGGGTCCAGCCCTCGCGGCGGAACACCACCACCGACAGCTGCGGGTCGCGCACGAGCGACAGGCCGTCGCGGGACTCGATCTCGTCGGCGACGCGGCGGGCGAGGTCGATCCCGTACTCGATCGTCGCGCGGTACTGATCGGTGCCGTGGGTGGCGAGCGAGAACCACAGCGGCAGGCCGCGCGCGCGGCGTGTGAGCTGGATCGCGAGGTCGGACGGGTTCCAGTCCGGCTTGTCGGTGAGGGTGTCGAGGTACTCCGCCTTCTGGGTGTGGGCCGCCAGCGCGAGGGCGGGCTCGCGGTAGAGCAGCGCGCACGCGTCGAACGGAGCGAAGAGCCACTTGTGCGGGTCGACGATGAGCGAGTCGGCGAGCTCGACACCCGCGAAGACGGGCTGCATGCGCTCGACGAGCATCGCCGCGAGGCCGTAGGCGCCGTCGACGTGGAACCAGACGCCGCGCTCGCGTGCGACGGCCCCGACGCTCGCGATGTCGTCCACGATTCCGAAGTTGGTGGTTCCCCCGGTGGCGACCACCGCGAACACGGCGTCGCAGTGCTCGTCGAGCACCCGCGCGACGGCATCGCCGCGCAGGCGCCCGTTCGCGTCGACGGGGGCCGTCGCGACGTCGACGTCCATGACCGCCGCGGCCGACGCGATCGACGAGTGCGCCTCGGCGCTGCACACGACCACCCACCGCGGCGGCGTCGGTCGCCCCTCTTCGCGCGCGCGGCGGCGCGCAGCATCCCGTGCCGTCACGAGCGCCGAGAGGTTGCCGATGGTGCCGCCCTGCACGAAGACGCCGCCGGCGCCCGCGGGCAGGCCGAACTCCCTCGCGAGCCAGTGCAGGACCTCGTTCTCGGCGTACACGGCACCGGCGCCCTCGACCCACGAGCCTCCGTAGATGGCGGATGCGGAGACCACGACGTCGAACGCGAGCGAGGCCTTGCTCGGGGCCGAGGGGATGAAGGACAGGTACCCGGGGTGATCGGTCGACACGCAGGCCGGGGCGAGGACGTTCTCGAAGAGGCTGATGGCGCGCCGCGAGCCGATGCCCTCGGGCGTGATCGAGCCGGAGGCGAGACGCTCGAGGTCGCGCGGCGTCATCGGCTTGTCGAGCGGCACGTCCTCGTACAGGGCTCGACGTCGCGCGTACTCGAGCACGTCTTCGACCGTGTGACGCGTGTCGGCCGAGATGCCGTGCATGTCGTCGGGAGCGGGCATCGTGGGTCCTTCCTGGAGGGGGCGTGGCCAGGCTATGCGCGGGGCAGTGCACCTTTCAATCAGCAGGTCGCATCAATTCGGCCACCGACTCGCCACTCTGTTCAGGTCTGGCATACATTGTGCTCATGGTGGCGCAACTCGATGATCTCGACCGTCGTCTGATCTCCCTCTTGCGGGCGAACGGGCGGGAATCCGTGGTGCGGCTCTCCGCGCGGCTCGGGGTGACGCGCACGACCGTGAACAAGCGGATCGAGCGCCTCGTCGAGTCCGGCGTGATCGCGGGCTTCTCCGTGAGGCTGCACGATGTCGCGAGCGACTCGGCGGTGCGCGCCATCACGATGGTCGCCGTGGAGGGCCACGACGCACGCGACGCGATCCGCCAGCTGCGCGGCATCGCCCAGATCGCGGCGCTGCACACCACCAACGGCCGGTGGGACCTCGTCGCCGAACTCAGCTGCGAGAGCCTGGGCGACCTGGACGGGGCGCTGGCGGCCATCCGCAGCACCGCGGGCGTGCGCGACAGCGAGACGAGCATCCTGCTGAGCTCCGCCGTGTCCTGATCTCAGGGCAGCGGGACGACCGCACCCGACGCGCGGCCGGAGGGCTCGAGCAGTCGGCCGAGATGCTTGTGCACGCGAAGCACCATCGAGCGGTCCTGCACGTGGATCCCGGGGATGCGCTGGGCGAGCTCCATCTCGAACCGGACGACCTCGCTCTTCCGCCTCGCCCCGGCCGCGACGATCATGTTGCTCGCCCCGGTGGCGATCGCCGCGTACTGGACGGCAGGCAGGGACGCCAGGGCGCGGCGCGCGGATGCCAGCTCAGCCGAGGGGACCTGCAGGAAGTACCACGCGGCGATGGGCCAGTTGGAGAACGGGGCGGCGCCGTCGGCACGCAGGACGAGCCGGCCCGTGCGGCGCAGAAGCGCGACCGCATCCGCCGCGCGCTGCGCGCTGACGCCCACCCGCTCGCCGATGTCCCGGAAGGGCGCTCTCGCGTGGGGTTCCAGCGCTCGACGGATCGCGTCAGCGAGATCTGCGGGGACCGACTTCGCGGCACCCGGGCGCGGCGGACGCGCGGCGGGGATGCGGTCCTGCTGCGCCGGCGTGAGGGCGCGGACCGTCCAGTCGGACCCCAGGCGCACGACATCCGTGACGATGTCGGTGCGTACCGTGCGCACGCCGTGGATCCGCCCCAGGCGTCCCAGCAGAAGCTCCGCCAGGTCGCCGTCGGTGCGCGAGACGACCGTCGCGATGAGGTCACGGCCACCGGCGGTGACATCGATCGAGTAGATCTCGGGGATCAGCGCGGCGGCGTCGGCGACGTCCAGCACGCTCCCCGGTTCGCACGAGAACTCCACCAGAGCCGCGGCCGGCATCTCACCTGCCCCGCGCACCGCGGAGAGCCAGGCCGTCCCCTCCGACGAGATGCGCTCCCACCGACGTGCGAGCGTGACGGCGTCGATGCCGAGGATCGGCGCGAGGGCCGTCCACGCCACCCTCGGCTCGATCTGCAGGGCGTGGATGATCTGCAGATCGAGGTCGCCCAGCGAGGTTTCCTGCATCAGTCCATCATTCTGAACCGTTTTCCTGCGATCTGACCGGGTTCGAGCAAGTCGAACGACGATCGCATGCGTTCCTTGACCACTGACTCGAAGGAGGTCGCCGATGACGACGCCCACCTCCGCGGGAACGCGCACGGCGCGCGGCCCCGCCATCCTGTTCATCCCCACCCTCATCGCGCTCGAGCTGTTCGGCGGCCTGATCCAGGGCTGGATCACCCCGCTCCTCGGCGAGATCGGCACGCACTACACCGTTCCCGACGGCGCCCTCAGCTGGATCCTCACCGTCGGCCTCCTGTCGTCGGCGGTGTCGGTGCCGTTCATGACGATGCTCGCCGACCGCTTCGGCGCCCGGCGGCTGCTCGTCGTCGCAGCGGCCCTCACCGCGGCCGGCTCCGCGCTGATCGCGCTGGCTCCGACCTTCCCCCTCCTCATCCTCGGCGCGGTCGTGCAGGGCCCGGTGGCCGCGCTCCTCCCGCTGGAGATGGCGCTGCTGAAGCGTCACCGGCCCGCGTCGGCGAACCGTGTCGTCGGCATCCTCGTCGGCACCCTCACCCTGGGCGTGGCGATCGGCTCCCTCACGGCCGGATTCGTCATGGAGGCCGTCGGCAGCCTCGTCGTCACGCAGTTCATCGGCGCCGTGCCGCTCATCGTCCTCGCGATCGCCGTGGGCTTCACCGTGCCGCCGACGCCCGGCGACCCCGCGCGCACGACCGACTGGGCGGGCGCCACCACCTTCGCGATCGCGCTCGTCGGGATCATGTACGGCCTGTCCTCGGGCACGAGCGAAGGATGGACCGCCGCGGTCACGATCGGATGCCTCGCCGTCGGCGCCGTCGGGCTCATCATCTTCTGCGTCGTCGAGGCGCGCGCCGCGAACCCGCTGTTCGACGTGCGCGTGCTGCGCACCGCGCGGCTCGGGGTGCCGCTGGTGCTCGGCGTGCTGGTGGCCATGACGATGTTCGGCTCGCAGACGCCGACCGTGCTGTACCTCAGCGCCGACCCGGCTGTCGACGGCTACGGCACCGGCGCCACGGTCGCCGTCGTCGGCGTCGTGTTCGCCCTCACCGCGCTGTGCTCGAGCGCCGGCGCCTTCCTGTCGCCCCTCGTCGTGCGGCGCCTCGGGGTGCCCGCGACGATCTCGGCGTCCTGCATCGTGATGGCGGCGGGCATGGTCGTCCTCATCACCGCTCCGACGAACGTCGTCATCGTCGCCGCGCTCTTCGGCGTGACGGCGCTGGGCACCGGCGTCGTGCTCGCGGCACTGCCGGCCGTCGTCATCGACCGGGCGCCGGAGGAGGCATCAGCGACGGTGTCCGGTCTGTACAACACCGGTCGCACCCTCGGCGGCTCGCTCGCGGGCGCCCTGGTCGCGGCGATCATCACCGCCTTCACCCACCCGGCATCCGACGGCGTGCCGACGACGACGTTCGCCGCGTTCCAGGTCGTCTGGATCGTCTTCGCCGCGATCCTCGTGGTCGCCGCCGGCCTCGCCCTCACGCTCGGCGGACGCCGCGCACCCTGCGCGGCTCCCGCCGCCGAAGACCCCGCAACGATCGGAGCCGCGTCATGACCCTCCTCACCGGCACCCGAGCCCAGGTCGACCCCCAGGGGGTCGAGTCGGCGATCCGTGACGCCATCGACGGCGCGAGCGAGCGCATCGTGCGCCTCAACCAGGAGATCGGGCGCGATCCTGAGCTCGCGTTCCAGGAGCACCGTGCGGCCGCCCGCGTCGCCGCCACCCTGCGGGACGCCGGCTTCGCCGTGACGACCGGCGTCTACGGCCTCGACACCGCGGTGGAGGCGACCTACGGATCCGGCGAGCTGACCGTCGCCGTCGTCGGCGAGTACGACGCCCTCCCCGGCGTGGGGCACGCGTGCGGTCACAACGTGATCGCGGCGGCCGGCGCGGGCGCGGCGATCGGCCTCGCGGCGGTCGCCGACCGGCTGGGACTGCGGGTCAAGTTCCTCGGAACCCCCGCCGAGGAGCTCGGCGGGGGGAAGATCCTGATGCTGGAGGCCGGCGCGTGGGACGACGCGACGTTCTCCCTGATGGTGCACGGCGGGCCGTTCGCCCAGATCGCGAGCAGCGGCTTCGTCACCCAGGCGTACGAGCGCATCATCGCGACGTTCCACGGCCGCGCGGCGCACGCGGCCGCGATGCCGCACGAGGGCGTCAACGCCGGCGATGCGGTGACCCTCGCGCAGGTGGGGCTCGGGCTGCTGCGGCAGCAGCTACGCCGCACCGTCGTCGTCGGCTCCTTCGTCGTGGAGGCGGGCGGCGCGACCAACGTCATCCCGGAGCGCGGCGTGCTGGAGGTCGAGATCCGCGGCAACACCGCCGAGGAGTGGCGCGACGCCCGGCGGCGCGTGCGCGACGTGCTCGCGGGCGCCGCGCTCGCGAGCGGATGCCGCCTCGAGATCGAGCGGCCCGAGAAGCCGTATGCGCCGCTGGACCCGGATGCCGACATCTCCGCCTTCTTCGACGAGGCGATGCAGGCCCTGGGCTACACCCTCGTGCCGGCGCCGGCGGGCATGGGCGGCGGCTCGACGGATATGGGCAACGTGTCGCAGTACCTGCCGTCCATCCATCCCATGATCGCGCTGCGCGGTGTCGAGGCGGTCCCGCACCACCAGAGCTTCGCCGACGCCGCGATCTCTCCCGCCGGCGACGCCGCAGCCGTCGACGGAGCGCTGGCGCTCGCGCTCGCGGCGGCGCGCGCGGCGTCCGACGCCGAGGTGCGCACGCGACTGCTCGAGGCCCAGCGAATCCGGCCGCCGTACGCGCCGTCGCCCGAGGACGACCTCGGCTGAGCCGGCGGGCGCGGCATCCGTTCCCGCGATGGCGGATGCTGCGCCCCTCGGTCGCTCGCGGGCTCCGCGTCACTCCGCCGCGACCGTCAGCGTGACCTCCCATGGCGGCTCGCCCGTCGACCGGACGACCGCGGTGCCCGGCTCGACCCCGCGGACCTCCCACTCGCGGACACCGGCGGCGGTGACGTTCGTCACCGGGATGAGCAGGACGGCGGTGCCGATCGCCTCGGGCTCGGCGGCCTGCGGGTCGGTGAGCCGCAGCGTCGTCGTCTGCCCGATCGTCATCTCGAACGCGCGCCCGTCCTCGGTCGGCCCGATGAACCAGGGCACAGGCGCCGCGACCGTCGCCGCCGGCGACGGCTCCGAGGGAGCCGGCTCAGGCACCGGCGTGGTCGTTCCCGGCGGCGGACCGCCGCCCGCGCACCCCGTCAGGGCGGCGACCAGGACGAGGGTGGGCAGCCATGGTCTCACCGCCACCGCACCCTCGCCTCCTCGCCTCAGTCGCCGCTCTGCGTGGCGATCCGCTCGACGATGTCCTTCTGCGCCTTGATCTGCGCGGAGGTCGATGCCGGGTTCATCCGCACCGTCTCCGCCGCCAGCATGACCGCCCCGAACGTGCTGTCGAGGGTGCCGTTGCCGTCGGAGTCGACGGGCGTGTCGAGGCTGACCGAGCCGTTCGCGAAGTTCAGCCACGCTCCGAGCGCGTGCTGGTCGAAGATCACGTCCGCGGGTGCCTTGGCCGGGTTGTTCAGCACCAGCGTCGCCGCGGCCCGGGTCGAGGCATCCTTCCCCTCGTCGAACACCAGGCTGAAGTACCCCACGATGTCGAGGTAGCACTGCAGCTCGGCAGGCGCGAAGTCGTTCGACTTCTTCACCCGGTACTGGTTGAGCCACCAGCCGTGCCCCTTCGAGACGGTCGCGTTCCCCGTGATGATGACGGCCGCGGTGTCGGTCGGCGAGACGCCTCCGTCGTCGTCCTCGGCGGTCACCCCGAGCTCGTACAGGCACGCGTCCGTGTAGGTGTGGCTCGCTTCGAGCGTGATGTCGCGCGGCTGCACGCTGGGCGACTTCAGCGGGTCGGCGAGCGGCGGGTTCACGAGCGACGTCTCGCTGTCGGTCGCCCCGTCGCCCCACTCCCACGTGAGCGTAAGGTCGTCGCTGCCGAGATCGGTCGACCCGGCGGGCACCGTGAGCTCCTCGCCCGCCTCGACGACGAACGCGCTCTTGCCGTCGTAGACCTCCTCGCCCGAAGAGTCGATCGTCGCCGTGGGATCGACGTTGGCCACAGCGGCCACCGCGGTGTCGCAGTTGCCGGTCGTGTCGTCGTCGGCCGCGCACACCTCGACCGTGTAGGCGCCGTCGTCGCCGTACTGGTGCTGCACCGAGAAGGTCAGCGTGGCGTCGGGACGCATGTTCTCCTCGACGCCGGTGAGCGCCACCGGCGCCACCCCGTCGTCATAGGCGATCGTCGCCGACAGGTCGTCGAGCCAGCCCGGATCGGTCACGGTGCCCGAGACGGTCACCGTGCCGAACTCGTCGATCGGCGTGATCGCATCGATCGACACCGTCGGCGCCACGTTGGTGACGGTGACGGTGCTCGTGTCGGTGGCGGTCCTTCCGAACTCGTCCGTCACCTGCAGCCCGATCGGGACCACCCCGTCCTGGCCGACAGAGGTGAACGACGGCGTCGCGCCCGTCGCGTCGTCGTACTGACCGTCGTTGTCGAGATCCCACGCGTACGCGGCGATCGCCCCGGCGCTGGGGTCGCTGCCCGCGGCGGAACCGGTGCCGTCGAGCGGGGCATCCGTGCCCTCCGGCGTGACGTACGGCCCGTCGGCGTCGGCGGTCGGCTCGCACTCCGCCGGCACGGCCGAGCTCGCCGTCGGCACCGTGTCGAGCCCTGTGGCCGAGCCCGTGCCGAGCCCGCGGCCCGCGAACGCCGACCAGATGAGGCAGCGGTTCGCACCGCCGTCGGCGGTGAGCAGGGCGTTGCGCGCATCGATGTAGTTCGGGCTCGCCGGCGTCGCCTTCATGCCGTCGAGCACGAGCGTGGCGAGAGCCTCGGCCCCGCCCGGGAAGAGCTCGCGGATGTCGTATATCGTCGCCGCCCAGATCTCGCCGTTGCCGTGGCCGCTGTCCGACGTCGTGTTGTACGACTGGTAGGTGCGGGTCGAGATGTCGTAGCCGACCGAGCGGATGCCGTTCACGGCGTCGCCGGTCACGTACTCGCCGACCACGGCGTCGTCCCACTTCAGGAACGAGACGACGTCGCTCCAGCCCTCGCCGAGCGCACCGCGCTGGTCGAAGTCGTTGTAGCCGAGGGCGCCGCCGCCGACCAGGCGGCTCGAGACGCCGTGCCCGTACTCGTGCGCGATGACGTCGCCGTCCATGTCACCGTCCCGGAACGGGCGGCCCGGCGCCCACATGTACATCTGCATGCGCGGGCTGGTGCCCTCGCCCGGCGTGCCGAAGTTGGCGTTGTTGAGGCAGCGCACCGGCACGTCGTCACCGGGCGCCGGTGTGTCCTGGTCGTCGATGCAGCCGAAGTCCCAGCCGTCCTGCGCCTCGGCCAGCACCGGATCGCCCCCGCTGCCGCCGTTGCCGAAGTTGTCGACCTGGAAGTTGCCGCTCGCCTCGTCGAAACCGTGGTCGTAGAGCCAGTCGTGCATCACGTTCGTGTAGTAGAAGAGCTGCGTGATGATCGCGTCGCGGTCGGCGTCGAGGGCTGCCAGCGAGTTCACGTCGGCCGTCGTGCGCCACGCGTCCGTCCAGGGGTAGAAGAACTGCTGGTACCCCGGGTCGCCGTTCGCGGGCGTCTGCGGCTGGTACTCGTTGTTCGCGTCGTCGTCGTTGCGATCGAGGTACGCGTTGACGTTGTTGCCGTTGGTCGTGCGGTCGTCGACCCACGTGCCGTTGATGCCCGAGAACGACGTGGTCTGGCGCGTCGCGCCCGCCGCCTCGGGGTGCTCCTCGCGGAACACGTCGCCCTCCGGGGCGGCGTGCGCGTAGCGGCTGCGCTGGTCGATGACCTCGCCGGTATGCGCGTCGACGACCGTCTCGAACCAGGCCTGGCCCGACGACTCGATGTCGGTGAGCCACGCGAGGCGCAGGGCGGTGCCGTCCGCGCCCGGGTGCCAGACGAGCTCGGAGGTGACCGGCGCCGGGTCCGTCACCCCCTCGGCGTACACGTTGGGGTACTCCTGCGGCGCGGGCGAGGTCGTCGCGGCCTCGCGCAGCGGCCGGCTCGCGTCGGCGTCCTGCGCGTCGGCGGCGACGTCGATCGCCGCCTGTGCGGTGAGCGCCGCGCGTGTGCCGGTGCCGTCACCGGCCGCGAGGAACCCCGCGACCGACAGCACCCGGCCGTCCGCGGCGACCACGAAGGTCATGACGGCATCGCGCACGCGGAGGCCGTCGATGCGCTGGCCCAGGTGGACCGCGGTGGACCCGTTGGAGAGGGCGAGCTCCTTGTGCACGTAGATCCCGGATGCCGCGTCCCCGGCGAGTCCGAAATCGGCGGCGTGCGCTTTCACGTAGCCGAGGGCCACGTCGGCCGGCGACGCATCGCTCGGTCCCGAGAACGCCGCCGCCGACGGGTCTGCGACCACCCGGCCGCTCGCCGGATCGACCGCCACCGATGGCGGCTGGCCGGTGTCGTCGTCGGGCGCTGCCGCGGCGGGGGAGAGCCCCGATGCGAACAGCCCCCCGACCAGAAGAGTCCCGATCCCCGCAGAAAAAACGCGCTGCCGCATAGACATGCCGATTCGCCCCCCGGCGGGCCGGCGCACCCCCGAACGGTGCTGAAGCCGGTCCTAGCGCCCGTCACGTTAGTCCTCGAGCGCGGCCGCCACAAGGCATCCCGTAGCCGGACACCGACATCGACGCCGGTCGGCGGACGCAACGTCGTGCAACGTCCGCGCGCCTACCGTCGGATCAGAGGGCGGCGAACGCCCGCCCCAGGGAAGTGATATCGATGACGATCCTGACCGACTCGCACGCCGCACACGCCGCCGCGACCCCCACGGGAACGATGCGCGCCGCCGTCGTGACCGCGCCCGACCGGCCTCTCGAGGTGCGCGATGTGCCGATCCCCACGCCCGGCCCTGGGCAGGCACTCGTGAAGGTCCTGACCACGGGTGTGTGCCACACCGACCTCCACGCGGCCCGGGGCGACTGGCCGGTCGCGCCGAAGTCCGACCTCATCCCCGGGCACGAGGGCTACGGCCGCGTCGTCGCCATCGGCGACGGCGTGACGTCGCTTGCGGTCGGCGACCTCGTCGGCAACGCGTGGCTCTGGAGCGCCTGCGGCGTCTGCGAGTTCTGCCGCACCGGGTGGGAGACGCTGTGCCCCGACCAGCAGAACGGCGGGTACTCCGTCGACGGCAGCTTCGGCGAGTACATGCTCGTCGACGAGCGCTTCGCCGCCCGCATCCCCGCGGGTGCGGACCCGGTCGAGGTCGCCCCGATCCTCTGCGCGGGCGTCACCGTCTACAAGGGCCTCAAGATGACCGAGGCCCGCCCCGGTGAGTGGGTGGTGATCTCGGGCATCGGCGGCCTCGGCCACATCGCGGTGCAGTACGCGCGCGCCATGGGACTGCGGGTGGCAGCCGTCGACATCGACGACGCCAAGCTCGAGCTCGCCCGCCGGCACGGCGCCGAGGTCACCGTGAACGCGCTCACGCAGGACCCGGGCGCGGTCGTCCAGGAACGCACCGGCGGCGCGCACGGCGTGCTCGTCACGGCCGTGCACCCGAAGGCCTTCGGCCAGGCGCTGGGCGTCGCCCGCCGCGGCGCGACCATCGTCTTCAACGGCCTCCCCCCGGGGGACTTCCCCGCCGACATCTTCGACATCGTGCTGCGCGCGATCACGATCCGCGGGTCGATCGTCGGCACGCGCCAGGACATGGTCGAGGCGCTCGATTTCTACGCGCGAGGCCAGATCCACCCGACCGTGGCGGTGGAGTCGATCGACGACATCAACGACATCTTCGAGCGCATGGAGCACGGCAGGATCGACGGCCGCATCGTGATGCAGTTCGAGTGACGCCGGCGCGGTGAGCGGGTGCGCAGGGGCGGGGCGGGTGCCTCGCCCCTGCGTCGTGCCCCTGTTCACGATCAAGCAGGAATGGAGAAGCGCCGCCGAAACCGCGTGGGTAGCGTGAGGATCACGGGACGCGAAGGCGCCCACGAGCGTGAGGAGGAGCATCATGGCGAAGACGGCATCGGACGGGCTGTCGCAGGAGGAGCGCGAGGCGGTCAAGAATCGCGCGAAGGAGCTGCGCGACCAGGCGAAGGCGGGCAAGAGCCGCGAGGCGGGCACCAAGCAGGTGCTCGAGGCGATCGCGAAGCTCGACGGCACCGACAAGGAGATCGCCGAAGGCCTGCACAAGGTAGTGGGCGAGGTCGCCCCCGACCTCGTGCCGAAGACGTTCTACGGCTTCCCCGCCTACGCGAACGCGGCCGGCAAGGTGGTCGTCTTCACCCAGCCGGCCTCGAAGTTCAAGACGCGCTACGCGACCATCAACTTCGACGAGCCCGCCCGCCTCGACGACGGCGACATGTGGGCGACCGGCTTCGCGGTGCTCGCCTGGACGCCCGCAGTCGAGAAGAAGATCAGCGGACTCGTGGCCACCGCTGTGGCGTGAACGCGGTACCGACAGCACACCGCGGGGCGCAGCATCCGTCATCGACACGGATGCTGCGCCCCGCCGTCGTGCGCGAGGTCAGCGGTCGGGGTCGGCCGGCGCGGCGGCCGCGCGGTCGGCGTGGCCGAGGGTGCGCCCGGGGGCGATGCGGTCGCGCACGCGGCGCTTGAGCGCGACGATGTCGGGGAAGCCGCCGTCGGCCTTGCGCGACCACACGAGCTCGTCGTCGGCGTAGACCTCGAAGATCCCGCCGGTGCCGGGCTCGAGCGTCGCACCGCCGCCCATGAGCTCGTCCTGGAAGGTGGTGAGGAGCTCCTGCGCGACCCATGCCGCGCGCAGCATCCACGCGCACTGCGTGCAGTAGACGACGCGGATCGTGTGCGTCATGCGGCGCTCCCGTCGTCCGCGAGGAACTCCTGGGCCGCCTCACGGAACGCGCGCGATCCCGGAGCGTTGAAGTGGTGCCGCCCCGGTATCTCGAGGAACGTGCCGTTCGGCGCGGTTGCGGCCAGAGTTCGGGAGCGCTCGAGGATCGCGTCCTCCGATCCCGTCGCGAACAGCACGGGCTGCCGCGGCGGCCGCTCGGGATCCGGGTCGGCGTCGCCGAAACGCATGCCTTCGGCGAGCGCGATGAGGGCCCTCAGATCGTTGTCGGGGACGCGCTCGGCGAGCCTCACGTAGTTCTGGGTGACCGGGTCATCGACGGGTATGCCCTGCTCGGCATACGCGCGCGCCTGTTCGATGCGGAGTCTCCCGAGCGGTCGGCCGTCGGGGATGCCGCCCAGCACGGCGCGGCGCACGTGCTCCGGGGCGTCGACCGCGAGCTGCCAGCCGACGCGAGCTCCGAGCGAGTAGCCGACGTAGCGGACGTCGTCGACCAGGTACGTGTCGAGCACGGCGATGAGGTCGTCGACGAACGCGCCCATCGAGTACGCGAGCGGGTCGTCGGGCTTGTCGCTCGCGCCATGACCGCGCTGGTCGACGCCGATCACGCGGTACCCGGCGGCCGTGAGCATGCGCACCCAGCCGGTCTCGACCCAGTTGTCGCGGCAGCTCGACGCGAAGCCGTGCACACACAGCACGGTCTCGGCGTCCGGCTCGCCCCACGCGTACGTGGCGAGCTGATATCCCTCCACCGACATGATGTAGCTCGGCGACGGCATCTCGGTGCGCAGGATCGGGGCGACGGCATCCACATCGCCATTCTGCTCCCGGACGCTCACGCGGGCGGCACAGCGACGACGGAAGACCGCCGTCGATCCCTTCCGGCGGGGTGGAAAGCTGCAAAGATTACGCCGCCACGCGCCGATTGGCAACCGGCTGAGCAACCACCGGCCTGCCGCCTACGTTCGGGGCATGAGCACCGACAACCGCGACTACCGCACGACGGACCCGCGGAGGACCGACGCGGCCCTGGATCGTGACCGCGACCTCACCCGCGACGCCGATGCCGACCGCACACGTCCTGTCGACACGGATCCCCGCACCGCCGACACCGAGCACATCCACCGCGATCCCGCAGTCGTGCGCGACGCCGATACGGTTCGCGACCGCGACGGCGACGGCGTGCCGGACGCGCAGGAGACGCGCCGTGCGCGTGACATCGACAGCGTCGCAGAGCACCGCGAGGCATCCCTGCGCGACGTCGTCGTCGCGCGCGAGAGGGAGCGCTTCGGCGGGATCAAGTTCGGCAGCGCCTTCTTCGGCTGGCTCACTGCGCTGGGCGCGCTCGTCGCCCTCACCGCCGTGGTCGCCGCGATCGGCGCCGCCACAGGCCTCACCTCGCCCCAGACCGTCGACGACGCCGCCGAGGCCGCCAGCCAGAACATCGGCGCCGCGACGATCATCGGCGCCATCGCGATCGCGCTCGTGCTGTTCGTCGCCTACTTCGCGGGGGGATACGTCGCCGGCCGCATGGCGCGGTTCAGCGGCGCCAAGCAGGGCTTCGCCGTATGGCTGTGGGCGATCCTCATCGCGATCGTCGTCGCGGTGATCACGCTGGTCGCCGGCAGCCAGTGGGACATCCTCGCGAATGTCGACATCTTCCCGCGCATCCCGGTGACCGCCGACACGGCCACGCTCACCGGCATCCTCACCGCCATCGGCGCCGCGGTGATCACGCTCGTCGCCGCGGTCCTGGGCGGCATGACGGGCATGAGCTATCACCGCCGCGTCGACCGGGTCGGCCTCGACGGCGTGGACCGCGCCGATCGCGTCCGGTACTGAGCCTCGCCTTGATGACCACGAAGAGAAGGGGATCCACCCATGGGTCTGGATGACGACATCAAGCACAACGCAGAAGACATGAAGGGCAAGGTGAAGGAGAAGGTCGGCGACGCGACCGACAACGAGAAGCTGCAGGCCGAGGGCGTGGCGGATCAGGCCAGCGCCAAGATGAAGAAGGCCGGCGACGACATCAAGGACGCATTCACCGACGACCGGTGATCTGCCGGCGACGATGCCCCGGGCTCCCGGCGGACCCGGGGCATCGTCGTGCCCGGGACCGGCGCGGTCTCCACAGCGGGAGAAGATGATGCCGCGGCGGATGGTCCGTCTCAGCGCGCGGAGGGCGCGACCAGCCCCTTGCGCAGCAGCGCGTTGCCGTACGATCGCGTCTCGCCCGTGCGGACGATCACGAACGCCTCGCGCGCCCGGTCGTAGTAGTCGAAGCGGTCGATGAACCGCGTGGACGCGGCATCCACCCCCGCCGCCGCCATGAGCTGGCGCTGCACCTCGCGAACACCGCCGTCGGCGGACGCCATCAGGTCGAGCGCCGGGTCGTCGTCGAGCGGGATCACGGTGCGGATCGCGGCCAGCACCTCGACGCTGGTGGTCCCCGGCAGGACGACGAGCCGCCTCCCGAGCGCCGCGGCGGGGAAGTGGGCGTCGGCGACGACCACCGTGTCGGAGTGACCCATGGCGTCGAGGTGCCACAGGAGTTCGCCGCTGAGGAGCGGATGGATGCCTTGCAGCATGGCTTCCTTTCCGCGAGAGCCTCACTCCCGCCCGTGCCACGGTAAACATCGGATGTCTATAGTGTCAATCGCCTCATCCCCCGCGTGCGCGATCCGCGCAAAAGGAGAACCATGACGTCCGAGTGGCTCGAACACCGCCCCTGGCTCCCGGTCGGTGCATCCGGGCACCCGCTTCCGGCATGGCTGCGCGAGGCCACACTCGGGATCTTCGTGCACTGGGGCGCGTATTCGGTGCCCGCATGGGCCGAGCCGAGCGGAGCGCTCGGGACGCTGCCCGACACGCAGTGGTATGACCACAACGCGTACGCGGAGTGGTACGCCAACACCATCCGGATCCCAGGGTCGCCGGCCGCCGGCCACCACGCCCGCGTGCACGCCGGCCGCCCCTATGCGGACTTCCTCGACGATTGGCGGGCCGAGCGCTACGACCCGGCGGACTGGGCCCGCCTCTTCCGATCCGTCGGGGCTGACTACGTCGTGCCGACCACCAGACACCACGATGGCATCGCACTCTGGGACGCGCCGGGCGCCGGCGATCTCACCACCGTCGCGCGGGGACCACGGCGCGACCTCATCGCCCCCCTCGCCGCGGCCGTGCGGGCGGAGGGGATGAGATTCGGGGTCTACTACTCGGGCGGCCTCGACTGGGCGTTCACCGACTTCCCCCCGCACCGGTCCGACGAGGACCTCCAGCGCTTCCGCCCGCGCGATCAGGCGTACCACGCCTACGCGCGAGCGCAGGTGACGGACCTGGTGGAGCGCTTCCGGCCAGACGTGCTGTGGAACGACATCGACTGGCCCGACGCCGGCAAGTCCGCGGGGCCGGACTCGATCGGGGCCCTGCTGGCCTGGTACCGCGACCGCGTGCCCGACGGCGCGGTCAACGATCGCTGGGGCATCGACGACTGGGACTTCCGCACGAGCGAGTACGACACCCACCGCGCCAACGAGGCGCTGCCCGGGTGGGAGCACTGCCGCGGTCTGGGACTCTCATTCGGCTACAACCGGGTCGAGGACGCGTCGGTCACCCTGACGCCGCGCGCGCTCGCGCGCCTCTATGCCGACGTCGTCGCGCGCGGCGGACGTCTGCTGCTGAACGTGGGTCCCGACGCCGGGGGCGAGATCCCGGCGAGGCAGCGCGCCACGCTCGAGACGATCGCGTCCTGGATGTCGGAGGTCAAACCGCACACCCGAGCGCGGGGCCCGGTGCCGCCCGATCTCGTGGAGGTGACGGATGCCGCGTGGTGGCGGTCGTGGTCGACGCCGGCGGGCCTCGTGGTCGTCGCCGACGGGCCGCGGGCGGTCGCCGTCGCCCGCGACGGTCGGCCGGTGACGACACTGGGGCTGCCGGAAGATGATTGACGGTAGGCAAGCGATTATCGATTAGTGTAATGTCGTGCCGCAGACACCAGGGTCGTGCACACGAAAGGATCGATGATGATCAGAAGACGTACCATCACCGCGCTGGGGGCGGTGAGCTTGACCACGCTCGTGCTGGCAGGATGCTCCACGGCCCCCACCTCGGAAGCCGGGGGCCCGATCGAGCTCCGCATGCTGGTGAACGTCACCCCGAACCTCACCGAGGAGTTCTGGAACGAGCTCGTCGCGCCGTTCGAAGAGGCCAACCCCGACATCGACGTCGTGATCCAGAACCCGGGGGCCGAAGGCGTCGCGGCCGCCGTGCCGCGGCTGCTGGCCGCCGGCGACGTGCCCGACATCGTGCAGTCGCTGCCGCCGTCGGTCGAGCTGGCGCCCGAACTCGTCGACCTCACGGAGTACGAGTGGGCGGCCGAGGCGCCGCTCGCCGACCAGTACTCCATCGACGGCAAGCTCTACATGGCGGGCATCGGGGTGCAGCTGCAGAGCCTCTGGTTCTACAACAAGCAGGCGTTCGAAGAGGCCGGCATCACCGAGCCGCCCGCCACGGTCGAGGAGCTCGACGAGGCACTGGCCAAGCTCAAGGACGCGGGCTGGACGCCGATCCAGACCGGCGGCGACTGGATGTCGAGCCACGCGCTGCAGGCGCTCGGCCTGCCCACGATCATCGCCGAGCACCCGGACTGGTTCGCCGGCATGACCGCGGGCGACCTCACCTTCAGCGAGACCTATGGCGACACCGTCGAGCGCTACGCGGACTGGGTCGCGGAGGGCTACCTCAACCCCGACGCCCTCGGCGTGAAGTACCCGGACGCCGAGCAGAACTTCCTCGCGGGCAACACCGCGATCTATCCGATGGGGAGCTGGTTCGCCGGCACCGAGGCGAAGACCCCGGACGCCCCGGAGATCGGCGTCTTCCGCGGACCGGCCGTCGAGGGCGTCGACAACCCCGCGATGGGTGCCAACATCGCGAGCCCGTACTCGATCATGAGGTCCTCTGCGCACCAGGAGGCGGCAGCGGAGCTCGTCGAGTTCCTCGTGACCGACCAGGACGCCGTGGTCGCCCAGCTCGAGGTGGACGGCAACTTCCGCGACGGCTACGCGTATGAGACGACGCCGCTCGGCGACGAGCTGCTGGCGATCGTCGCCGACACGCCGGCGGCCGACTACACGCCCACCGGTCAGGGCTATGGTGAGCGCACCGTCCCCAACGGCTACTCCACCGAGCTCAACGCCCAGACGCAGGCGCTGCTCGGAGGCACCCCGGCGGACGTCGTCCTGCAGGCCATGGACGGCTGGTTCGCAGCCAACGCCGGCTGAGCCGTCCCCCACCCGCCCGGGGCGCGACGCCGCGCCCCGGGCACCACTCACCGGAGGTCCACCGACGATGGCAGACACCGCGCTCCGCGCCCCGCGCATCCGCCCGGCCGCGCCCCGCTCCCGCACCCTCGCGACCTGGCGGCGCCGCTTCCCCGGCTTCCTCATGGCCGCGCCGGCGGTCGTCGTCTTCCTCGCGATGTTCATCGTGCCGATGATCCTCGCGTTCGTGCTCAGCCTGACCGACTGGAACGGCTACAGCGTCAACCTGAACTTCATCGGGTTTGAGAACTATCTGCACGCGTTCCAGAATCCCCGCACCGTCAACGCCGCCATCTTCACCTTCGTGGTGGCGCTCATCGGGACGGTCCTGTGCAACGTGATCGGACTCGCGACGGCGGTGCTCATCGCCGGCCCCGGCAGGCCGAACACCCTCATGCGCACGGTGTTCTTCTACCCGTACATCATCAGCGCCCTCATCATCGGCTTCCTGTGGTCGGCGATGCTCGCGCCGCAGGGCGTGGTGAACAGCCTCCTCGCACAGGCCGGCATCCCCGCCCTGCCGTTCCTCACCGATGTCACGTTCGCCAAGGCGAGCGTCATCCTCACGATCGTGTGGTCGCACTTCGGCTTCAACATGATCCTGTTCCTCGCCGGGATCAAGTCCGTGCCCGCCGAGTACTACGAGGCGGCGACCGTCGACGGCGCGACCCGCTGGCAGCAGTTCCGCAGCGTCACGCTGCCCCTCATCGCCCCGGTGCTGACCGTGAACCTCGTGCTGACGCTGGTGGGCCTCCTCAAGACCTACGACATCGTGCTGGCGCTCACCGACGGGGGGCCGGCCGGGTCGACGCAGACCATCGTCTACCAGGTGCTGAAGGACTCGTTCGCCCAGGCGAACCTCGGCTTCGGCGCCGCGCAGTCGGTGATCCTCCTCATCGTGACGGCCGTGCTCGGCCTGTCCGTGACACTCGCCCGCCGCGGCGCGGAGAAGAAGGTGACCGACTGATGACCCTCACGACGCAGACCTCGGTCAACCCGGCCGCCGAGCTCATGCTCGCCGACCCGCGCGACGTCGCGGGCGGCCGGCGCCGCCGCCGCCGCGGCGCGCGCACCGGCCCGCAGAGCATGCGCACCTCCGCCCTCGCCGCCACCGTGAAGTGGGTGCTGCTCGGCGCCGGCGCGCTCGTCATGCTCGTGCCGCTGTACATCATGGTGATCAGCGCCTTCAAGACGCAGGAGGACATCCTGCGGCATCCGCTCGCGATCAGCCCGGAGATGTTCACGCTCGAGTATCTGCTGCAGGCGATCACCAGCGAGAAGTTCAACGTCATCGGCGCCTACGGCATCACACTGCTGTTCGTCGCTCTGGTGAACGTGTGCTGCATCGCGCTGGCCGCCCCGGTCGCTTACGTCATCGCCCGCGGGCGGTCGAAATGGCACCTGGCCCTGCTGCTGCTGTTCGTGTCAGGCTTGTTCATCCCGGGGCAGGTCACGCTGATCCCGGTGGTGTTCGTGCTGCGCCTGCTCGGCCTGATCAACACGATCCCCGGCTTCATCCTGTTCGAGACGGCGGCGACCCTTCCCGTCACGATCTTCCTGTTCGCCGCCTACCTGCGCACCGTGCCGCGCGACATCGACGAGGCGGCGGCGCTCGACGGCGCCGGCCGCATCCGCGCCTTCTGGTCGTGCGTCTTCCCGATCATGCGGCCGATCGTCGCCACGGTCATCGTGCTGAACTCGATCGGCGTCTGGAACGACTTCGTCAGCCCGCAGGTCATCCTCGGCCCGAGCTCGGGCATCTACACCGTGACGACCGGCGTCTACGCAGCTGTCGGCGAGTTCTCGACCGACTACACCACCGTCTTCCCGACGCTCCTGCTCGCCATCGCGCCCGCGGTGATCTTCTTCGTCATCATGCAGCGCCACATCATCGGCGGCCTCGTGGCCGGCGCGACGAAGGGCTGAGCCGTGCCCGCAACCCGGATCCTCACCACTCCGCTGCGCGAGGTGCCCGCGTGGGCCGTGCTCGAGCGACGCCTGTTCGACGAGATCGAAATCGCCTGGCGCGCGTTCTCCGACCGATACTGCGAGCCCGACGGCCGCATCCGCGGCGCGGGCGGGTTCGACTCCCGCGACGGCGTCGACGACCTCTACGAGCCGTTCTTCAACTGGCCGGCCTTCTATGCCCTCGGCGGCAGCGACGACATCCTCGGTCGCGCGAAGCACCACTGGGAGGGCGTGACGCGTCAGCTCACCGAGTCCGGAATGCTGACCGGCGAGTACGAGAACGGCTATGACTGGTTCCACCAGGGCGAGTCGCTCCTCTTCTTCTACGGGCTGTGCGCGGCCGACCCCGCCGATCAGGCGTTCGCCGAGCGCGCCCGCCGGTTCGCGGAGCTCTACACCGATCCCGCGCACGGCAACTGGGACCCGGAGCGCAACATCATCCGGGCGCCGCACACCGGTGCGCGCGGGCCGCTGTCGGGCCTCGGGCCGGAGTGGCAGGCGTACACCGCCGCGCAGCGCGAGATGCGGCCCTACGGCCTGCCGCTGGAGTACCTCCCGGGCATCGAGAGCTGGGACGACCTGGAGGATCCGGCGAACGCCGAGGCGATGGGCCGCGCCATGCAGCGCCTCGCTGCGGGCGACGTGCCCGTGAATCTCGCCGCCACGAGCCTCGCCGCCAACCGGTGGCTCTACGACGGCGACGCGGCGTCGGCGGAGTGGATCGTGCGCTACGTGGACGGGTGGCGGGAGCGCGCCGCCCTCAACGGAGGCCTGCTCCCGGACAACGTCGCCCCCGACGGCACCGTCGGCGGGCTGCACGACGGCCGTTGGCATGGCGGCCACTACGGCTGGACATGGCCGCACGGGCTGCACTCGGTGGGCATGAGCACGCTCATCGGCGGCCTCAACGCCGCCCTGGTCTCGGGCGACGACGGCGCGCTCGACCTCACCCGCACGATGCTCGACACCGTGATGGAGCAGGGCGTCGTCGCGTCGGTTGCCGAGACGCCCTTCAGCCTGCGCGGCGGCGCGATGGCACGCCTCGGAACGGATGCCGACACTCCGATGCTGCTGGTGCCCTACCGGTTCGGCCGCCACGGCTGGTTCGACTACGGTCCCGTGCCGATGGAGCTGCCGACATGGCTCTGGTGGTGGACGCGCGACCCAGCCGACCGCGCGCGGCTGCGGCGGGCGGTCGAGGGCCTTCCCGCCACCGACGAGCCCGTGAAGCCCTTCCGTGACAAGGTCGAGGCCGGGCACGAGGCGCCGTGGCTCGCCTTCCTCGACGGCGAGCTCGACGACTACCCGGTGAGCGCCCTCTCGATGGCGCTGGGCCAGGTGGCCCGCCGCATGGCGGTGATGCAGACCGAGCTGCTCGACCCGGCGACCGTGCACCTGCACTTCTGGCAGCGCGTCAATCCGGTCGTCACCGAGGTGCTCGGCCAGCTGATCACCGGCACGCCGCAGGTGCTCTACAACGGCGGGCTGCCGTTCGCCGCAGTGGCGTACGAAGACGCCGATCGACGCCGCCCGGGCCTGCCACCGGATGTCGCGGCCCTCGTCACCGGGCTCGACGGCGACCGCATCGAGCTCGAGCTGGTGAACCTGTCGTCCACGAGCGCGCGGCGCGTGCGCGTGCGTCCCTCGCGCTTCGGGCAGCAGCAGGTGGCCGCCGTGGTGTCGCGCGGCGAGCGCGATGCCGACTGGCCGGGGCGCTCCACGGCGTACCTGGCCACCGCCGGCAGCCCGGTCGCGCACACCGCCGACGTCGATGCCGAAGACGTGATCGTCGAGCTTCCGCCGTCGCACCGCGCCGCGCTCACGCTCATCACCGCCCCCGCCACGGGGCGGCCCCGCCACGCCGGCGTCGTCGCCGACGCCTCGATCGGGGCGGCCGGGTGACCCCGCCGCCGGACGCCGATCGAACGACCCTCACGAGGAGGACCACATGACCGACACCACCGCCCCACTGCCGCGGCCCTCGCTGCGCCTGCCCGTCCGCGGCGACGGCTTCGAGCGCGCGAGCCTCGACGCGATCAGCGGGCTCGACCGCGTCTCGTCGGCGACCGCCTGCGCGAAGCTGCACGGGCTCGGGGTCACCCGGTCGTTCGTGGAGGGCCCTCGCCCGCTGCAGCCCGGTCAGCGCATCGTCGGGTCGGCGATCACGCTGCAGTTCATGCCGCAGCGTGAGGACCTCGCTTCGGGGCTCGGCCAGGAGTACGTCGAGCGCCACACCGCACTGTGGGCCGTCATGGAGACCGTGCAGCCCGGCGACGTCCTCGTCATCCAGGCGTACGGCAGCCAGTTCTCCGGTTGCATCGGCGACATCCTCGCCCGCTACTTCCAGCGCAAGGGCGGCGTCGGCATCGTCGTCGACGGGCGGATCCGAGACTCCGGACGCATCCGCAACCTCGGGCTGCCCGTCTGGTCGACGGGTGTCACGCCGCACTACGCGTCGCAGTCCGAGCTGTTCCCGTGGGCGTACGACGTGCCGGTGGCGGTCGGCGGCGCACTGTGCCTGCCCGGCGATCTCGTCGTCGCAGATGACGACGGCCCCGTCATCATCCCGCAGGCCATGGCGGGCGAGGTCGTCGACTCCGCCCGCGACCACGAGGAGTGGGAGGTCTTCAGCCGCCACCGCCTCGACGAAGGCGCGCGACTCAGCGACTACTACCCCCTGACGCCCGATACCCGCGAGGAGTACGAATCGTGGCGTTCCGCCCGGGCCTTCGCCCGCTGAACCCGGCGGCCGGCGCGTCCGACGTGCTGGGCCTCGGCTGCGCGCCGATCGGCAACCTGTACACCGCCGTCGGTGAGGATGACGCGGTCGCGACCGTCGAGCGGGCGCTGTCCCGCGGCATCCGCTTCGTCGACACCGCCCCGCACTACGGTGCGGGGGCGAGCGAACGGCGACTGGGACGGGCACTGGCGGGAGTGCGGCGCGACTCCGTGGTCATCGCCACCAAGGTCGGCCGCCGCATCGTCGACGCCGAAGGGCGCGACACGGCCGTGGGAGGGATCGGCGCGAGCACGGTCGGCGACCTCTCGCGCGACGGCGTGCTGCGCAGCCTCGAGGGCAGTCTGGCGCGGCTCGGCACCGACCGCATCGACCTGCTCCACCTGCACGACCCGGAGGACGTCGACCAGGCGCTGCGCACCGCGATCCCGGCGCTCGTCGAGCTGCGCGACGAGGGTGTCGTGCGGGCGATCGGCGTGGGGATGGTGTGGAACGAGCCGCTCGCGCGGTTCGTGCGCGAGGCCCCCGTCGACGTCGTCATGATCGCGGGCCGCACCACCCTCCTGGACAGAACGGGCGAGGCCGACCTGCTGCCCGCCGCGCGCGAGCACGGGGTGGGGGTCATCGCCGCCGGCGTCTTCAACTCGGGCATCCTCGCCGATCCGGATGGCGCGGCGTACTTCGACTACAAGCCGGCCGACCCCGAGCTCGTCACGCGCGCCCGCCGGCTCGACACCGCGTGCGCCGCGCACGGCGTCGCGCTGCGTCACGCAGCGGCGCGCTTCCCCCTCCGGCGTCCACCGGTCGAGGCCGTGGTCATCGGCGCGCGCACCCCCGCCGAGGTCGACGACTTCGTCGACGGGGCGGCCGCCGCGATCCCCGACGAGCTGTGGGAAGAGCTGGAGCGGGCGTGAGCCCCGCGATCATCGACGCCCACGTCCACCTGTGGGACGTCGACGCCGTCCCGCTGTCGTGGTGGCGTCCCGACCTCGGCCTGCCCCGCGCAGCCCTCGTCGACCAGCTCGCCGCGCTCGCCCGCAGCGCATCGTCCCCGGTGGCCGGGGCGATCGCCGTGCAGGCGGCCGACACGCTCGAGGAGGCGGACTGGCTCGCGCGCACGGCGGCGGCGTCGCCGTTCCTCGGCGCCCTCGTCCTCCAGTACGACGCGAGGACGGATGCCGCCGCATGGGCCGGCATGGCTCAGTCGGTCATCGATCGGACCGATGCCGGCGCCGTCGGCGCGCGGGTCGCCGGCATCCGCCTCGCCACGCCCTCCGGCGCTCCCGACTTCGGCGACGTGCCGGGGCTGGATGCGCTGGCGCGCGGACTGGCCGAGAGCGGCCGGGCGCTCGAGCTGCTCATCCGCTCCGAGCAGCTCCCCGCCGCTGCCGCCCTGGCGGCGCGACATGCTGCGCTGCCCATCGTCGTGTGCCATCTCGCGCTGAGCGGCGAGGCGCCCGAGGCCGACTGGCGCGCGGGCCTCGCCGCCTTCGCGTGCCGGCCGAACGCGATGGCCAAGGTCTCGGGGCTGGTCCGGGGCGGGGACGGCGACGACACTCGGGTACGCACCGCCGTCGCCCACGCGTTGGACACGCTCGGTCCCGAGCGCCTGATGTTCGGCAGCGACTGGCCGGTGAGTACGCGATTCGCGCGTTACACCGAGGTGGTCGAGCGCACCTCCGCCGCCCTGCCCGCGCTCGGCGCCGACGAGGCGACCGCGTTCTGGGCGGGCACGGCGCAGCGCTGCTACGCGGTCGCCTGCTCGGACTGAGCCGCCGGCCCGGCCCCGGGCTCACCCTCCAGGAGCGTGCCCGCCGCGTGAGCGCGGAACAGCGCTGCGCACGCGTCACGGTCGTCGCCCGAGAGCTGATCGAGGAGGCTGCGGTGCCACTCGGCGACCTCGTGCCAGTCTCCGGCGAACTCCGGATCGCCCAGCACGTGCATGGAGCGCAGACTCGGCTCGATGATGTCCCACATGCGCGGGAGGTAGACGTTGCCGCTGGCCTCGATGACGGCGCGGTGGAAGGTGAAGTCCAGCTCGCGGAACTCGGTGAGATCGCGCTCGGCGGCGGCGGCGTGCATCCCCTCGATCAGGGCGACGAGGTGCGCATGCGACTCGTCGTCGAGGCGGCGCCACGCGAGCGCTCCGGCGAGCTCCTCGAGGGCGGCACGCGCGACCTTCGCCTGCTCGGCCTCTTCGGACGTGTAGCTCGCGACGAAGTTGCCCTGGTGGCGGATGTGGGTGACCAGGCCCTCATGCGAGAGACGCTTGAGCGCGTCGCGGACGGGCGCTTGACTGACCTGCAGGCGACGCGCCAGCTGCGACTCCACGAGCTGCTCGCCGGGAGCGAGCGTGGTGTCCTTGATCATCGCCTTGATCAGGTCGTAGATCTGGTCGGAGAGCAGCCCGCGCTTGAGCCCGGTGAGCGAGGTGAGCGGGTCGGTCATCTGCCCAGGGTACTTCATAATCGACAATCGTTAATCCCTTCGCGAGAGCGATTCGTACGCGTCCAGCCAGGCGTCGGCGATCAGGCGCGACCCCCTCGCCGTGGGATGGACGCCGTCCGGCGCGACCGCCGCGACACCCTCCCGCTCCGCCACGGCGGACAGGATGCCGTGGAGTGGCACCAGCACCGCCCCCGCCTCCTCGGCAAGCCGGCGCACGACGTCGCGCTTGGGGTCGAGGTCGCCGAGCCACTCGCGCTGCTCCTCCCGGGCCGGCAGGAAGAACGGCTCCATCAGGACGAGCCCGCGCGCGGCATCGGCCGCGGCGATCATCCGCCGGTAGGTCGCCTCGAAATCCTCGGCGCTCGTCGGATCGTCCTGGTCGAAGCGCCGCCACATGTCGTTGACCCCGACGAAGAGCGTCAGCACGTCGGCGCCGTGCGGCGCGACATCCTGATCCCACCGCCGTGCGAGGTCGACGGCCCTGTTGCCCGCGATGCCGACGTTGACGACGCGGACGGATGCCTCCTCCCGGCCGAGTTCGTCGGCCACGAGGCGCACGAACCCGTCGCCGAGCGAGCCGACGTCGCTGCGGTCGCGCCCGGCATCGGTGATCGAATCGCCGACGAAGACGAGGGTGGATGCAGCTGAGGTCATGTCGAAATCGCTCCTTCGCGGGTCTGGCGCCATCCTAGGCAGGCGCATGGGGGAGGGCGCGTGGGCGCCCTCCCCCATGCGCGGAGGCTACCTCACGGTGACCTTCACCGGCTTGGACGCCGTCTCGCCGTTCCCGTTGGCGAACACGGCGACCAGGGTGTGGTCGCCGGGCGCCACGCCGGTGAGCTCGACCGAGGCGTGCTGGGCGCCGGGCGTCGCGGCGACCAGCTCGCCCGAACCGACGACGACGCCGTCGAGCTCGAACCGGTACGACGTCGCGTTGGTGCCCCACCACAGGTCGGCCGTCGCCGTGAAGGCGCCGTCACGATCGCGGTTGTCGTGCGACGCCTTCGGTGCGCCCGGCGCGGCGTGGATGACCTTCACCGTCGTCGAAGTCGTCGCCGTCGCGCCCTTCGAGTTCACCAGCTCGCCTGTGTACACGTAGGTGCCGTTCGGCTTGCCCGCGAAGCTCACGCCCGTCGTCTGCGACATGCCCTCGGTCGCCGTGAGCACCTTGGTGGCCACGAGCTCGCCGTTCTCGTACAGGCGGAACAGAGTGCCCGGCGTGCCCCACCACAGGTTCATGACCACGTCGTAGTCTCCGTCGTGCAGGCCGTGCTCCCACCCGCTCGTGTTCGAGAGGCTGCCCGTACCCGGCGCGGACGTCGCACCGTCATCGAGCACGGCCGGCTGCAGCCGCAGCGCGTTCTGCTCGACGTAGTGGTACACGTTCAGGTACCCGTCGTCGGCGATCGGGTTCGACGCGCCGGCGTCCAGGTGGCTCCAGACCGTCTCGCCGTCGACGCGCAGGACGAGACGGGCCCCCGCGTCGACCTCGACCGCGCCGAACTCCAGCTCGTGCTCCTCGCCGGCCCGGATGACGGTGTTGGGGATGACGTCGAGCATCGTCTGCTGGGGCTTCCAGCTCTGGAATTCGATCGTGTCCTCCTTGATCACCACCAGGTAGCCCTTGTTCCCGTTCACCCACGTGGGGTCGCCCGCGCGGTCGGAGCGCACGGCGAAGCCGTACCATCCGCCGTCGAAGGCGTCCACGGCCGCACGGAGCCGCAGCAGTCCGCTGCCGAACGTCTCGGCGCCGTAGCCGTACACACCCTCAGCGTCGATCCGGAGGCTGCCCTCGTCGAAATCGACGGCGTCGGAGACCGGCCACCCCGCGGGATCGAGCAGCGGGGTCACCACGTCTATGACCGGATGCTCGGCCGCCTGCACCTCCACCGTCGAGGTCGCGGTGATCGAGGCATCCGCCAGCGAGGTCGCCGTGATGGTCGCCCGCCCTGCGGCGAGTGCGGTCACGCGCCCCGTCTCGTCGACGGTCGCGACCTCGGGCGCGTCGGAGGTCCACTCGACGCGCGGGTTGGTCGCGTCGGACGGGGTCACCGACAGGTCGAGCGTGAGGCGCTCGCCGGGCTCGAGCGTCGCCTGGTCGGGCGAGACGTCGATCCCGGTGACGGCGGTCGGGACGATCGAGAAGGTGACGTCGTCGAAATCGAGCGCCGTGAACTTCTCCACGTAGAACCCGACCTTGCCCGAGGCCGTCGGCGAGGGGTTGGGTCCCTCGATCATCTGCTCGCCGTCGACAGTCACCTGCACGCCGGAGCCCTTCACGACCATGCGCACGTCGTACGCGGTGTCGGGTGCGAGCCCCGCACCGGCGGGCAGCTTCACCTCCTTGAGCGTCTGCCAGTGAGCGCCGTAGATCGTCCAGGTCGGACCGGTCTCCGCGTGACGGTAGCGCACATAGCCGCCCGGGTTCGTTCCGGTGCGGTCGTAGATCAGCATGATGCCGCCCTCCGGGACGACCGCGGGCGTGCGCACCTGGAAGTCGAGCACGTAGTCCGTGAAGTTGCGGGGCAGCTGCGAGTTCGCACCGCCCTTGATCCGGTACCAGTGCTCGCCGTCCGCGTCCTCCACGATCGCGCGGTTGGGGTCGACCGGCCAGCCGTTCGCGCCCGCCTCGAAGTCGGTCGCGTGCATGACACCGTCTCCGTCGGCCACGACGACCACCATCTGGTCGGTGATGGCGGGATCGGCCTTCGAGGCGACGGTGATGACGGTCTCGCCCGGCAGCAGCGCGGTCAAGAGTCCCGACGCGTCGACGGTCGCGACCGACGGGTCGCTCGACGCGTAGTCGACCGCCGGGTTCGAGGCGTTCCACGGAACGATCTCGGCGCGCAGACTGGTCGTCTTGCCGAGGTCGACCGTGAGCTGCTCGGCGGGCAGGTGCACGCTCTGCAGCGCCACCGAGTCGGGTCCGTGCGGCACGCCGATCTTGCCCTGCGGGCCGATCAGCTCGAACGGGATCGCGGCGAACCCGGGGATCTGGTCGAAGACGGCGGCGTCCTCGCGGAGACGGAAGTCGCCCGTCTGCCAGTCGACGAAGCCCGGGTCCTCACCCGCGACCCAGTTGTCGGCGTAGTTCATCAGGTTCTTCACGTCGCGCGCGCCGTGCTCGTTGACCTGGCCGGAACGGGTGAGCGTCGGGTTCCAGGTCACGTTCTTCTCGAACACGTTGTTCGCGGGGAAGTAGTGGTTCTCGTCGAAGAACGTCAGCAGCTCGGGGTACTTCTCGCCGTACGGCGTGCCCACGAAGCCGTTGTTCGCCTCGAACAGCTCGATCCATCCCGGCATGTAGGAGGTGTCGACGGTGTTGCCGGGCTGATCGCCCATCCACATCTCGTAGTTGTCGTACGGCACGTGGGTGTCGACGAACACGTTGTTGCGGGCGGTGATGTAGTCGCCCGACCCGCTCTTGATCGCGTCGTTGCCCATCCGGTAGAAGACGTTCTCCTCGATGGTGAGCCCCATCGTGAGGTTGTCGGGGTAGATGCCCTCCACGCCGAGCCGGCCGATGCCGGTGTCGTGGAAGTAGTTCTGCCGGATCACCGTGCCCCGCTGCTGCGGCGTGGCGCCGGCGTTCATGTAGATCGCGCCGAGGTCCTGGAATGTCTTGCAGACGTCGTAGATGTCGTTGCGCTCGATGAGGTGGTCGTTGCCGTGCACGATGATCCCCGGATGCGGCGCATCGTGGATCTCGTTGTTGCGGCCGATGTTGCCGACGCCGTCGAACATGATGCCCGGGTTGTAGGCCTTGTGGTAGTACGCGAAGTCGTGGATGTGCGAGTTCTCGACCCGGTTACGGCCGGGCTCGAGCGTGGTCTTGTCGCCGCCCTGCAGCACCACCGGCACGCCGCCGATGTGACGCAGGTGCGAGTCGACGACCGCGTGGTCGCGCCCGCCCCGGTTCACCGGGATGCCGTCGTACGTGTACCGGCCGGGCGAGTTGATCAGCACGCCTCCGTCGGCGAAGTTGCGGATGTCGCTGCGCTCGATGCTCACGTGGCTGCCCCCGAGGATCACCGCCGCGTTCGCGCGCCCGTACTCGAGGATGAGCTCCTCGAACGACACGTGCGACGTTCCGTCGGTGCGCAGCATCGGCTCGCCGAGCATGGTGACGGTCGCTCGCGCGCCGCCCAGGAACGCCTGGTTGGGCACGAGGTACAGTTGTCCGCTCTCGCGGTCGATGTAGTACTCGCCGGGCGCATCGAGCTCTTCGAGGAGGTTCTCGGCGAAGTGGAAGTCCTCGAACCAGGTCTTCATGAGGCCCGACATCTCGCCGTAGCGGAGGGTGATGGTCTTCGCCTCAGGGTCGATCGCGGCGATCTTGTTGTACGACCACTCCCAGCTGTAGCCGAAGATGCCGTCGAGCCATACGTCGTCGGCCTGGGTCCAGTGCTGCGGGCGGTCGTAGGTGTAGCTGAACGTGCCGCCGCGCTCCTGCAGGTCGGCGTCCTTGCGGGTGGGACCGGGATCGAGGATCTCGTCCATCTGCACGGTCGCGCCCTCGTTGGGCCATCGCGCGAGGGTCATGCCCTCGCCGCCGATGTAGAGCTCCATCGGCGGCACGGTGCTCACGTCGTTGGCCTTCCAGTAGCCGTGCCTGCTGAGCCGGCCGTAGTCGGTGATGCCCGCCGCGGCGAGGTCGATCGCGATCACCTTGCTGCGCGCGGACTCGTCCACGATGCGGCCGAGCACCGCCTCGTCGGCGACATGTTCGAAGGCGGCGGAGTCGAGGGTGATGCCGCCCGTCAGGGTGACGGTCTCGCCGGGGTAGGAGCGGTAGGTGATGGGCGACTCCGCCGAGCCGGAGTCCCCTGCATCGAGCTCGAAAGCCTCGGTGCGGGGGTAGCTGCCCTCGCGCAGCGAGACGGTCACCCCGCCCTCGGGCAGTCCGGCCGACGACTTGAGCTCGCGGATGGCGTCGCGCGCGCCCTCGAGCGTGCGCAGGGGAGAGTCGATGGCGCCGCTTGCACCGTCATCGCCGTCGGGGGCGACGAAGATCTCGGCATGAGCGGCCGGGTCGGGCGCGGCGTGCGCGGCGGTCGCGGTGGCGGCGACCATCGTGCCGACAAACGCGAGTACTGACAAGAATCGCTTCATCGCGATGTTCCAGCCCTTTCGTGTGCGACCGCGACGGCGCGGTCTCTGACGGGGATGGTCCGTCCCGCGCAGGCGACGGAGACGGAACGATCGCGACGCTACACTAATCGATAATCGCCTATCAAGAGTCGATTCAATGCTGGCGGCTGGGCGGCGCGCGACCGCGAACGAAGACGGATGCCGCGACGCGCGGCATCCGTCTTCCTGCGCGGTGCAGGCGGCCTCAGGCGAGGGGCTGCTGCAGCTCGGTCACCCACGTGGACTGCGGGCCGTCGGCCTGCAGGTACACCTCGCGGCACGGGCCGTCGAACTCGCCGCCGTCGGCCGCCACTGCCTGCATGAATGCGCCCCATGCCTCGCCGATGCCGCTCATCTCGCCGCGGTAGGTCGTGACGGCCGCCCGCTCGGCGGCGGGCAGCTCCACGACCTGCCAGCCCTCGCCGTCGACCGGCTCGGCGCCGGCGGTCCACGAGACCCACACGCGTAGGTCGCCGCCGTCGAGCGACTCGTACCAGAACGTGCCGGGCTCGCGGTACTCGACGCCGGCTGCTTCGAGCGCGTCGTGCAGCGGCGGCAGGACGCGGTCGATCACGGCGGGCACATCCTCTCCGCCGGGTGCAACGCCCGATGCCGCATAGACGGTGACGGGCTCGAGCCGGCGGTATTCGATCGCAGTCATCGTGTGCTCTCCTTCGAGGGGGGCGACGCGTGCGTCGCCTCATGCATCGTCGTCCGGGGGTCGGACAACGGCGGCGCGGCACAATGGCAGTGTGCCCATTCTGAACAAGGACATGGTCCTCTGCATCTCCCTTGCCGCTCGCCCGTCGAATATCGGCACGAGGTTCCACAACTTCCTCTACGACGAGCTCGGACTGAACTTCATCTACAAGGCGTTCACGACCGACGACATCGAGGCGGCGATCGGCGGGGTGAGGGCGCTCGGCATCCGCGGCTGCTCGGTGTCGATGCCGTTCAAGGAGGCGGCGATCCCGCTCGTCGACGAGATCGAGCCTTCCGCCGCGGCGATCGAGTCCGTGAACACGATCGTCAACGACGGCGGGCGGCTCATCGCCTCGAACACCGACTACGAGGCCGTCGCGGAGCTGCTCGAGCGACACGCGGTCGACCCCGCCCTTCCGGTGCTCGTCCGCGGATCGGGCGGCATGGGCAAGGCGGTCGTGGCGGCGTTCCGCGGTGCGGGCTTCGACGACGTGACCGTGGTCGCCCGCAACATCGAGGCCGGCGAGCAGATCGCCGCGAAGTACGGCTACCGCAGCACCGCGGCAGACCCGGCGCCCGGGCACGCGGTGCTGGTGAACGTCACCCCGCTCGGCATGACCGGAGCCGACGCCGACGTCCTGTCGTTCTCGCAGGAGCACATCGACGCGGCGCAGACCGTGTTCGATGTCGTCGCCTACCCCGCCGAGACACCGCTGATCCAGGCGGCGCGCAGTGGCGGCATCCCGGTCATCACCGGTGGCGAGGTGATCGCGCTGCAGGCGGCCCGGCAGTTCGAGCGGTACACCGGCGTCACCCCGACGCCCGACCAGATCCAGCGCGCATCGGAGTTCTCCCGACAGTGAGCCTGCCCGCTTTCGACGGCGAACCAGGGGACTTCCGCCGAGACCGAGGGGGAGCTCCCCGGTCTCGGCGGAAACGCCTCGGCTCGACGAGACCGGGGACGCGTCAGGGCACACGGTAGCCGGCGGCCCGGAACAGCTCGTACCACTCGGCGCGCGTGAGGGGGATGTCGGAGCCCTCGGCCGCACCGCTCACCCGCTCGGGGTTGGTCGTGCCGAGCACCACCTGCATGAGCGCCGGGTGGCGGGTGATCCACGCGACCGCGATCGCGATCGGCGGCACGTCGTAGGTGGTGGCCAGCCGGTCGATCACGGCGTTGAGCTCGGGGTGGTCCGGCGAGTCGAGGAACACGCCGGTGAAGAAGCCGGCCTGGAACGGCGACCACGCCTGCACCGCGATGTCGTGCAGACGGCAGTAGTCGATGATGCCGCCGCCGTCGAGCGTGAGCGACTGCTCCTCACCCTGCATGTTCGCGGCCACGCCCTGCGCGATGGTCGGGGAGTGGGTGATCGACAGCTGGATCTGGTTCGCGACGATCGGCTGGCGCACCGACTTCTTGAGCAGATCGATCTGGCGCGGCGTGTGGTTCGAGACGCCGAACGCCCGCACCTTGCCCGCCGCCTCGAGCTCGTCGAACGCCCGGGCGACCTCATCGGGCTCGACGAGGGCGTCGGGCCGGTGCAGCAGCAGGATGTCGATGTAGTCGGTGTCGAGGGCGCGCAGCGATCCCTCGACCGACTCGACGATGTGCTCGTACGAGAAGTCGAAGTACGGACCTTCGCGCACGATGCCGGCCTTCGTCTGGATCGTGACCTGCGCGCGCTCGGAAGGCGAGAGCCGCATGGCCTCGGCGAAGCGCACCTCGCAGCCGTGCAGGTCGCGGCCGTAGATGTCGGCGTGGTCGAAGAAGTCGATCCCTGCGTCGCGCGCGGTGCGGACGAGCGTGCGCACGGCGTCGTCGTCGAGGTCCTGGATGCGCATGAGGCCGAGCACCACATTGGGTGCCGGTCGGCCGATGCCGGTGAGTTCGATGGTCTTCATGGTCCGCTCTCGGGTCGGGTGTCCTGCGCGGTCCACGCTAGGCACAGTCCACAAAGAAGTCCAACAACTGTATATTCTGCGATTGAGAAGTCTTGTGAATGGATGCCGCGTCCCGCGGTGTCGTCACGGCAGGAGGCGTCATGGAGCACCGCCAGCTCGAGTACCTGGTCACCCTCGCCGAGGAGCGGCACTTCACGCGCGCGGCCGAGCGGTGCCGCGTCTCGCAGTCCGGACTGTCGGCGGCGATCCGCCGCCTCGAGCAGGAGCTCGACGCGAGGCTGTTCGAGCGGACCACGCGGTCGGTCGAGCCGACGCCCGCCGCCCTCGCGCTCCTGCCGCACGCCCGCGAGATCCTCGCCCAGACGGCGGCCGGGAGGGACGCCGTCATCCGCGCGTCGCACCAGCTCGCGGGCTCGCTGCGCGTCGGGGCCGAACAGTGCCTGGGCGCCGTGGACGTGAATCTGCTCCTCGAGCGCTTCCACCGCCGCCACCCCGCGGTCGACATCCAGTTCGTGCAGGCGGGGTCGCATCAGCTGGTCGAGCACGTCGAGGCCGGCGAGCTCGATGTCGCCTTCGTCGCGAGCGCCGACCCCGCGCCGGCACTGGCTGTCGAAGAGCTCGCGCGGATCCCGCTCGTCCTCCTCATCCCGCCCGGCCACCCGCTCGCCGAGCGGCCGGTCTCGCGCTGGAAGGATCTCCGCGACGCCGACTTCGTGGACTTCCGGCCGGCGTGGGCCCTGCGCACCATCAACGACGACGCGTTCCGCCGGCACGGCGTAGAGCGGCGGGTCCGCTGCAGCGTCGACGACGTCCACACCCTCCTCGACCTGGTCGTACGCGGGCTCGGCGTCGCGATCGTGCCGCAGCACGTCGCGAACAAGCCCCAGGCGAAAGGCCTGCTCACCATGCCGGTCCCTTCCGGCGCGCCGGAGTGGATCGTGTCGACCCTCGTCACGGGAACCGCGTCGCTGGCCCCCCGCCTGCGGGAGATCCTCGACGAGGAGCGTGCCGAAGCAGAGGCCGCATGAGCGTCGTGCTGGTCGAGGGGGAGAGCGACCGGATCGCCGTCGAGACGCTGGCGGCCCGGCTGGGGATGCGGATGCCGCGGATCCGCGTCGTGGGCGGCTCCAAGGGCGCCCGCCGCGCGGCGGCCGAGCTCTCGGGTACGCGTCTGCTCGGACTCGTCGACCGCGGCGAGCGCGCCGACTTCGAGCGCGTGCTCGACACGGTGTTCGTGTGCGACCCCGACCTCGAGGCCGAGTTCGTGCGCGCTCTCGGCGTCGCGGCGGTCGAGGCGGTGATCGCCGAGCAGGGCGAGCTCGACTCGTTCCGCGGTCTGCAGCGGCAGCCGTTCCAGCGCGACCGCCCCGTGGAGGCGCAGCTCGCGCGCTTCTTCGGCGGCCGTAGCGGCAACAAGGCACGCTACGCGCGACTGCTCGCCGAGGCGGTCCCGCTCGAACGGGTGCCGCCGCCGCTCGCGGCGCTGCTCGCTGCACTCTGAGAAGGACCGCGCCGGGCCCTGATCAGGGCGGGTGCCGCAGCATCCGTCGTCCCGCCGTGTGTGAGACCGTTCTCACGAGCCCCTCGCCGCCCGTTCACCGAGCGGTCGCGGGTCGGTCGCCCCCTCGTCAGCGCGTGGCTGGACGAGCCCGGTTGCGTCGAGGGCATGAGCCGATTCCCCACACGACGCGTCCTGCCGCGCCTTCTCGCCGCGGCAGCAGCGACGGCCACCGCCGTCGCCCTGCTCCCCGCCACCGCCGCCTCCGCCCAGCCGGTCGCCACAGCGTCCGCGAACTCGCCGTCGCCCTACGTGCAGACGCACGTGCCGACGCTGGTCGCGCGCGCCACGCTGTCGGCCGATCACCTCGAGCCGGGCCCGGCGTCGGGCGCCCTCGCCGGCTCGGCCAACGGCCGCACCGGCCCCTGGGACGGCCAGGTCATCCCCGGCTTCTCGGCCGCGATCGACAACGGCGACGGCACGTTCTGGGCGCAGCCCGACAACGGGTTCGGCGCCAAGGCCAACTCCGCCGACTTCCTGCTGCGCAACTACGTCGTGCGCCCGGCCTGGCAGACCGCCGACGGCGGCGCCGGCGAGATCCGGATCGAGCGGTTCGTGTCGTACAACGACCGCAACAACGTGCTCGACTTCCCGATCGTGAACGACGGGACGGCCGACCGGCTCCTCACCGGCGCCGACTTCGACATCGAGTCGGTCGTCAAGGCCAAGGACGGCACGTTCTGGGTCGGCGAGGAGTTCGGCCCGTTCCTGCTGCACTTCGACGCCGAGGGCACGCTGCTCGAGAAGCCGTACGCGCTCGACGGCGCCAAGTCGCCGCAGAACCCCTACCTGCAGCCGGATGAGACGCCGCGCGTGCGCGCGAGCCGTGGCTTCGAGGCCCTCGCCGCCTCGGTGAACGGGCGGTACCTGTACCCGGTCGTCGAGGGCTCGTACGCGGACGACAGCGATCTGCGTCGCCGCGAGATCCTCGAGTTCGACACCCGCGCCGGCGCCTACACCGGTCGCACGTGGAGCTACCAGACGGACCAGGAGCCGAACGTCATCGGCGACGCGTTCACCGTGCGCAACGACGTGCTGCTGCTCATCGAGCGCGACGACTTCGAGGGCGAGCAGTCGGTGACCAAGCGCGTTTACCAGGTGGACCTGCGCCGCACCGACGCCGAGGGCTACCTCGAGAAGACGCTCGTGCTCGACGCGCTGCGGATCGCCAACCCGCACGGGATCGGCGCGGGCGACGGGTACGGCACCGGCGAGATCTACTCGCTGCCGGTGCAGTCGTTCGAGACCGTCGTGCAGCTGAAGGACGGCAGCCTCCTCATCGGCAACGACAACAACTACCCGGGCAACGACGCGCGCATCCCGGGCACGCCGGATGACACGGAGTTCGCGATCATCGACCTCGACAAGACGAAGATCGAGCCGTCGACGGTCAGCCTCATCGGGCACCGCGGCGCGAGCGGCTCGCGCCCCGAGCACACGCTCGCCGCGTACGAGACGGCGATCGTGCAGTGCGCCGACTACATCGAGCCCGACGTGGTCTCCACGAAGGACGGCGTGCTCGTCGCCCGTCACGAGAACGAGATCGGCGGCACCACGGATGTCGCGGCCCGGCCCGAGTTCGCGGCGCGCAAGACCACGAAGGTCATCGACGGCGCCTCGATCACCGGCTGGTTCACGGAGGACTTCACGTTCGCCGAGCTGCGCACCCTGCGCGCCAAGGAGCGCCTGCCGCAGACGCGTCCGGCCAACACCGCGTTCGACGGGCTCTACGTCATCCCGACCCTCGACGAGGTCATGGACCTCGCGCGCCACTCGGTGAGCTGCGACGGCCGGCCCGTCGGCGTCTACCCCGAGACGAAGCATCCGTCGTACTTCGACTCGATCGGGCTGTCGCTCGAGGAGCCCCTCGTCGCAGCCCTGAAGGCGAACGGGCTCGACCGCGCTCACGCGCCGGTGATCCTGCAGAGCTTCGAGACCGCGAACCTCCGCGACCTCGACGGGATGACCGACGTCACCCTCGCGCAGCTCGTCAACGGGTCGGGTCGCCCGTACGACTTCACCCTTGCGGGCGACACGCGCACCTACAAGGATCTCGTGACGCCGGCGGGCCTCGCCGACATCGCGACCTACGCCGACGGCGTGGGCCTCGAGAAGTCCGTGATGATCCCGCGCACCGCCCACGGCCGCCTCGGCACGCCCACCGCGGTCATCGCCGACGCGCACGCCGCAGGCCTGACGGTGCACGGCTGGACGTTCCGCGCCGAGAACCAGTTCCTGCCGGTGGACTTCCGCTCGAGCGCCGACCCGGCCGCCCACGGCGACCTCGCGGGCGAGATCCGCGCGTTCGTCGCCGCGGGCATGGACGGCGTCTTCAGCGACCACCCCGGCATCGCCGCGGTGACCATCGACACGGTGACGCTCGCGGGCTGAGCTCGCACGGCCGCTGCCGATCGGGGCGGGGGATGCTGCGGCATCCCCCGCCCCTCGCATTCCGCGACACCGCCACCTGGCACAATGCGAAGGATGGGCGCCGCCGGGGGGCGGCGCTTTCGACGAAGGGACGAGTATGGCCATCGACGGCGCCCCGGGGGCGGGACTGACGAAGGAGCAGCTGGCGGAGGAGGTGACCCGTCTCGCGACGCCCGATCTCCTGAAGACGCCGTTCGGCGACTTCGAGTTCTTCGATGGCGTCCCCCAGGCCGACTCCGTGCAGTCGATCTTCGACGCGCTCGACCTGCTGCGCGGCATCGATGCGTTCCTCACCGCGGTGCCGGGCGCCTCGCTCGTGGCGATGCGCAGCGGCCTCCGGACTGTCGGCATCGATGCGCCCGACAAGATCGGTTACACCGATCCGCGCGCGAACTCCGGCAGCATCTACCTCACGCCGAACACCGAGACCACGTACGGCACCACGTTCCTCGATCTGAAGGCCTGGGGGCCGACGGTCATCGAGGCACCCCCGCAGTCGCTGTGCGTCGTCGACGACTTCTGGTTCCGCTACGTCGCCGACATGGGCATCGCCGGGCCCGACAAGGGCGCGGGCGGGAAGTACCTCTTCCTTCCGCCCGGGTACGACGGCGAGCGCCCCGACGGCTACTACACGTACGAGTCGCCGACGTACACGAACTGGGTCGTGCTGCGCACCCTCGGCGGTGTCCCCGCGATGAAGCAGACGCGCATCTACCCCCTGAGCGAGGCGGGGTCGCCCCGTGAGAGCACGTTCGTGAACATCGCGGGCGCGCTGCAGAACACCGTGCACGCGAACGACTTCACGTTCTTCGAAGAGCTCGCACAGCTGATCTCGGAGGAGCCGACGACGGCACTCGACCCCGAGCGCGCGGGCACGCTCGCCGCGATCGGGCTGGCGCACGGCGTCCCGTTCGCACCCGACGAGCGCCGGCGCGGCATCCTCGACGACGCCGCCCGCATCGGCGCCGCGATCTCCCGCGCGCTCGTCTACAAGCCGCGGGATCCGGCCGCCTTCTTCTGGGAGGGCTCGTCGTGGAAGAACGCGTTCGTCGGCGGCAGCCACGAGTTCCTCCGCGACGGCGTCCGCAACCTCGACGCCCGCACGGAGTTCCACTATTTCGCCACCGTGATCACTCCGGCGATGGCGCACGCGCAGGTGGGTGCGGGCTCCGCCTACGCGTACACCGCCGAAGACGCCGACGGCCACGTGCTCGACGGCTCCGCGACGTACTCGCTGCGCATCCCGGCGGACCCGCCGGCGAAGAACTTCTGGGCGATCGACCTGTACGACACCCAGACGCGCTCGCTCCTGCAGTCGACGCCGTACCCCGCGCTCGCCAGCCTCTCGGGCACCGTGCAGGCAGAGGACGACGGGTCGTACGTGCTGTGGTTCTCTCCGACGGCGCCGACGGGCAAGGAGTCCAACTGGATCCCGACGATCCCGGGCAAGTCCTGGTTCCCCATGCTCCGGCTCTACGGGCCGCTCGAGCCCTGGTTCGACAAGACGTGGCGGCTGCCCGAACTCGTGAAGGAGGGCTGAGCGCCGTGACCGACCTCGACTTCCTCGCCACCGAGGCGTACCTCTACGGGTTCCCGCTGGTCTTCGACCTCGAGCAGGTGATCCGCTACACGTCGACCGGCGTCGGGTCCAACCCGCGGGCGCCGTTCAACACGTTCTCGCACGCGCGCACGCTGGCGACGGCGGCCGACACGTTCGTGTCGATCAACAACGACACCGTGTACTCGATGGCTTCGCTCGACCTCGGGGTGGGACCGGTCCGACTCACGGTTCCGGCATCCGATCGCTACTACGTGCTGCAGTTCGTCGACGCCTGGACCGACAACTTCGCCTACATCGGCACGCGGGGCACGGGCAACGACGCCGGGGAGTTCCTCATCGTCCCGCCCGGATGGGAAGGGGATGCCGGTGGCCTCACCGTCGTGCATGCGCCGACGCGCGTCGTCTCGATCGTGGGCCGGTGGTCGTGTGCCGGCGCCGACGATCTGCCCGCGGTGCACGCGCTGCAGGACGCGCTCATCCTCACCCCTGTCGATCCGGACGCCGTGCCCCAGGGCATCCCCGAGGTGGCGTCGCAGGGCGACGACACTCTCGACTTCTGGGAGAAGTACCGTGTCTGGTCGCAGGCGTTCCCGCCCGCACCGCGCGATGAGGCGCTGCAGGCGTCGTTCGCGGCCGTCGGCCTCACCGGCGACGTGCCCGTCGGCAGCATGACCGCCGAGCAGCAGGCCGCCCTGCGCGCCGGCGCCGAGGGCGGCACCGGCATGATCGCCCAGGCGATGGCCGGCGCCGCCACGGGCGCTGCGCCAGGGGCGTGGTCGAACACCCTGCACGTGTTCGACTACAACCTCGACTTCTTCGAGGTCGGCACGAAAGACGATCCCACGTGGAAGATCGCCGACCCGAAGGTCCGGATCGTCGAGCGCGCGGTGGCCGCCAAGGCCGGGCTGTGGGGCAACCACGGTTACGAGGCCGCATACGTCATGACGTTCTCCGACGGCGACGGGCAGCCGCTCACGGGCGAGCACGAGTACGAACTGCGGATCTCGCCACCCCCGCCGGTCGGGGCCTTCTGGTCGGTCACGATGTACGCGCTGCCCGAGTTCTACCTCGTCGCGAACGAGATCGACCGCTACTCGGTCGGCGACCGCACCCCCGGGATCATCACCGACGCCGACGGCGGCCTCACGATCCGCATGAGCCGCACGCGGCCTTCGGACACGGATGCCGCGGCCAACTGGCTGCCGACGCCCGAGGGCGCGTTCCGCCCGATCCTGCGTATGTACATGCCGGGCGAGGCGGTGCTCGACGGCACCTACGCACCACCCCCGATCACCCGCCTCGACTCCTGAGAAGACACGGATGCTGCGGCACGGCCTCGCGCCGCAGCATCCGTCTCCGTCGAGGTCCGTGTCAGCGGGTCAGCGCACGCGGCGGCCGTGGGCGAGGTCGATGAGCCGCGAGAGCACGTCGCCGCCGGCGCGCAGGCCGTTGTGCTCGTGCTCGCTCGTGATCCACGGCGTGACGCCGGGGAGAAGGCGGGCGGTCTCCATCGAGAACTCGAACGGCACATAGACGTCATTGACGTAGACGGCGGCGGCGCCCCGCGCGTCAGAGGCGGCGATCGCGTCCGCGTCGTAGAGCGACGGCCACTCGAACTCGGCGAGCGCCAGGGTCACGTCGCGCCACTGCTGGAAGCCTGGCACGGTGTCGAGCCACTCCCGGCGCACATGCTCGCCGGTGAACAGCGTCGGGTCGTCGCGGAAGTCGGCGGGCTCGGTGCGCTCGGCCGACCACCGCGTGGCGTGGCCGTCGGCGTAGCTGGACTCGTGGAACACGTAGTACAGCGGGTTGCGCGCGCCGAAGGGCATCGCGGCGGCGAGGTCGTGGCGGAACGCGTTCGACCGCGGGTCGCGCTCGAGCAGACCCCACACGGTCTGCCAGCCGTCATTCGTCCCGAGCGCCGAGCCCATCGAGCGCACGCGCGAGACCGAGGCCACCTCGCCGCCGGGCAGGACGAGCTCACCGTCGACCGCGAGATCGATGACCCGTCGCATCGCGTCGCGGTGAGCGGGGAATCGGCGGTAGTACCGCTCGGATTCCACGCGCATCTTGTCGTAGGTGAGGGCGTAGACGTCGTCGGGATGGCGGCCCACGGCGCTCAGACCGCCGGTGATGTAGACGTGCTCGAGGGACGCAGCATCCGTCGAGAGATACGCCAGGGTGGTGAACCCGCCGAAGGACTGCCCCAGCACGCTCCACCGCTCGGCGCCGAGGTGCTCGCGCACGGCCTCGCCGTCGCGCACGATCGCGTCGGCGCGCAGGTGGGTGATGTACTCGGCGAGCTCGGACGGGTCGCGTTCAAGATCGTCGTCGCCGACCGGCGTCGAGAGCCCCGTTCCGCGCTGGTCCAGCAGGACGACGCGGTAGTGCTCGAGCGCCGCGTCGAGCCACGACGGGCCCGGCGGCGAGTGGAACGCGCGCGGCGCCTCGTGGCCCGGACCGCCCTGCAGGAACACGAGGTACGGCAGGCTCTCGCCGCCCTCGCGCGTGACCACCGCGGCGTGGATGTCGATCGTGCGCGCGTCGGCCGGATCGCCCCACACCAGCGGGACGGTCAGGAAGTGGTCGTCGATGGTCAGATCCTGCATGCGGCGCGTCGTCACGGACATGACCCCGAGCCTATGTCTCCGCTCCGACGTCGGAGGCGGCGCGGACGGTGACCGTGAAGTCGTCGACGTTTCTCAAGTGGGCACGGATGCTGGATTCCGCCGCCGTCGCCAGGGCCGCAGCATCCGCTTCCGGAGCGGCGATGACGAGCGCGTCGCCCTGAAGGCGGTGGCCGACCCAGCGGAGGCGGACGCGGTCGATCCGCTCGAGTCCGTCGACGTGCTCGAGCGCGTGCTCGGCGCGGTCGACCAGCTCGGGCTCGACGCCGTCGAGGAGTCGGCGGCCGACGCTGCGCACCGTGCCGATGAGGAGCACGAAGATCGCCGCGGCGATGACCAGGCCGACGATGGGGTCGGCGAGCGGGAAGCCGAGGAGCACGCCGATGCCGCCGAGCACGACCGCGAGCGACGTGAAGCCGTCGGTGCGGGCGTGCACGCCGTCGGCGACGAGCGCCGCCGAGCCGATGCGCTTGCCGACGCGGATGCGGTAGATCGCCACCGCCTCGTTGCCCGCGAACCCGATGACGCCGGCGGCGATGACCCATCCCAGGTTGTCGAGGGGCTGCGGGTGCAGGATACGGTCGATGGCCTGCCACGCCGCGACGACCGCCGACAGCGCCACGACGAACACGATGAACAGCCCCGCGAGGTCTTCGGCGCGGCCGAGTCCGTAGGTGTAGCGACGGGAGGCCGCGCGCCGGCCGAGCACGAACGCGATCCACAGCGGGACGGCGGTGAGCGCGTCGGAGAGGTTGTGGACCGTGTCGGCGAGGAGCGCGACCGAGCCGCTGAACGCGACGACGACCGCTTGCAGCACAGTCGTCGCGAGCAGGATGACGAGGCTGATCTTGAGGGCGCGGATGCCGGCGGAGTGCGCCTCCATCGCGTCGTCGATCGAGTCGGCCGCGTCGTGGGAGTGCGGCACGAACAGCTCGTGGAGCACGCCGCGCAGGCCGCCGGGGTGCGAGTGGGCGTGGGTGTGGTCGTGCGGGTGGCTGTGGTCGCGGTGGGTGCGGGTGTGGCCGCTGTGGGCGTGGGCGTGGTCGCCGTGGGTATGGGCGTCGTCGTGGGGGTGGCTGTGGGTGTGGGGGTGGTCGCCGTGGGCGTGGGCGTGGTCGCCGTGGGTGTGGTCGCCGTGCTCGTGCTCGTGTTCGGCGTGGTGCCGGTCTTCGTCGTGCGGGTGGCGCCCCGCGGTCTGCGCGCTCATTCGGGGGCCTGCTCGATGCGGTGGTGGCGCGGCGTGCCGCCGAGCGAGTGCTCGGCCTGGTGGATCGCGTCGGCGACCAGGCGCGAGGCGTGCTCGTTCTCGAGCCGGTAGAACACCCGCTGACCCTCCTGGCGCGTCGAGACGATGCGGGCGAGCCGGAGCTTGGCGAGGTGCTGCGACACGGCGGCCGGGGATTTGTCGACGATGTCGGCCAGGTGGTTCACCGACAGTTCGCCCGAGTCCTGCAGCGCGAGGACGATCCGCACGCGGGTCGCGTCGGCGAGCATCGCGAACACCTCGACCGCGAGCTCGACGAACGAACTGTCGACCGCATAGCCAGGTTCCTGCGTATCTGCACTCATACGCAGATACTACGACACGCCCCCGCGCCCCGCTCGCGAGCATCGCCACCCGAGTGCCGAGTCGGCCCGAACGGCCGCTCCGCGCGGGCGTAGCGACCACAAGGGCCGACTGACCGCGGAAGCACCTCTCCGGGCGCGCCACCAAAGTGCCCAGTCGGCCCGAACGGCCGCTCCGCGCGGGCGCAGCGACCACAAGGGCCGACTAGCCCGCGGGAAGGACGGACGCCGCCGTGACACGCGCTCGCTCAGCCGCCGCGCGCGGCGCTCAGCCGCGTGTGCGGCGCTTGTCGCGGGAGGGCGCGAACCGGAACCGGCGCGGGCGACGGGTCGCGCCACCCTGGGCGATGGCCGGCAGCACGATCGGCTGCGTGACGATCGCATCGACGACCATCGAGCCGTCGGTGGGTCCGATGACCGCGATCGGCGTCGTCGGGGTCGCGACCATCGGCGTGACGGGGGTCGACGCCAGCCGGCGGTGGGCCACGATGTACGCGGGCACGAGCACGACCACGGCGCCCAGCCACGCGAGCGGGTTGCTCGCCGCGACGCCGATGAAGCCGAAGACGCTGCCGAGCACGACCGCCGCGCCGACGCGCATGACGAGCTCGATCACTCCGGTGACCGTGGGGATGAGGGTGTGTCCGAGCCCCTGCAGCGCGCCGCGGAGGACGAAGAGGATCCCGAGGATCCAGTAGGTCGCGCCGTTGATGGCGAGCATCTGCGCGGCGAGGTCGACCACCTCGGCCGAGCCCTCGTCGATGAACAGCTGCACCGTCATCGCACCGAAGGCGATGAGCAGGGCACCGAGCACGATGGCCGCGCCCACCGACATCCACGTCGCCTGGATCACACCGCGGCGGATGCGGTCGGGCCGGCCGCCACCGTGGTTCTGCGCGACGAACATCGACACGGCGAGGCCGAGCGACTGCAGCAGGGCGACCGCCAGACCGTCGACCCGGGATGCCGCGGTGTACGCGGCGACCGCGTCGGCACCGAGCTCGTTCAGCGCGACCTGCACCGACAGCGTTCCGATCGCGATGATCGAGGCCTGGAAGCCCATCGGCAGACCCAGGCGGAGATGCTCCGCGAGCTCGGCCCGGCTCACACGCCAGTCGCTGCGGCGGACGTGGAGCACCGGCATCCGTCGCCGCACGAACTCGAGGCAGAGCAGCACCGAGATCGCCTGCGACACCACCGTCGCGAGTGCCGCGCCGCCCACGCCCCAGCCGAGCGGGCCGACCATGACGATGACGAGCACCACGTTGAGCGCGCAGGCGAGCGTCAGGAAGACGAGCGGCGTGCGCGAGTCGCCGATGGCGCGGATGATCGCCGACAGGTAGTTGAAGAACATCATCGCGCCGGCGCCGAGGAAGCTGATCTGCGCGAAGACGATGGCGTCGTCCATGAGTTCGGCGGGCGTCTGCAGCAGCTCGAGCAGGGGCGCCGTGAGCGGCGGTGCGCCGACGGTCAGCAGCAGCGTGCAGACCCCGGTGAGGATCGTGCCCGCCGCGACCGAGCGCCGCACCGCCGCGTAGTCGCGCGCCCCGAACGCCTGCGCCGTCGGGATCGCGAAGCCCGACGTGAGACCCCACGCGAATCCGAGCAGCAGGAACAGCATGCTGCCGGTCGCACCCACCGCGGCGAGCGCGTCGACGCCGAGCTGGCGCCCCACGACGACGGCATCGACGAAGTGGTACAGCTGCTGCACCACGTTGCCGATCAGCAGCGGGACGGAGAACAGGACGATGACGCGCCACGGGCGGCCCGTCGTCAGGGCGGTGGTCATGAGGGCGGCTCTCGAACGAGATGGCGAGGGAGGGGAAGGATGCCGCGCCCGCAGGCGACGGAGAGGTGCCGAGTGGCAGACGCCCAGTGTATCGAATCGATTCGGGAAAGCGATGCCCGATTTCGGGATCTGGCGAGGCTCGGGAGATGCAGGATGCTGCCACCTCCGCACCCGACACTCCGCGGTCTCGGCTGGCGGCGTTCGCCACCGCGTCCCGGCGACACGCGCTCGCGCGACCTCAGCTCTATCGCCTCATGACGGCCCGCCCGCTGGATCGCGATGCGATGCAGGAAGGGGCTGAGGGCGCGGCGATGGAACCCGTGCTCGAGCTGTTCGGCGAGGACGGCGCGCGTCACGATGTCGCGCGAGCCTCCTGGGCGTGGGCGCACGGGCTCGTCTCCCTCGAGATCGCCGAGCGCTTTCCGCCCGGCGCCGACCTCGATGCGGCGTGGGAGGTGCTCATCGACAGCCTTGCCGCGCGCGTGGATGCGGGCGGTTCACCAGGTTGATCGCTGTCGAAGGATACGAAGCTTTGTTCTATTCACACTTGTTCGATGCGGCTCAGATTGATAGACTATCGCTCAGAGATTCTATGAACGAGTGGCCCTCTGAGGGCGTCGGGCAGTGTGGTTTGGGCCGCGGGCAGGTGTCGAGGTGGATAGCGTGAAACGCGCGGAATCTCGCTCCGCTCCCACCTGACTGCGAGCCTCGATGTCTGCGATCCCCGCCTCCGATGCCGGTGCCGGCGATGAGGGCGTGGCTGCGTTCCTGCGGCTGGGGCGGCTGGTCGACGCGTTCGAGGCCGGGCGCAAGTCTCGTGCGATCGCAGAGGCGGCGGAGATCCGGGTGCTGGCGGCTGCGGCCGCCGCCGTAGCGCGACCCGGGCACGCGTCGCCGGAGCGGGCGCGGCGGGTGGAGCTGGACCGCAGGGCCCTGGTGTCCGACCTGGCGACGTCGACCCGGGTCTCGGAATGGACCGTGAACCGGCTGCTCAGCGAAGCCGGCGACTTATGCGACCGATTTGCGGCCGGCGTGGACGCGCTGGAGCGCGGAGAGATCACCCGGCAGCACCTGGCGGTGATCCACGACGCCGGCGCCCCGATCTCCGACGACGACGCCCGCGCCGAGTTCTTGGGACTGGCGCTGGAGCGCGCGGCCACCCTCACGCCCGCCCGGCTTGCCTCCGTACTGCGTGTGATCGCCGAACGGTTCCTCGAGCGAACCCTCGAGGAACGCCACCAGGACGCCGTCGCCGGGCGTCGCATCGAAGTCGTCGACCTCGCCGACGACATGGCCGCGCTGACGGCGATCATGCCCGCGATACTGGCCCACGGCATCGTGGACCGACTCACCCAGCAGGCCCGCTCCGTCATCGCCGCCCGCGCCACCGGCGAGGGCGAGGGTGACGACGAAGACCGCGACGAGGAGGTCGAGGTCGACGAGCGCACCATGGACCAACTGCGCACCGACATCCTCACCGACACCCTGCTCGGCGCCGGCCCCCGAGACTGCGTCGCCGGCACCGGACTCGACGCGATCCGCGCCACCGTGCAGGTCACCATCCCGGTGCTCACCATGACCGGCGCGTCCACCGAACCCGTCCTGCTCGCCGGGCACGGCCCCATCGACCCCGACACCGCCCGCATCCTCGCCGCAGGCGCCACCGGCTGGGAACGCGTGATGACCTCCCCGGCCACCGGCAGCGTGCTCGCCGTCGACCGATACCGGCCCGGCCCCGCGCTGCACCGGTTCCTCGCCGCCCGCGACGAACGCTGCCGGTTCCCCGGCTGCCGCCGCCCGGTATGGCGCTGCGACATCGACCACACCATCCCCGCCGCCGAAGGCGGACCCACCCACCACGCCAACCTCGCCCACCTCTGCCGTCGTCACCACACCGTCAAAGGCGTCACCGCGTGGACGGTCGAGCAGGTCTCGGCCGGAGTGCTGGTCTGGACCAGCCCCACCGGCCGCAAGCACACCGACCACCCCGAACCCGTCGTCAGATTCATCCCCGACGACACCGCCGACCGGCTCCGCCGCATGATGCGCGAGCCCTGGCTGTTCCCCGCCGACGACCCACCGGGATCCCCCGGCGCACCACCCTTCTAGCCGAATCGCCGAGTGGCAGCATCCGTCATCGCACGCCGGTGAATCGATGCACGGCGCAGGCCCGTGACGAGCACGCCCCCGACCAGGAGGGTGCCGCCGAGGATCTCGGCGGGCGTGGGGATCTGGCCGAGCAGGAGCGCGGCCGAGGCCATCGCCACGACCGGTGCGAGCAGCACCCACGGCACCACCGCCGCGGAGGTGTTCCGGGCAAGCAGGCCGTTCCAGATCGAGTAGCCGATGATCGTGCACAGCACGGCGGTGTAGAGCGTCGAGACCGCCGACTGCCAGCCGAACGCGGCGACGCCGGATGCGATCGCCTCCGGCCCCTCGACCACGAAGGACAGCATCAGCGCCGGAACGGGCACGACGAGCGCCGACCACACCGTGAGCGACAGCGAGCCCAGCCGGCGAGGCCCGCTGACCGCCCCGGCACGACGCGAGATCACATTGCCGATGCCCCACGAGAACGCCGCCGCGAGCGCCAGCGTGACGGCGAGGACGGGAGCCTCGCCGCCGCGGCCGGCGGCCACGATGGCGAGGCCGATGACGCCGAGCGCGACACCCGCGATCTGCGGCACCGTGGGGCGTTCCCGCAGCACTGCCGCGGCGATGAGGATCGTGAACACCGCCTGCGCCTGCAGCACGAGCGCGGCGAGCCCCGGCTGCAGCCCCAGCGCCATCGACGTGTACAGCAGCCCGAATTGCCCGAGGCTCATGAACAGGCCGACGCCGATCACCGTGCGCCAGGAGGTGCGCGGGCGCGGGACCACGAAGACGGCGAGCGCGACCACCAGGAAGCGGATCGCGACGAACAGAAGGGGCGGGACGCCCGTCATCCCCCAGTCGATCACGACGAAGTTGAATCCCCAGAACGATGCCACCACCGCGGCCAGCACCATGTCGCGTCTCTTCACGCCTCAACTCCACCCGATCCGTGGATGAAGCACCAGCGATGCTTTTGTCATGAAACGATGTAGCGTTGCTTCATGATCGATCTCGAAGCCGTGCTGTCGCTCCGTGCGGTCGCCACGCAGGGCAGCGTGGTCGCCGCGGCGACGAGCATGGGATACACCCCGTCCGCGGTCTCGCAGCAGGTCAAGCGACTCGAGCGCGAGACCGGCATCGCACTCCTCGAGCGCGCCGGCCGCGGCGTCATCCTCACCGAGGCGGGCACCCGTCTCGTCGTCGCGTCCACGCCGATCCTCGCCGACCTCGAGCGTCTGCGCGCCGATCTCCAGCTCACCGCCGGGGCGGACGACCGGGTCGTCGGCGAGATCAGGGTCGCCGCGTTCTCGACGGTCGTGCGCGGACTGGTGATCCCGGTGCTGAGCGGGCTGGCCGAGCGGCACCCCGATCTCTCACTGCCCCTGCGCGAAAGCGAACCCTGGGAGACGATCGCACTCGTCGCCTCGGGCCAGCGCGACCTCGGCATCGTGCACCGCTGGGGCGGCGTCGCGCTCGCGATGCCCGACCACCTCGTCTCGACGCCCCTGTTCACGGACGTCGCCGACGTCATCCTGCACCGCGACCACCCGCTCGCCGGGCACACGGAACTGCGCCCCGAAGAGCTTGCGGGGGAGACCTGGGTCGCGACATTCGAGGCGACCATCTGCCGGCAGTGGCTGCGGCGGCTCTTCGACGGCGTCCCCAACGCGCCGCGCATCGTGCACGAGTCCATGGAGTTCCAGAACCACCTCGAATTCGCGCGCACCGGGCGCGCGGTCGCGCTGGTGCCGCGCCTCGGCCGCGGCGACATCGGCGAGGACCTGGTCGCGATCCCGACCGCCGCACCGGCGTCGACCCGCGACGTGCTCGCGGTTCACCGCCGCTCGCAGGAGGATTCCCCCGCACTGCGCACTGCGCTCGACGCGTTCGTCGAGCACGCGCAGGCGATGTAGAGGACGGATGCTGCGGGCCGCAGCATCCGTCCCCCCTCAGGTGTGCCCGATCACGCTCCGGGAGGGCCGTCGAGCACCGTCGGCACGTACTCGAGCAGCTGGATGCGCCCGTCGAAGGTGCGCGACTCAACGAGGTCCAGGCGCACGTCGGGGTAGCCGTCGAAGATGCGGTCCTGTCCGGTCGCGCCGGTGATCACCGGGAACACGCCGACGCGGTACCGATCGACGAGTCCGGCGAGCAGGAGAGAGCGGCACAGGGCGACGCTGCCGAGGGTGCGGAGCGCGCGGTCGGACTCCTCCTTCAGCCGGCGGACGAACTCGACGGCATCCTCGCGGACCAGCGTCGAGTTCTCCCACGCGAGGGGCTCCTCGAGGGTCGACGAGAACACGTATTTCTGTATCCCGCCGAGCATGTCGGTTCCCTCCTCGCCGCCGGCGGTGAGCTCCGACATGAGGCGATAGGTGGTCGCGCCCATGAGCAGGGGGTCGTCCTTCTCGGGCGACTCGGCGAGCCAGCCCAGATACTCGGGGCCCTCCATCCCCCAGAATCCGGGCCATCCCTCTGCGGCGCCGTAGCCGTCGAGCGAGATGATGAAGTCGACCGTCAGGGTCTGCATGGGACGCTCCTTCGTGTCCGGTTCTGCGCGTCGGCGCGCGACTCGTTCTCGAACGGATGCTGCGTGCCCGACCCTATGCGCCGCTTCGAGGTTGTGGAACCCATCGCGCAATCGCGGACGGTCTGACATGATTTCTCCCACCGCAGATGGGAAGCAGCATGAAGCGGTCACGACAGGTCTCGGCAGAGGACTCGTCCCTGCCGCCGTACCGGCGCACCCTCGCCGGTGTCCTCGGCGGTCTTGTGGGACTCCTCGTGCTCGGCGTCGTCGCAGGAGTGCTCGTCGTCGCGCCTCTCGCCCCGGCGATCGCGATCTCGGGCCACGCCGCCAGCACCGCCGTGTCGTTGTTCGATCGCATGCCGAGCTACCTCGAGATCGATCGGCTCATGCTGCCGACGACGATCTACGCGCGCGATCCCGCGACCGGGCAGGACGTCGAGCTGACGTCGTTCTACGACCAGAATCGCGAGCCCGTCGAGTTCGACCAGGTCGCGCTCGTCATGTACGACGCGATCCTGGCTTCGGAGGACCCTCGCTACTACGAGCACGGCGGCATCGACATCCTCGGCACGACGCGCGCCCTCATCAAGAACGCGCAAGGCGGGGCGACCCAGGGCGGCTCCTCGATCAGCCAGCAGTACGTCAAGAACGTCCTCATCCAGAAGTGCGAGGAGAACGCTGCGACCCTGTACGCGACGGATGAGGCCGGCCAGAAGATCATCGGGGAGGACGGCCAGCCCGTCGTCGAGATGAGCCGCGACGACGTCCTCCAGAAGTGCTGGACAGACGCCACGACCGCCGAGGGCACCGAGGGCTACACGCGCAAGCTGCAGGAGATGCGCTACGCGGTCGCCCTCGAGCAGAAGTACTCGAAGAACGACATCCTTCTCGGCTACCTCAACATCGCCAACTACGGCGGCACGACCTACGGGATCGAGGCCGCAGCCCGCTACTACTTCAGCACCACGGCGGCGAACCTCACGCTCACCCAGGCGGCCACGCTCGCGGGCATCGTGCAGAACCCCAACACCTTCCGGATCGATCGGTCGGCGGGCTCGATCTTCGGCGCCGACGGCACCAGGTACAACAAGGCCGCCGACGGGTCGGTGGACGACGTCACCCCGGGCACCCTGGCGGGCCTCGACACCCTGCTCGCCGAAGGGACGATCACGCAGGAGCAGTACCTCGCCGCCGGTGACCCCTACAGCGCAACGAAGGGTCGCCAGCTCTATGTGCTCGACCGGATGCGCGAGGACGGCCGCATCACCGCCGAGCAGTACGTCGCCGCGGCGATCGAGCCGATCGCGCCGGCGTTGCAGCCGCCGCCCACCCGGTGCGCCTCCACCTCCGCGCCCTTCTTCTGCCAGTACGTCGTGAACACGGTTCAGCTGGATCCGGACTACGCGAGCGCGTTCGGCGCGACCCCGGACGACAGGCAGAAGTCACTGACGCGCGAGGGCCTGAACATCTACACGACGCTCGACTGGCGGCTGCAGAACGCGTCTCAGGATGCGATGCACCGGTACGCGCCCGAGGCGGTGGCGGGCATGCTGTTCGGGTCGGCGTCGGTCAGCATCGAGGTCAACACCGGGCGCATCCTGGCGATCAGCCAGAACAACCGTTTCACGGAGGACCGCGACCTCGCGCTCACCGACCCCGTGTACACGTCGCTCGTCTACGCCGGGGACCACACGCACGGGGTGTCCGACGGATTCCCGACCGGATCGACGTTCAAGCTGTTCACCCTGGTGGACTGGCTCGAGCAGGGACGCACGCTGTCCGACAGCGTCAACGGCACGCTGCGCGCCATCCCCCGTATGCGCGACCGCTGCGAAGGCACCTGGGTCAACCGGGAGAACCACGTCGTGCGCAACTTCGGCGGCGCTGCCGGCTACGTGGGAACACCCATGCAGTTCACCGCGCAGTCGCTGAACAGCGGATTCCTCGGCATGGCGGAGCAGCTCGACCTGTGCGACATCGAGAACGTCGCTGCCCGCATGGGCGTCACCCGCGGCGACGGCGATCCCGTGGACCTCGACGGCGCGGCGTCGATCATCGGAACCAACAACATCGCACCGGTCGCCATGGCCGAGGCATTCGCGACGGTCGCCAACGGCGGCGTCTACTGCGTGCCGCGCGTCATCGAGCGCGTGGTCAACGCCGACGGCGCCGAGCTGCCGGTGCCGGGCAACCGATGCTCTCAGGCGATCAGCCCCGAAGTTGCGGCGGCGACGGCGTTCGCGCTGCAGGGCGTCATGCGCCCGGGCGGCACCGGGTCGGGCGGCAACCCCAACGACGGCACTCCGATGATGGGCAAGACGGGCACGCACGAGAACATCCAGACGTGGCTGGTCGAGTCGAGCACGCGCGTGACGACAGCGGTGTGGGTGGGCAACACGTACGGATTCGGCGACGTCTTCCGTGCATTCCACAACGGCCGGGCGCTCTCGACGATCCGCCTCCCGATGACCCGGGACATCCAGGCGACCGCCAACCAGCTGTACCCGGGCGGCGGCTTCCCCGCTCCGCCCGGCAACCTGGTCCGCCGTGCGGCCCCGCCCCCGCGCCCCGTGCCGGCACCGGCCCCCGGCCAGAACCCCGCCCCGGCCCAGCCGCCGGACGGGAACGGAAACGGGAATGGCAACGGGAACGGCAACGGAAACGGGAACGGCAACGACGACTGACCCGTCGCGGCTGCGCGCGTGAGCGGACGCCCTGCCGCAGCATCCGTCTCTCGAATCGTGTATCTGGTGCGCGCCACCGTGACTCTCGATGCGTCGGGATGAGTAGTGCTCTGAGTAATCGCCGCGCGCGATCTGAGCACCGGTCACCCATCCGGCACCCGGCGCACTGCCGCCAGTCTCGTGGTGCATCAGTTCCGCACGTCCATTCCTTGGGGAGGAAAGCCCATGTCTCGAACCGCCGGCCGACGCCGCAGCTTCACGAAGCTCGCGGCCGGCCTGACCGCGACGGCGGCGCTCACCGTGACGACACTCGTCGTCAGCGCGCTGCCCGCCGCCGCCTTCAAGCCGTACACCCACAACGCCACCGCCGAGAACGCCTACGACGACGTCACCGACGACGGTCAGGTCACCATCGAGGGCACCGAGTACACCGTCCGCGCCGAGATCGTCACGGCGCTGCAGAACCAGCCGGCCGCGTACAACGCGGGCGTCATCGGCCCCGACGGATTCCCCGACCTGGCCTACGGCCAGTCGGCGATCCACCCCGACGAGACCGGCAAGTGGCTGCAGCACGTCATGACCGAGGCGTGGGACGCGCAGGATGACGCGGGCCGCAGCGCCGCTGAGAAGGAGCAGATCCTCGCCTTCGCGTACGGCTTCATGACGCACGCCGCCGGCGACATGTGGGCGCACACGCTCATCAACCAGGTCGCGGAGGGCGTGTTCCCGGGTGTCGGCGAGATCCTCGACATCGAGGACCCGACCGCGCTCGAGATCGCGCTGCGCCACGTCATCGCCGAGGGCTACGTCGGCGACGCGACGGCGGGCTACGACGGCAACTCGCTGCGCAGTCAGGTCGCGGGCGAGACCGACGAGACCGGACCGGAGTACAGCAACGACGCCACGCCGGCGTTCGCGTACGCCGCTCCGAACGAGTGGATCTACGAGACGCTCGTCGACCCGAACAACCCGCTGCCGGTCGGCACGTGCGGCGACGGTCTCGACGACGACGGCGACGGGACGGCGGATGACGGATGCCCCGGCCTCGCGTACACCGTCGGCGAAGACCCCGAGCCGAACCGCGGGCCGCTCATCGACTACTTCATCGACCTCAAGGCCGAGCTGCAGATCGAGCGCGCGGCGATCGCGGAGGACCTCGGCTACGAGGACTGCAACATCGTCGACCCGGACTGCTTCGAGGTCGTCCAGAACGTCACGGTCGACACCGTGCGCGGCGTGACGGTCAAGGCGGTCACCGTGCAGGAGTGCCGAGCGGAGATCTTCTGCGTCACGAGCCTGATCGACGAGGCCGACGACGCCGTCGTCAACCCGGCGATCATCGCCTACCTCGACGCGTGGATCGACGACATCGACCGTGGTCTGCGGCACTGGCCGGAGCTCGGCGAGGCGCTCTCGAAGACGCTGTTCGACGCGGGCACGTTCCGTGACGCGCAGAACTTCCTGTGCGACGGCGATGCCGAAGAGGGCGAGACCGACGAGGTGCTCGACACCGATCGCGCGAAGTGCGAGGACGGCGTGGGCATCTTCCAGGTCGCCGGCTACACGCTCGGCGGTCTGAACGACAGCGACAAGCCCGGCTTCATCAACGAGTACCTGCTTTCGATGCTCGGCGCCCCCGACTTCGTCGGCGAGGTCGTCGAAGAGGGCGGCGACGTCTTCCTCTGGCTGCAGGACCTGATGCAGACGATCATGCCCGACGTCGACGTGTTCGACCCGCTGATCGCCGACGCCAAGGAGCTCGTGCTCGAGCTCGCCTCGGAGGCCCTCGGCTTCGATGTCGAGCTGCTGTCGGACTTCCTGAAGCACCCGACGCACTGGATGGAGGTCGGTTCGGCCGACATCGACGTGCCCTTCTCGGACGACGACGTGCACGTGGACCTCTTCGACGACGGCGACCGCGAATACCTCGACGCCGTCATGGGTCTCGTCGACCCGCTGGTCGGCGACCAGGTCGAGCTGCCGGACGGCACGATCGTGCCCTCCTCGCGCCTGAAGGACAGCGCCCAGTGGACCCTCGAGGACTTCGAGCCCGCCTACGACGCCGTCCAGATGTCGAAGCTGCTGCTGCTCGACGCGAACGGCCTCAACCAGGTCATCTCCGATCACCGCAGCCCCGGCCTGCTGCCGAGCGTGTCGACGGCGATCTACACGGACCCCGCGGGGCGCCCTGCGAACGTCATGATCGACGGCCTCGATGGGCAGCCGTGGCTGCGAAGCATCGACTCCGACCACTCGTGGCGCGCCGATCGCCTGCCGGTCTTCGACTCGCCCGACCCGGGCCACCACTCGGACGAGGAGCCGCACTACGCCGGCACCGGTCAGATGCCGCTGTGGGAATCGTGCGTCGCGCGCTCGACCTTCCGCGAGGTGTTCCGCGACTGGGAGAACGGCGCCTGGTACCTGCCGGGGAAGAACTTCCCCGACCACGGCGACGCCCCGAGCGCGCCGGCGTGGATCGCCGGGTCGTTGAGCGCGGACTTCCAGATCGCCGGTGACGAAGCCGTCGTCTCGGGCGTGCAGTGGGTGGGTGTGGACCACACCTTCACCGTCGCCGCCACCGACGACTCCTTCACGCCGGAGTCGCTGACCACGACGTACTCCGTCCACCCGGCCGGCGCGCAGCCGACCTGGACGACGGTGAACGGGGCGGTCGCCGCGTTCGCCCTCCCGGCCGACGCCGACGAGAACCTGGAGTGGGTCATCGAGTGGAAGACGGCGAGCGAGTGCGAGACCGTCAGCGGCACCCAGACGGTCCGCGTCGACCGCACGGCGCCGGTGATCGACCTCAGCCAGCCCGCGGCGACCGGCTACGACACCGACGACTTCGCGAGCGTGCAGTACACGATCACGGACTCGCTGAGCGGCGTCGAGACGCAGTCCGTGCAGTTCGACGGCACGGAGGTGCCGACGGGCTACGTGCTCGACATGTTCACGCTCGACACCGGCGCCCACGCGGCGGTGGCGACGGCGACGGACTTCGTCGGCAACACCGGGACGGCCACCCGGGCGTTCACGCTGCTCGCCACGACCGAGTCGCTCAGCAACAACCTCACGCGGGCTGTCGCCGAGAAGCTCGTGACCGACCCGAAGGTCGAGAAGGGGCTGCGCGACAAGCTCAACGCGGCGCTGAAGAGTCACGCGACGGGCAAGCACCCGACCGAGGTGAACCAGCTCGGCGCGGCGGTCGAGCAGCTGCAGGGCCAGCTCGGCAAGGGCGTGGACGCGGTGTTCGCCCAGCGCATGATCGGCTGGACGAACGATCTGATCGCGGCCCACTGATCGGGTGAGACGCGGAGGCGGCCGGTCGGGGTTTCCCGGCCGGCCGCTTCAGTCGAAGTACGCCCTGTCGCCCTCCGTGATCACCTCGACGGTGCCGTCGACGATCGAGCTCGCGGTCTGCTCGTCGATGGCGTAGGCGGGCAGATCGGTGTCCGCGACGGAGCGACGTTTCGGCACCGTGCGTCAACCGTTACTGCAGACGGTTGCGTTCACTGCGCCCGCGGGTCGAGTCGGCGCGGGCATCGTGTTCGTGCGCGCGCGGCATGCCATCCGGCGCGGCAAGGATGACGGCGATCGCCTCCACGCCCAGCAACACGAGAGGACCGTGCGGCCAGTAACCCGTGGCGAGGGTGCCCACGACGAGGACCGGCAGAGTCAGTCCCAGAACAATCCGCACCCACAGACGCCAGCGTGATCCGGCCGTCACGGCGGCGAGGATGCCGGCCAACCCGACCGCGACGAGCACGAATGCCTCGGCGCCCCACAGGAAGTGCAATGGCGCTTCCTGCGGGGTGTTGAGGTAGCTGAGCGCGGTGATGGGCGCTCCCGCGATGACCAGCCATGCCATGACCGTGCCTCCCCATCCGGCTCTGCGCAGATCCGGTAGCAGCGCGAGCCCGATGGCCAGGAAAGACAACCCCGCCAGAGCACCGAAGACGATGTACGGATCATGGACGGCCTCACGCGCCCAGAAGTACGCCCGGTGGTGGAAGACCCATCTCCACAGCGACACCCCGAACTCCGTCGCAGGGAACGGCAGGATCGCCAAGGACCACACTCCTCCGAGGCCGGCGAGAACCGCGCGCCAGGGTCGTGATCGGTCGATCCTCGTCATACGACTTTCCCCATGGGCCGATTGCATCATCGCTCCGGCCCGCGGCGCCAGTCCGAGCATCTGGCGAATCCCAGCTCGTCAGGATTGCGATTACGTGCTTGGCCGTGCCGCGCGCAACCCGGGTATGCGAAGGGCTTCGATGGGGTTACCGGGCTACGCGAACATCTGGCGCAGCACGTCGAGGTCGCCGGCGTCGAGCGCCTGCGCGATGACGTCAGCCTCGGCCGGGTCGGGGTAGAGTCCGCGCAGCTCGTTCGTGAAGATGGCACGCATCTTCTCGACGTCGCCCGCCCAGGCAGCGGCACTCATTGCTTCGACCGCGAGCTGGTAGGGAATCTGCTGGTAGCCGCCCTCGGCGCTGCGCGGGTTGAAGTACTCCACCCACGGGATCGAGCTGTCCGGCGCAAGCAGCAACACCTCGCCAGGCTGAATCGTGCGCGTGTGATTGAGGGTCGCGATGGTCAGCGCGTTCGCGATGCAGAACCGGTCACCGATCGCGTACAGCGCGTCACCCGGCTCGACCGTGTAGGTCTTCACGTTGCCGTCAGTGTCGAGGCCCACCGTGCCCCGTGCAAGGTCGTTCACTCCTCGGTCGATCAGGTCGCCGTTGATGCTGGCGCGTCCGCCGCCCACGTGCGAGGTTCATGTCGACACCATATTGGGACCGGCAGTCCCAGAGCCACCCTTGAAGTGATTCCCTGCCCGGGGCCGATCTGGATGCACTCTGGCGCCAGGAGACCGGCCACGCCGGTGACAGCGGAACCCACACCCGCTCCCAGAGCTGCGCTACCAGTCGCCGCGAGCTCGGAGTCCCTGCCGGAGCCACACAGCGAACCCGCACGACGCCGCCCCGGGGACGCGTCCGGCTGATTGACTGATGCCTATGGGCGCCGTCGCGATGTTCCCGTTGGGTAGCGTCCTGCTGCCATACACACCGCTGGTGCTGCGGGTGTTCGAGCCGCGCTACCTCACCATGATGGGTCGCCTGCTCGACGTGGAGGACCCGGAGTTCGGGGTGGTCCTCATCGAGCGCGGGCTCGAGGCAGGCGGTGGGGATCAGCGCTCCTCCGTCGGCACAATGGCGAGGATCCTTCAGATCGAGGCGGGCGCCGCCGACCTGTACGTGGTCGCCGTGGGCGGGGAGCGAATCACCGTCGACCGATGGGGTGAGGACGACCCGCACCCGGTGGCGGAGGTGTCGGAGATGGCCCCGCTCGTGTGGGATGAGGCGCTCGCCCCGCTCCACCGCGAAGCCGAGCGGATGGTGCGCCGCCTCGCGACTCTCGCCTCCGTACTCGATGAGGCTCGATGGGACCCTGGGACGGACCTTTCCGACGATCCGGTGGAGTCGTCCTGGCAGCTCGCCGCGATCGCTCCGCTGGGAGAATACGACCGGTTCCGACTGCTGAACTCAACCAGTCTCGGAGGCCTGCTACGCGGCATCATCGATCTATGCCTCGAGGAAGAGCCGGTGCTGATCGCGCGCGCCGCCGATGCTCGCGACGCTGATTCCGGCGACCCTTGAGGCGGAGCGGGCTGAGTGTGCTGCCGCCGCGTTCTCGGGTGCGACTTCAGGGCTGCACGTCAGCCCATAGCCACCGGAGAGCGTCCGGTAACAGAGTGCCCCCTACAGGAGGGGATTACCCGAAGTCGCCCGGAGCCATGTCCGTGAACCGGGAGAAGTGACCCTGGAACGCGACCGTGATCGTGTCGGTGGGGCCGTTGCGGTGCTTGGCGACGATGAGGTCGGCCTCGCCGGCGCGCGGGGAGTCCTTCTCGTAGGCGGCCTCGCGGTGCAGGAGCACCACCATGTCGGCGTCCTGCTCGATCGAGCCCGATTCACGGAGGTCGGAGAGGGCCGGCTTCTTGTCGGCGCGCTGCTCGGCGCCACGGTTCAGCTGCGACAGCGCGATGACCGGCACACCCAGCTCCTTTGCGAGCAGCTTCAGCGCACGCGAGAACTCCGAGACCTCCTGCTGACGGGACTCGACGCGCTTGCCCGAGGTCATCAGCTGCAGATAGTCGATGACGACGAGCTTGAGGCCCGCCCGCTGCTTCAGCCGGCGGCACTTCGCGCGGATCTCGACCAGCGTCATGTTGGGGCTGTCGTCGATGTACAGCGGTGCGTCGTTGATGCGGCCGCGGGTCGCCGCCACGGTGGTCCAGTCGCGCGAGTCGAGCGTGCCCTTGCGCATCGACTGCAGCGGGATCGCGCCCTCGGCGCTCAGCAGACGCATCGCGATCTCGCTGCGACCCATCTCGAGCGAGAAGAAGATGGTGGGCATGTTCGCCTTGATCGCCGCGGAGCGCGCGAAGTCGAGCGCGAGCGTCGACTTACCCATCGCGGGTCGCGCCGCGATGATGATCATCTGGCCGGGGTGCAGACCGTTGGTCAGCGAGTCGAGCCCCGAGAACCCGGTCGGTATGCCCGTCATCTGGCCGTCGCGACCGCGCGCGGCCTCGATCTCTTCGACCGCGGCATCCACCGCGATCGTGAGCGGCACGTAGTCCTCGGCCTGCTCGGCGCCGGTCACCGAGTAGATCTCGGCCTGCGCGTTGTTGACGAGGTCGAGCGCCTCGCCTTGACCCGAGTACCCCATCTGCACGATCCGCGTCCCGGCGTCGACGAGGCGGCGCAGCAGCGCGCGCTCCGAGACGATCGAGGCGTAGTACCCGGCGTTCGCGGCGGTCGGCACGATCGAGGTGAGCGTGTGCAGGTAGTCGGCGCCGCCGGCGCGCTGCAGCTCGCCCGTCTTGATGAGCTCGTCGGTGACGGCGACGACGTCGGTCGGCTCGCCGTGCGAATAGAGGGTGAGGATCGCCTCGAAGATCAGCTCGTGCTTCGGCACGTAGAAGTCGCTGCCGCGCAGTGTCTCGATCACATCGGCGACGGCATCCTTCGACAGCAGCATCCCGCCGAGCGCGCTCTGCTCCGCGAGCACGTCGTGCGGGGGAGTGCGTTCGAAGTCACGCGGTCCCCCCATGCGCTCTTCGGAGATGTCGGCGATCGACATAGGCTGCTCGTCCTCCTACCGTTCGTTCACATCGTCCGAGGTCTGTCGGCGGTATCGCCGGACGGCTCGCCGAGTCGGCGCGCCCGGGCATGGCCGAAGAGCGGGATGCCACGGCACTCCGCCCCCCGCATGAACCCGTCCTGCGATCCCGGCCGGCATCGCGCCGCCGTTCCCAGCGCGGAGGCGCGCGTCCCGAATGGGCCGCACCCCACGCTATGGACGGCCTCCGACACTCGCAACACAGCCTGTGGATAACTCTGTGGAGAGCCTGCGTGAAACGCCGTCACACCTGTGAACAACCTCTGTGGAGAACTCAGACGTTTTCTGGGGGATATCTTTCGGAAATCCCGTTTGATCGGCCATTGCGTATTTCACAGCCTGTGGAGGGCGATGTGGTTGAAGTCAGGGTTGAAGGTTTGCCGGCGAACGCTGTCCTGTGCACAATTCCGGACGCCGGGTGCACGGCGCGGCGCACGGAGGGACACAAAGGGACTCGTCGTCCAAAGGTCTGGACAGAGCTATGCGTGAAGGGGTAGCCTCTCAACTCCAGGCACCCTCACGCACGATCCGTCCGGAACGTGCGGCTCTTTCGTCGTGGGAGGTGAACGTGGAGATCGCAACCTCGCAGCTGCCGAGGATCGTGCGGCTGGCCCTCATCGGGGTCGGAACCGCGTTCGCCTGGATCGTCGTCTCGCTGGTTCTCGGCCTCGGCCTGAGCCCGGCGCAGGCCGACGAGCCCGATGACGGCGGAGCGCTCGGGGGTGTCCTCGGCGCCGTGACCTCGCTGGTCGACACGACCGCGTCGACGGTCACCGGCACCGTCACGACCGTCACGACCGGCGTCGCCGACGCGGTCGACACCGTCGTCGCCGCGACGCCCGCTCCCGTGCAGCAGCCGGTGAGCCAGGTCGTGCAGACCGTCGGCACCGTGGTCACCACGGTGACCGAGCCCGTCGCGGAAGTCGTCTCCGGCGGGGTCGTGAGCGGCATCGCACAGCCGGTCGTCGACCTCGTGACCGAGGTGCCGATCGTGGGCGACGTCGTCACCGGCGTCGGCCTCGACGACGCGGTCACCGACCTCGGCGGCACCGCCGACGCGACCCTCGGCAGCCTCGTCGGCGCCGTCGACGAGACGGGCGCGACGATCGGCCGGCCGCCGGCAACGGGCCCGGGACTCCCCGCGCTCCCGCCGGTTCCGCAGCTTCCCGGCCTCCTCGGCAGCGCCGCGGCCGAGTCGTCGGCACCGAACGTGACCGCGCTCCTCGCTGCGCCGACGGGTGCTGCCGCCACCCTCTTCACGACGACAGCGGGCAGGTTCGGCCACTGGGCCGCAGCATCCGTCTCCGAAGCGGCCACGCGTGCCGTCGTCGTCGTCTCGTCCGCCGCGCTGGTCGCGGGCGGACTCCTCGGTACTGCAGGCGGACTCTGCCTGTCGATCGCCTCCGCAGGACCCGGTGGTGCGGGTCCTGGCGCCTGGGCGCTCGCTGCCCTCCTTCCGCTCGCCGCACACCGTGCCTGGGTGCGACGCGCCGGACCGGAGGACGAGCACGCGCCGCCGGCGCCCGCCGGCTCCACCGACGTCTCCCCCGACTGATCGGCTCCTCGCCGCCCTGCTCATCCGAGCGCGGGCGACAGAGCATCAGCGCGCCCTCCGCGCTGAGCAGCGCGCCTCCTTCGCGCGCTGCGAACCGATCAATCCACTAAGGGGAACATCATGCGCACTTTCTGCAAGCGCGCCCTCTGGGGCACGCTCTTGGCCGGCGGCATCACGCTGCTCGGCGCGACGGTCGCGAACGCGGCCGAGACCACCGGTGACGACGGACTGCTCTCGGGCAGCCAGGCCGTCATCGACGTCAACCTTCCGATCACCGTCAGCGGCACGTCGCTGTCGGTGCTCGGCGACTCCTCCTCGGGCGGCGCGACCACCGCTGCCCCCGCTCCCGCTCCCGCGCCGGCTCCTGCCGCGTCCACGACCGGCGCCGACGGCGTCGGTTCGGGCACGCAGGCGCTCGTGTCGGTGAACGTCCCGATCACGGTCAGCGGCAACGCGATCTCCGTCGCCGGTGACAGTTCGTCGACGGATGCCGCCACCGCCGCGCCCGCACCCGCCCCGGCCCCCGCCGCCGAGACGTCCGGCCAGGACGGCCTGCTCTCGGGCACCCAGGGCATCGTGTCGGTCGCCGCGCCGGTCACCGTGTCGGGCAACGCGATCTCGGTCGTCGGCGACAGCTCGAGCGAGGGCGCGACCACCGCACCCTCGTCGGGCTCCGCGTCGGGGGCTGACGCCTGGACCGACGGCGGGGACTCGACCCTCGGCGGCACCCAGGTCGTCGCACCCGTCACCGCCCCGGTCACCGTCGCGGGCAACGCGGTCTCCGTGATCGGCGACAGCGCGTCGACGGATGCTGCCACCACCGCGCCGACCGCGGGCTCGACGAACGGCGGGGCCGCGGGCACGACGGACGGCGGGGACTCGACCCTGGGCGGCAGCCAGGTCGTCGCACCCGTCACGGCCCCGGTCACCGCGGTCGGCAACGCGATCTCGGTCGTCGGCGACAGCTCGAGCGAAGGCTCCGCTGCGGCTCCCTCGACCGGCTCCACCGGCGGCGACGCCTGGACCGACGGCGGGGACTCGATCCTCGGCGGCAGCCAGGTGCTCGCGCCGATCGCCGTGCCCGTCACGGTCGTCGGCAACGCGGTCTCGGGCGTCGGTGACAGCGAGTCGAACGGCGCCGTCGCGGCACCCGGCACCGGCACGGGCGGGACGACCGGGAGCACCGACGGTTCGGGCTCGATCCTCGGGGGCACGCAGATCCTCGCCCCGATCTCGCTGCCCGTCACCATTGGCGGCAACGCGGTGTCGGTGATCGGCGACAGCACCACGGTCGACGCCGTGGTGCCGACGAACCCCACCGACCCGACGGACCCGACGGACCCGACGGACCCCACCGAGCCGACGGACCCGACGGACCCCACCGACCCGACCGACCCGACGGACCCCGCCAGCCCGGGGAACAACGGGACGCCCGGTGACGGCGGCCCCGACGGCACGACCGCATCGGCCGCGATGACCGGTTCGGCGGCTTCGGCCGGCACCGCCACTCAGCTCGCCGCGACGGGAGGGACGGGTGTGATGCCGTTCCTGCTGCTCGGGCTCTCGCTGTTCGCAGCGGGCGCCATCGCACGCGCGTCGCGGCGACGCTCCGCGTGAGTCGACGGGGCACCTGCCGTTCCCCGGGTGCCCCACCCCTCCGACCCGCGTGAGCACGCGGGAGGGCCGAACCCCAGCGGCCCTCCCGCCCCTGAACCTCCCCCAGCGGGAGGGCCGAACCCCAGCGGCGCTCCCGCCCTGAACGCCCCCGATCGCGATCGCCGGCCTTGCCTGGACCGCGCCTCACGATCGGGGGTCCACAACCGTCTCCGCCCGCGACGGGCCCGGGCACTGCCTGGACCGGGTCGGCGCGGACGGAGATGCAACGAGCGGATGCCGCGACCCGGGGGGCTCGCGGCATCCGCCTCGTCATGCGCAGGTGGCGCCAGACGCCCCCCCGCGTTGCGCGCCCGCCACCGGCTCGCCAGAGTGGAGGGATGCCGCTTCCCGAGTCGTACCGCCTCATCCCCGTCGACGCAGACCGGCTCGAAGACGTCCTGCGCCTGGACACCTGGGCGTTCCCCACCGAGCGCTCGGTCGAGGCGCTGCGCGAACTGCCGAGCCCGCTCAGCTGGGATCGCACCTACGGCGTCGCCCGCGTCGACGACGACGACATGCTCGCCGGCTTCCACGGCGCGTACCCGCTGCGGGCCTACCCGGTGCCCGGCGCCGAAACCGCCTGCGGCTGGCTCACCTGGGTGGGCGTGCACCCGGGGCACCGGCGCCGCGGCCTCCTCCGCGGCATGATCGAGCACCACTTCGCCGACTGCCTCGAGAACGGCGAGGCGATCTCGGGCCTGATGGCCGCCGAGACGCCGATCTACGGCCGCTTCGGCTACGGCATGGCCTCGACCCAGCTCGACCTCACGATTCCGCGCGGCGCGGCGCTTCGCCCGGTCGCCGGGGCGTCCGAGCTCGAGGTCGAGTTGGAGGAATGGGATGCTGAGGCCCACGGCGATCTCGTGGCCTCGATCCATCGCGACTACGGGCGGCTGCCCGCCGGCCTCGGTCGTCCGGGCTGGGCGGCGCGCGAGACGCCCGAGCAGCGCACCGCGCGCGAGTCCGACCCGCCCGCGTACCGCGGCGGCAAGGAGTCGCTGCGGCTGCTGCTCGTGCGAGACGCCGACGACGACACGCTCGCGTACGCGACCTTCCGCCGCACGATGTCGTGGGAGCGCGCGGGCGCCGAGGGCACCGTCCACGTACGCGAGGCCGTCGCGCTCACCCCCGCCGCGGCGCACCGCATGTGGTCGGTGCTGCTCGACCTCGACCTGACCAGCCGCGTCAAGATCTCGAACCTGCCCGTCGACGACCCGATCGTGTCGCTGCTCGTCGACATCCGGCCGGCGCTCCCCGACTTCCAGGACAACTCGTGGATCCGCATCCTCGACCTGCCGGCGGCCCTCGGACAGCGGCGCTACGCGGGCGACGTCGACGTGGTGCTCGAGGTGACCGACGCGATGCTGCCCGCGAACGCGGGTCGCTGGCGCGTGCGCGCCGCGGCGTGGGAGCACGCGGAGGTGGCGGCATCCGATTCCGAACCCGACCTCGTGCTCGACATCCGCGAGCTCGGGGCGGCGCACCTCGGGTCGATCTCGCTCGCGTCGCTGGCCCAGGCGGGGCTCGTCGGGGTCCGCTCGGCCGACGCGCTGCGCGGGGCGTCGGCGGCGTGGTCCTGGCCGGTGGCCGCCGGGGCGAACTGGATCTTCTGACCCGTGACGTTTGTCACGAGCACATCGTGACAGCCGTGTGAGGGTCGCTCGCGCCGACGGCGCGACGCTGAGGGCATGGAGATCACACAACCCTTCACCCGCCCCGCGACCGCGGTCACGGCATCCGACGCTCCGCTCGCCATCGACGCGACTGCGCTCCGCAAGTCGTTCGGATCGGTCCACGCCGTCGACGCGGTGACCCTCCGGGTGCACCCCGGCGAGATCGTCGCCTTCCTGGGCCCGAACGGCGCAGGCAAGACCACGACGATCGACATGCTGCTCGGCCTGTCGCAGCCCGACTCCGGCTCCGTGCGCGTATTCGGAGAGTCGCCCCGCGCAGCCATCGCCCACGGCCTCGTCTCGGCGGTGCTGCAGACCGGCGGACTGCTCAAGGACATCTCGGTCCGCGAGACGCTCGAGCTGACGGCGAGCCTCTTCGCCGACACGCGCCCCGTCGACGAGGTGATGCAGCGCGCCGGCATCACCGAGATCGCCGACCGCCGGGTCGACCTCTGCTCGGGAGGGCAGCAGCAGCGCCTGCGCTTCGCCATGGCGCTGCTCTCCGACCCGGGCGTGCTCATCCTCGACGAGCCGACCACCGGCATGGACGTCGAGGGCCGCCGCTCGTTCTGGCACGCCATCCGGGCCGACGCCGCGCGCGGGCGCACCGTGCTGTTCGCGACGCACCACCTCGACGAGGCCGACGAGTACGCGGACCGCATCGTGCTGATGAGCCGGGGTCGCATCGTCGCCGACGGGCCGACCGCCGACATCAAGAACATGGTGTCGGGCCGGACCGTGACCGCGACCGTTCCCGGCGTGGATCCGGCCTCGCTGGCGGCGCTTCCCTTCGTCGAGTACGTCGAGGCGCTGGGGGACCGGCTCAGCATCTACACGAGGGACTCGGACGCCGTCGCCCGGCACCTCCTGACCCGCACCGTTGCGCGCGACCTCGAGATCGCCGCGCAGAACCTCGAGAGCGTCTTCCTCGCCCTCACCTCGGAAGGAACAGCATCATGACCACCATCGCCCGCACCACCGACCGGGTGTCGCTCGAGCGGCGGGTGCCGCCGCTCGGCGGCTTCACCCTCACTCATCTGGGCATCGAGCTGAAGCGCAAGCTACGGGGCCGCCGGACGCTGCTGGTCATCGTCGCGTTCCCCGTCGTGATGTTCATCATCATCGGGCTCCCGCTGCGCGACCAGCAGCTCACCGCCACCCCCCTCTCGCAAGGCGGGCCCTCGGTGGCCGCCTACATCATGGTGTCGATGGCGATGTACGGCGCCATGATGTCGGCCACCCAGACCGGGGCCGGCATCGGGATCGAGCGGGCGCAGGGGTGGAGCCGCCAGCTGCGCCTCACCCCGCTGAACCCGATCGTCAACGTCGTCGTCAAGACGATCGCCGGCATGCTGCTGGGCCTCCTCGCCGTGGTCGGGACCTACCTCGCCGGCGCGATCAGCGGCATCCGCCTCGATCCCGCGCAGTGGATCGCGACCGGCCTGACCGGCTGGCTGCTCGCGAGTGCCGTCTTCACCACGCTCGGCCTGATGATGGGGTACCTCGTGCCGGGAGAGGGCGCGGCGCAGATCACGAGTCTCGCGATCGTGCTGCTGTCGTTCCTCGGCGGCCTCTTCACCCCGCTCAGCGCGATGCCCGACTTCGTGCAGGCGATCGCCCGGTTCACGCCGGTCTACGGCATCAGCCAGATCACGCGGGCGCCGCTGACCGGGGCCCCGTTCGACCTGCTCTGGCTCGTGAACGCGGTCGTGTGGCTCGGGATCTTCGTCGCCGGCGCGGCCTGGGCCTTCCGCCGCGACACCAAACGGGTCTGAGCGCTCTAGGGTGAGTGCCATGCACGCGACGCCTCGCGGCGACGGGCTCGATGCCGGCATCCGGCCGGAGCCCGTGCGACGGCACGACGCAACCATCCGGGCCCGCGGCTCCTTGCCGCGGGCCCTGTGGTCGCGCGCGACCGCGGGCTGGTACGTCGGCGCCGGCTTCGCGCTGGTGTGGCTCGTCAGCCTTGCGCAGCAGGTGATCGCGCGGTCGCCCTCCACCGCCTCCGCAATAGTCGGCGTCACCCTCGTCGTGGTGTTCGCCGTGGCGTTCCTCGTGTCGGCGCCCATCGCCTGGACGCTCCGCACCCGCGGCCGGCTCGCGGTGTGCGCGGGGCTGTTCGCCCTCTCCTTCGCGCTGTTCCCCTGGCTCGGCTGGGACATCGCGCCCACGTGGGCGTACGTCGGCGTCACGTTCGGTATGTGCGCCTTCCCGTGGCGGTGGACGTGGCCGCCGATCCTCGGGCTCGGCCTGCTGGCGCTCGTGACCGACGGGCTGACCGGGGGCTGGGACGAGAACGTGATCTGGGTGCCCGCGGTCATCGTCTCGATCTCGCTCGTGATGGCCTCGATCGCCCGCACGACCGCGACCACGAGCGAGCTGCGGCACACGCAGCGGCAGCTCGAGGCTCTCGCGGTGGAGCGCGAGCGCGGGCGTGTGGCACGCGACATCCACGACATCCTCGGCCACTCGCTGACGGTCGTGACCGTGAAGGCCGAGCTCGCCGGACGGCTCGTCGACGTCGATCCGCAGCGCGCCAAGGCCGAGATCGCCGAGGTCGAGTCGCTGGCCCGCGGCGCCCTCGCCGACGTGCGGGCGACCGTCGCCGCCGTGCGCACCGTGAACGTCAGCGGGGAGCTCGCCGCGGCCCGGGCGGCGCTGGAGGCGGCGGGGATCGCCGCCGAGCTGCCTTCGTCGACGGATGCTGTGCCCCCAGGTGGCCGCGAACTCGCCGGCTGGGTCGTGCGCGAGGGGGTCACCAACGTCGTGCGGCACTCCGGAGCGACGCGCTGCCGCGTGACGCTCGGGAGCGAGGTGGAGATCGCCGACGACGGCGTCGGTCCGTCCGGCCGATCGACGGGCTCGACGGGGCTGTCGGGCCTGCGCGAGCGCGTCGAGGCCGCCGGCGGCCGCCTGACGGTCGGGCGCAGCGACCTCGGCGGCTTCAGCCTGCGGGTGACGCTGTGATCCGCCTGCTCGTCGCCGACGACCAGGCGCTCGTGCGCGGCGCCCTTTCGGCCCTGCTCGGACTCGAGTCCGACATCGAGGTCGTGGCCGAGGTGGCGCGGGGCGACGCGGTCGTCGACGCGGCGCTCGCGGCGCACCCCGACGTCGCGATGCTGGACATCGAGATGCCCGGGCTGGACGGCATCGCGGCGGCAGCCGCGCTCCGCGCGGCGGTTCCGGCCTGCCGTGTGCTCATCGTCACGACGTTCGGCAGGCCCGGCTATCTCAAGCGCGCGATGCAGGCGGGCGCGTCGGGCTTCGTGGTGAAGGACACTCCTGCCGCCCAGCTCGCCGACGCCGTGCGCCGCGTCGCCCAGGGGCTGCGCGTCGTCGATCCCGTCCTGGCGGCGGACTCGCTCGCCCAAGGCGACTCGCCGCTCACCGACCGCGAGACCGACGTGCTGTCGGCGGCGCAGACCGGCGGCTCGGTCGCCGACATCGCCCGCCTGCTGCATCTGTCGGAGGGGACGGTGCGCAACCACCTCTCGGCCGCGATCGGCAAGACCGGAGCCCGCAACCGCGCCGACGCCGCCCGCCTCGCCGAGGAGAACGGCTGGCTCTGACCCCGGAGACGACGGATGCCGCGAACCCGAAGGTCCGCGGCATCCGTTCTGCCGTATCCCGGAGGGATTACTTGGCGGCGACCACCTGCAGGGTGATCACGGCGGTGAGGTCGTCGCGGAGGCGAACAGTCGCCTCGTGCTCGCCCACCGACTTGATCGGGGAGGTGATGTGGATCTTGCGCTTGTCGAGCTCGCCGAGACCGGCGGCCTTGACCGCGTCGGCCACGTCGACGGTCTTGACCGCGCCGAACAGGCGACCCTCGGCGCCGGCCTTGACGGCCAGGCGGACCTTGTTGGTCTCGAGGTTGTTCTTCAGGGCCACGGCCTCTTCGTGGTCGTGGATCGCGCGTGCCTCGCGGGCGGCGCGGATCGACGCCACCTGCTTCTCGCCACCGCGGGTCCACGCGACCGCGAAGCCCTGGGGGATGAGGTAGTTGCGGGCGTACCCGTTCTTGACCTCGACCACGTCACCGGCGCTACCGAGCCCGGCGACCTCGTTCGTGAGAATGAGCTTTGCCATGTGGGTACTCCTTAGCGGCCAGCGCCGGCGTAAGGCAGGAGCGCCATTTCGCGCGCGTTCTTGATCGCCTTGGCGATCAGACGCTGCTCCTGCACCGAGACACCGGTGATACGACGGGCACGGATCTTGCCGCGCTCCGAGATGAACTTGCGGAGGGTGGCGACGTCCTTGTAGTCGATGACGCCGACACGGATCGCCTTCGCGGGGGCCGCGTTCTTCGCGCCCTTCCGCGGCTTCCGGCGGTCGCCGGTTGCCTTTCCAGCCATGGTGTTTCCTTTACGTTTGCTGATCGGATGCCTCGTCACGGGGCATCCGGAATCTGTTGCTGAGATCTGACCGATCAGAACGGGGTGTCGTCGCCGTAGGCGCCCGGGGCAGCCCACGCGTCGCCGCCGCCGGCGTTCGAGGAGCCGGGGGTCGACCACGGCTCGTCGGCGACCTGCTGCTGCGGGCGCGACTGACCGCCGCCGAAGCTGCCGCCACCGCCGCCGGAGCCGCCCGCGGCGCGGGTGACCTGAGCGGTCGCGTAGCGCAGCGACGGGCCGATCTCGTCGACCTCGAGCTCGATCGCGGTGCGGTTGTTGCCCTCGCGGTCCTGGTAGCTGCGCTGCTTGAGGCGGCCGGTCGCGATGACCCGCATGCCCTTCGTCAGCGAGCCGGCCACGTGCTCGGCGAACTCGCGCCACACGCTCGCGCGGAGGAACAGCGCTTCGCCGTCCTTCCACTCGTTCGCCTGACGGTCGAAGTTGCGAGGCGTCGACGCGATCGTGAAGTTCGCGACGGGGAGACCGTTCTGCGTGTAACGCAGTTCGGGATCAGCCGTGAGGTTGCCCACGACGGTGATGATCGTCTCGCCGGCCATCGTCCTTACGCCTTCGCAGCCTTGGCGGTCTTGCGGGCGGCGCGCTCGTCGGCACGCTGCTTCTCCGAGGCGATCATGGCGATCGCTTCCTCGGCGCGGAGGACCTTGGTGCGCATGATCTGCTCGCTCAGGTTGAGCTGGCGGTCGAGCTCCTGCGTGGTGGCGGCGGTCGCCGTGAAGTTGACGACGGCGTAGATGCCCTCGGTCTTCTTCTGGATCTCGTAGGCAAGACGGCGCTTGCCCCAGATGTCGATGTTCTCGATGGTGCCGCCGTCGGTCGTGATGACCTTCAGGAACTTGTCGAGGTTGGCGCCGACCTGGCGCTCGTCGATCTCGGGGTTCAGGATGACCATGAGCTCGTACTGGTGCGTCACTAACCCACCTCCTTCGGACTAGAACGGCTGTCGGGCATTTCCCGGCAGCAGGAGGGTGTGTTGCACGTCGTCCGACTGACCGCGCGTTGGTGCGCGTGCGGACAACCCTCCTATGGTACCGGATCGCCGAGCAGGCGCCGAACCCAGGCCCGATCGGCATCGGGCGCCGGCGGCGCGAGCGGGTATGCCGGCGGCGTCGCGGAGAGGGAGATCGGATGCCGCACGCCCGGCACGCGCTCGGCACCGGCGTAGGCGACGGGGTCGAGGCCGAGCACGCGGGCGCGCTCGAACGCGGCATCGATCGCGAGGATCGGCGCGCACGGGACGCCGGCCGAGCCGAGCAGCTCCTCCCACTCGGTCGCCGGACGAGCGGCCAGCGCCCGCTCGAGCAGGGGACGCAGCGCCTCGCGACCCGTGCTGCGGTCGGCGTTGCGCGCGAAGCGGGGGTCGACCGCAGCATCCGGGATCTCCAGCACCTGGCACAGCCGCTCGAACTGGCCGTCGTTGCCTACCGCGAGCACGAGGTCGCCGTCGGCCGCGGGGAAGGAGCCGTACGGGTAGATGCTGGGATGGTCGTTCCCGAGCCGCTGCGGCACGACTCCCGCCAGCGCATACGCGCCGGACTGGTTGACGAGCGCCGACAGCGCCGACGACATCAGGTTCACCTCGACGTGCTGACCTTCGCCGGTGGCGTCGCGGTGCCGCAGCGCGGCGAGGGCTCCGAGACCCGCGTGCAGCCCCGTCACGACGTCGACGATGGCGACGCCCGCCTTGGTCGGCTCGCCGTCCGCCTCGCCCGTGATGCTCATCACGCCCGACAGCGCCTGGGCGAGCACGTCGTAGCCGGGCAGGGAAGAGGCGGCGCCGAAGCCGGTGATCGAGACGTAGACGGCGCGGGGGTTCGCGTCGTGCACGGCGTCGTAGTCGAGTCCGAAGCGCGCCAGCCCGCCGGGTTTGAAGTTCGCCACGACCACATCGGCCCGCTGCGCGAGCTCCCGGGCGAGGGCGAGGTCGTCGGCGTCTTCGAAGTCGAGGGTGACCGCACGCTTGCCGCGGTTGACGGACAGATAGTAGGTCGCGTCGCCGTCGCGCGCCGGCGGCGTCCAGTGCCGGGTCTCGTCGCCCGCCGGACCCTCGACCTTCACGACGGTGGCGCCGAGGTCGGCGAACAGCATCGTGCAGTACGGCCCGGCGAGCACGCGGGAGAAGTCGGCGACCAGCAGGCCGGCGAGGGGACCGGCCGCGCGCTCCCCGGGCGCCGTCATCGGAACGCGCCCAGCCCGGTGAGGTGCTGGCCGAGGATCAGGGTGTGCACCTCGTCGGTGCCCTCGTAGGTGCGCACCGACTCGAGGTTCGCCGCGTGGCGGATGGGCGAGTGCTCGAGCAGCACGCCGTCGCCGCCCAGGATCGTGCGGGCCTCGCGCGCGATCCCGATCGCCTCGCGCACGTTGTTGAGCTTGCCGAGCGAGATCTGGGTGGGCGTCAGGGTGCCGGCATCCTTCGCCCGCCCGATCTGCAGCGCCAGCAGCGCGCCCTTCTGCAGTTCGACGACCATGTCGACGAACTTGCGCTGGGTGAGCTGGAACCCCGCGATCGGCTGCCCGAACTGCTCGCGTCGCAGCGCGTGGCGGAGGGCCGCCTCGTAGCTGTCGCGCGCCGCGCCGAGCGCGCCCCACACGATCCCGTACCGCGCGTCGTTCAGCGCCGAGAAGGGCCCGCGCAGTCCTCGTGCCCCGGGAAGGAGTGCGCCGGCCGGCACCCGCACCTCGTCGAACCGCAGCCCGGTCTGCACCGACGCCCGCATCGACCCCTTCGGCTCGAGCACCGTGACCTCGAAGCCCGGCGTGCCGGTGGGAACGATGAAGCCCCTCACCCCGTCGTCGGTCTGCGCCCACACCACGGTGAGCTGCGCGATCGACGCGAGACCGATCCAGCGCTTCGCGCCCGTGATCACCCAGTCCTCGCCGTCGCGCCGGGCGAACGTCCTCATGCTCGACGGGTCGGATCCGGCCGTCGGCTCGGTGAGCCCGAAGCTGCCGATCACCTCTCCCGCGGCCATGCGCGGGAGCCACTCCTGCTTCTGCTCCTCACTGCCCCAGCGGTGGATCGACCCCATCGCGAGCGAGCCCTGCACCGAGACGAAGGTGCGGATGCCCGAGTCGCCCGCCTCGAGCTCGAGCGCGGCCAGACCGTACTCGACGGCGCTGCGGCCGGGGCATCCGTACCCCTCCAGCTCCATCCCGAGCATGCCGAGGCGTCCGAGTGCGGGGGCGAGTTCGACGGGGAAGTGGGCCCGGTCGAACCAGTCCGCGATGTGGGGCCGCAGCTCGGCGTCGACGAAGGCACGCACCCGGTCGCGCGTCGCGCGCTCCTCGGTGCTGAGCTGAGCCTCGATGCCGAGGATGTCGGATGCCTCACGCAGGGCGGCGAGATCGTCGGGGTCACGGCTGACATCGGTCACGGCGGCGCCTCCTCGCGCAGAACATCGGGGCGCGCTCTCGCGCGGCCCTCTCGATCATGCCGCGGATCGGCGAAACGGGTGAAAGTCCCGGCGTGTCAGAGGGCGGGTAGGCCTGGCTCGCGCGCTGCGAGCCGGAGGTAGCGTTGACGCGTGAGCGATCCGAGACCGGCTCCCGCGTACCCCTTCGACGCGCGCCCGCTGGTCGAGCCCGTCCCGCCGGGCGCCGCGCGCGCGTTCGTGCAGGAGCTGCGCCGCACCGGCCGCCTGAGGACCTCGCCGTACACCGGCGTGCTCATCGTCGTGCTCGTCTCCGCGGTGGTGCTGATCATGTTCGGCTCGGTCGCGATCACGATGATCTCCGCGGTCGTGAGCGCGGTCTCCGCGGGCGTCGAAGGCGGGGGCGGCATCGCGCTGCTCTTCGCGCTCTTCCCGCTGCTCGTCGTCGGCGTCGTCGCGGCGGTCGCGATCACCCTCTTCGTGCGCGGGGCGCGCACGGGCGGCGAGCGCATGTACCGTCTCGACCGCTTCGCGCGAGCGAACGCGATGCAGTACGAGCCGCGGCTCGACGCCCCCGGGCTGCCGGGCATGATCTTCTCGATCGGCAGCAGCCGCCACTCGAGCGACCTCGTGCGCGGCGACCGTCCGCGCTTCGTCGAGTTCGCGAACTACCGCTACACGACCGGCTCGGGCAAGAACCAGCAGACGTACCACTGGGGCTACGTCGCGGTGAAGCTCGACACGCCCCTGCCCCACATCGTGCTCGACGCGACGAGCAACAACGGGCTGTTCGGCTCGAACCTGCCGCTCGCCTTCGACAAGGATCAGCGCCTCAGCCTCGAAGGCGACTTCGACCGGTACTTCTCGCTGTACTGCCCGGCCGACTACGAGCGCGACGCCCTGTACCTCTTCACGCCCGACATCATGGCGCGCTTCATCGACAACGCCGCAGCGCTCGACGTCGAGATCGTCGACGACTGGCTGTTCCTGTATGCGAAGCGCGACTTCTCCACGCTCGACCCGCAGACGTGGGCGTGGCTGTTCTCCGTCGTCGGGGCGCTCCTCGACAAGTTCGCGCAGTGGGCGCGGTGGCGCGACGAGCGCCTGGCGGCTGCCGCCGCTTCGATGACGGATGCTGCGCCCCTCGGCTCCGCATCGCCCGCGGCGGGCGGCGGCCCTGGAGGCGCGGCATCCGTGCCGTTCCATCCGCCGCTCGACGCGCTGCGTCCCCCGCCCGGCGTCGCGCCGGAGGGCCGGCGCCTGCAGCGCGGCGTGCCGTGGGTGCCGATCGTCGTCGGAGGAGTCGTGGCGCTGTTCTGGATCTTCACCCAGATCGGACCCGCGTTCCTGCGCTGACGCGTGCGCCGTGCTCGGGCTCGCGCCGCTGCTAGCCTGGCGCACGCATCATGAACCGCAAGAAGAAGCTCAGCGTCCGCGAAATGCAGCGTCGAGGCCGCAAGGAGTACCTCACAGCCAGCGCCGTCGTCGCCTCCGTCATCATCGGGCTGATCGGCGCCGCCATCGTGGTTCTCGGCGCGTACCTCTTCATCAGTAACGTCGTCTACCTGGTCGGCGGAGGGAACCCCTTCGTCATGGTCGGCATCGCTCGACCCACACCGGTGTGGTTGGCCACGATCGCTGCCGTCGCCGGAATCGTCGGTGGCTGGTGGCTACTCTCCATGTGCGTCGGCTACCTGTACCGATGCGCGACCGGACAGGTGATCAAGCTGAGTCGCGAGGAGCTCAAGAAGCACCGCGAGCACCTGGCCGAGCGGGAACGCCAGATGCGGGCGGGGCGGTAGCGACGCGCGGCGTTGCTGCGCTCGTGCACCCCTGCAACACGGGTACACGAGCGTATGCTGTCGGGCGTGCATTCGACGTCCACGACGCCCGGCGGGCGTGAGGGGGTACTCGGCGCTGCTCGCGCCGAGCGGAGGTAGCCGCGCGCGTCGCCGGGCCTGACGCCTGCTGCGACGCAGCCCGACTCTCCGCGGCCCGCGGGCCCGCGGCATCCTCCCCTCTTCGTCGTCCCCACGGGCGACCCTCCGAATCAAGGAATCATGCACGCATTCACCGAGAAGGACATCCGCGCGTCCTTCATCAACGCCTCCTTGCGCGAACGCAACGCGCTCGTCGTCCCCGACCTCGCCCACGTGGGCTGGGACGGTCTCGACTACTTCGGCTGGCGCGACCCGAAGCAGCCGCTCGCCGGCTTCATTGTGGTGCCGCTCGACGACCAGCCCGTCGGCATCCTGCTGCGCCAGACCGAGCAGCGCACGCGCACGCGCGCGCAGTGCTCGTGGTGCGAGGACGTGACCCTCCCGAACGACGTCGTGCTGTTCGGCGCGAAGCGCGCCGGCAAGGCTGGCCGCAACGGCGACACCGTCGGCACCCTGCTGTGCGAGAGGTTCGAGTGCTCGGCCAACGCCCGACGGCCGATGCCGCCGGCGTACCTCGGCTTCGATGTGATGGCCGCGCGTCAGCGGCGCATCGAGGCGCTGCGGGCGCACGCCGAGGGCTTCGCGCGCGACATCCGCGACAGCGCCTGACCCGCGTTCACAACGGGTGATCTCACCGAGATCACCCGTTGTTCGCGTACGGAACGGGTGATCTCGGTGAGTGCACGTGATGTGAACGCGGGTCAACCAGCCGAAGCGCTCGGTGACACCGTCGGTCCGAGTCCGAGACGCACGAGCTCGGCGTCGTCGAGCATCCGGCTGCGGATGATGAACCGGTTGCCCGTCGGGCTCTCGACGCTGAACCCCGCGCCGCGGCCGGGCACCACGTCGATCGTGAGGTGCGTGTACTTCCAGTACTCGAACTGCGCCTCCGAGATGAAGACCTCGACGGGATCGTCGAGGCCCACGTCGAGGTCGCCGAGCTTCACATCCGAGGGCCCGGTGAGGAACATCCCGACCGGGTAGCACATGGGCGCGCTGCCGTCGCAGCAGCCACCGGACTGATGGAACATCAGCGGGCCGTGCTGGGCCGTGAGCTGCCGCAGAAGGGATGCTGCAGCATCCGTCAGCGCCACGCGCGAGTGGGTGCGGGTCTCTGTCATCGTGACCTCCTGAGGACGCCGGGGCGACCCGGGCGGCGCGTGTGGGGCCACGCCGCCCGAGTCCTGGGTGCCGGTCCCGCGAGCCCCCCGGAGAGGGACCGGCGGGCCGATCAGAAGAAGCCCATGGCTCCGTCGGCGTAGGACACCAGCAGGTTCTTCGTCTGCTGGTAGTGGTCGAGCATCTTGAGGTGGTTCTCGCGGCCGATTCCTGACTGCTTGTACCCTCCGAACGCCGCGTGCGCGGGGTACTGGTGGTACGTGTTCGTCCACACGCGGCCGGCCTCGATCGCCCGGCCGGCGCGGTAGGCGGTGTCGCCCGAGCGGCTCCAGACTCCGGCGCCGAGGCCGTACAGCGTGTCGTTGGCGATCGAGACGGCGTCGTCGAAGTCGTCGAACGACGTGACCGACACGACAGGCCCGAAGATCTCCTCCTGGAAGATGCGCATGTCGTTCGTGCCCTCGAACACCGTGGGCGCAACGTAGTAGCCGCCCGACAGGTCGCCGCCGAGATCCACCCGCTCGCCGCCGGCGAGCAGCTTCGCGCCGCCGGCCTTGCCGATGTCGATGTACGACAGGATCTTCTCGAGCTGGTCGTTGGATGCCTGCGCGCCGATCATCGTCGCCGGGTCGAGCGGATTGCCCTGCACGATCTTCGAGACGCGGTCGAGGCCGTCGCCGAGGAACCGGTCGTAGATCGAGCGCTGGATGAGCGCGCGCGACGGGCACGTGCACACCTCTCCCTGATTGAGCGCGAAGAACGTGAACCCCTCGAGCGCCTTGTCGTAGTAGGCGTCGTCGGTGGAGCGCGCGACGTCCTCGAAGAAAACGTTCGCGCTCTTGCCCCCGAGCTCGAGCGTCACCGGGATGAGGTTCTGCGACGCGTACTGCATGATGAGGCGGCCGGTCGTGGTCTCGCCCGTGAACGCGACCTTGCGGATGCGCTTGTGCTGCGCGAGCGGCGCGCCCGCCTCGATGCCGAATCCGTTGACGATGTTCACGACGCCCGCGGGGAGGAGGTCGCCGATGATGTCGAACAGGAACAGGATCGAGGCGGGCGTCTGCTCAGCCGGCTTCAGCACGACGCAGTTGCCGGCGGCGAGCGCCGGGGCGAGCTTCCACGTGGCCATCAGGATCGGGAAGTTCCACGGGATGATCTGGCCGACGACACCGAGCGGCTCGTGGAAGTGGTACGCCACCGTGTCCTCGTCGAGCTGGCTGAGCGAGCCCTCCTGAGCCCGCAGCACGCCCGCGAAGTAGCGGAAGTGGTCGACGGCGAGCGGGATGTCGGCCGCCAGCGTCTCGCGGACGGGCTTGCCGTTCTCCCACGTCTCGGCGACGGCGATCCGCTCGAGGTTCTGCTCGATGCGGTCGGCGATCTTGTTGAGGATGTTGGCGCGCTCCGCGGGCGTCGTGCGCTTCCACGACTCGAACGCCCTCCACGCGACGTCGACCGCCCGGTCGACGTCTTCGACGGTGCCCCGGCCGACCTCGGTGAACGGCTTGCCGTTGACCGGGCTGATGTTCTCGAAGTACTGGCCCTTGATCGGCTCGACGAACTCGCCGCCGATGTAGTGGCCGTAGCGGGGGCGGTAGTCGGCGATCGATCCTCGCTGCCCGGGTGCGGCGTAGACGCTCGAGACGCCCTCTTCGACGATGGTCATTGCTGGTCTCCTTCGACGCGGTCCGCGACGGTCGTCGTCGCGATGCGTCGAAGGTAGGCCGGGGGACGTTGCAGAATGTTGCGCCGGCGTTCAGAGGTCCGCTTCGAGCTTCTCGATGCGGGTCACGAGGCCGGCACGCCGCGGCGAGCGCGCGGGCAGCATGGACAGGCACAGCCGGAGCAGCTCGGCGTCGTCGGCGGCGGCATCCGTCTCCGCGAACGCCAGCAGGACGTCGACGGATGCCTCGGCCATGAGCGCTTCGCGGAGCGCCACGCGGACGGTGTCGCGGAACTCCTCCACGCCCGGCGCGACGGAGTCGGGGAGCACGTCGCCGCGGTAGGCGGCGAGGGCCACGCGGTGCGCGCCGCGGTCGAGCAGCGACAGCACCTGGTGCGCGTCGGTCTCGATCTCGACGCCCAGCCGGTACGGCCGCGACTCGGGCACGAGCGCGGGAGCGTCCGTCGTGAGCACCTTGCGCAGGCGCACCATCTCGGCGCGGAGCGTCACGGATGCTGCGTCCCCGGCCGATTCCCCGTACACGAGGTCTCCGAGCCGCTCGGCCGATACACCCTGGCGGTGCACGGCGAGCATGAGCAGCAGCTCGGCGTGGCGCGGACCGAGCTCCGACACGGTCTCGAAGCCTTCGCCGGTGACCTCGAGCTGTGCGCGGTCGCGACCCAGCACGCGCAGCGTGGCCCGCGTGGGCTCCACGCGCCGGGCCGGCGCCCGGCGCGGCGGCCGCGGAGGGTCGGCGCGGGCGCGGAGCCGGGCGACCAGGAGCTCTCCCTCGATCGCCCGGGCCGTGGCATCCACCAGCAGCTGCGCCTGAGGGGTGACCGCCTCGAGTCCGCCGGTCACGTCGATCACACCGAGGATGCGGCGCGTCTCGGGGTCGTGCACCGGTGCGGCGCTGCACGACCACGGCTGCACGAGCCGGTTGAAGTGCTCGGCGCCCGTGATCTGCACCGAACGGTCGAGCGCGATCGCGGTGCCGGGGGCGGCCGTGCCCACGGCGTCCTCCGACCAGTTGGCGCCCTCCACGAACCCCATGTCACCGGTCAGCCTCCGGACGTTCCGGTCGCCCTCGACCCACAGGAGGCGACCTGCCGCGTCGCCCACCGCGACGACGACCCCGGATTCGGATGCCTCGCCCGGCAGCAGCAGACCGCGAACCATGTCGATCACCGCGGCCAGCGGATGCGCCCGGCGGTACGCGTCGAGCTCCTCGGCCGTCAGATCGAGCGGCGGGAGCGCTTCGGCGCCGACGAGGCTGTCGAGCGATCGTCGCCACGAGTCGCGCACGAGCAGGCGGACGTCCCGCAGCCGCTCATCGGCGGCGTTGCCGGCGACGAGCTCCTCGTGGGCGCGCTCGATGAGCAGACGTGAGGTCTCGGGCGACACCTCACGGCGCTGCGACCAGGATGATGACACGGCGGCTCCGATCGACGTCGGTGGAGCGTGCCTCCAGTGTAGGTGGGGTTGACCCGTCGTCGCGTGCGCCCGAGGCTAGGCCGCGGCGGCGGTGACCTTCTCGCGCAGGGGCAGCAGCGCGCCGGCGACCTGGTCGATCGCGTCGGCGTCGACGCCCGCTTCCGCGAGCGCCGCGGCGGCGTGGCCGATGACGCGGTCGAAGTCGGCGTCGGTGATGCCGCGGCCGGCGTGGGCGACGCCCAGATCCTTGCCCCGGTACCCGTCGGGTCCGCCCGCGGCGGCGGCGAGGAAGAGCGCCATGTGACGCTTCTGCTCGATCATGCGCGTGTGCTCGAAGAAGGGGGCGAGGGTCTCATCGGCCATGATCCGGCTGTAGAGGCCGTCGACCACGGCCGCGATGCCGGCGCCTTCGCCGAGACGCTGGTACAGGGTTGCTTCGCTCGTGTCCGTCATGTGCGTGCTCCGATCGTGAAGGGTGCGGGTGTCGTTCGGGTAGGTCAGCGCTCGAGGTCGCCCCGCCGGCGGCGGATCTCGTCCACGGGGTCGGCGTGAGCGGGGAGGGCGGGAGCGGGGAGCGGCGGGGCCGAGGCCGCCGCGGCAGGAGCGGGCGGGGCGGGCGTGACCGCGGCCGCTCGCGCGGTTCCCGCGCCGAGGCGGCCCAGCTCGCGCTCGATCGACTCGAGCAGCGAGTGCACCTGCGCGGTGGCCATGCGGGCGAACTGGCGGGCGCGCACGACGTCGTCCGGGGACGCAGGTCCCGCGACGTCGAGGTCGTCGGTCGCGAACGCGAGCGCGGGTGACCTGTCTGCGGTCCAGGACGGGGCCGCGTTGCCGGCGGTGGCGCCGGCGGCGGGCTGTGCGGCCTGCGCCGCCGCAACCTGACCCGGGTGCGCCGCGGCCTCCTTCTCGATCGAGTGGGCGACCTGCTGCGCCCGCTCCACGATCTCGCGGTACTGCCGGCGCGCGGTCTCGATGAGGTCTCTGGCGTACGACTCCGCCTCGGCGACGGCGTCGTCCGCGATGCGCTGCGCGCTGCTGAGCAGCAGGACCGCGCGGCTCGAGATCTCGCCGTCGTCCGAGCTCACGCCGCTGGCCGTCAAGGACGCGTTCTCGCGCCAGGCGACCTCGAGGGCGTCGGCCGCGGCCGTGAGCAGCGCGTGCACCTCGGAGCGGGCGTAGCCGTCGCGCTCGTCCGAGAAGGCTGCTCTGCGCAGCGACTCCGGCGTGGTGGATACGGATTGGATCGCGGTCATGATCGTCTGCCCTCTACTGGGTTCCCATCGCGACGCCGGGGCGGACGAGCTCCGGGGAGTCTGCTCGTCCGGCGGTGGCGCTGGGTTGCTGGGTGAACGGGTCTTCGTACTTCTCGCTGCGGATGCGGTGCTCGTCGAATCCTGCGCGGTGCAGAGCGGCGACGGTGTGGTCGACCATGCGCGGTGAGCCGCAGACCATCGCGAGGCGGTCGCCCCACGGGCCGTCCGCGGCGGCGAGGTCGCCGATCAGTCCGCGGCGGCCGGGGAACGACGGGTCGTCCGACACGCCGTACTCGATGTCGAGCCACCCCGCGTCGGCGTACCGCTCGAGCTCGGGCTTCGCATAGAACCCCCACGGATGCCGCACGCCCTGGTAGAGCGTGACGCGCGGGCCGTCCCCGCGGGCGGCGTGGCGCGCGGCGACCTGGTCGATCACGGCGAGCAGGGGCGCCAGCCCCGTGCCGCCGGCGACGAGGAGCAGGTCGGGCCATTCGCTGTCGAAGGGGAGGGTCAGCAGCTCGCCGACCGGCGGGCCGAGGCGGACGCGATCTCCCGCCGTGACGTCGCGGAGCAGTGCTCCGCTGACCTGGCCGCCGGCGACGAGCTGCACATGGAACGTGATCGTGCCGTCGGCGCGCGGCGCGTGCGTCGGCGACAGGTAGCGCCACTGCCGGGGCCGCTGGGGGATCTCGACGGCCAGCGACTGGCCGGCCTGGAAGCGGTAGCGGTCGTCGGGCCGGATCGTCACGGTGCCGACATCCATCCCCCGCCGCTCCGTCGCGACGACCTCGGCGGCCCACGTGGCGGGCTGCGATTCGACGGACTCGGCGGCCGTGATCATCGTGGTCGCGATGAGCCCGTACGCCTCCGCCCAGTCGGCGGCCAGCTCGGCGGTCCACGCGTCGCCGAGGAAGTGCTTGAGGGTCGCGAGCAGCGATGCGCCGACGGCGGGATAGTGCGCGGAGATCGTCCCGAACTTGCGGTGATCACGCCCGAGGTCCTCGATGTACGGCACGACGTCGCCGACGCGGTCGACGTTGCTCACCATGTGCCCGAGCGCCTTGACGAGGCGATCGCGCTGCGCCGCCATCGCCACCGGGAACAGGTCGCGCGTCTCGGGGTGGGCGAGGAAGAGGTGCGCGTAGAAGTACCCGGGAACCGCGTCCCCGTGGGCAGCGACCTGAGCCCAGGTCCGCTTGAGCGCTACCGCATCCACGTGTCGTCCGGTCCTCTCGATCGGCGAGTCGGTCTCGGGCGACGCTAGCGCGTTACAGATGTATGTGCAAAGCATCCACGTGCAACTGCAACCGGATAGCATTGCCCTGTACAGCGCTCAGGGGTGGTGCGCGACACAGGTCGGGGGGCCGTATGAGCGTGTTGTTGTCGAACGGGACAGTCTTCGTGGAAGAGAGCCTGCGAGAGCAGGCCGCCGACCTGCTCCGCCGGGTGCCGGATCTCGGCTCGCTCGGGTTCGCGGTCACCGCGGACGACAGAGCCGAGACCGCGATCCCTGCGGATCTGGGCTCCTTCCTGGCCCACGTCCTCAAGGGACTCGCGCGGGGACGCGTGTCGGTCGCGACCCTGCCCGACGAGCTGACCACCACCGTGGCGGCCGAGCTCGTCGGCGTCTCCCGGCCCACCCTGATGAAGATGGTGCGGTCGGGCGAGCTGGCATCACACCAGGTGGGGACCCACACGCGGCTGAAGACCGCCGACGTCCTGTCCCTGAGGCGGACGCGCGCTCGTGCTCGCCGCGAGGCGCTCGATGCCCTGCGCGAGCTCGACGACGAGTTCGGAGCGGAATGACAACTCGCGCTGGGTAGTCTGACCGGGTGCTGCAACGCGTGTTCGTCGACGCCGACGTCCTCGCCGCGCGCCCGCCGTACGAGTGGCTTGCCCTGCTGCGCCACCAGACCGGATCGTTCCAGCTGCATTCCTCCGCCGGAGTCGTGGCGGACTCCGTCCGTCTGTGGTCGAGGCGGCAGCCGCCGCGCCGGGCGGCCGCGCGACGGCGTCTCGAGCTGCTCGCGACCAGCCTCGACGAGGTCCTGGGCGCCGTCGACGCCGACATCGACCTCGACCAGGCTGTCGAGCCCCCGCTCGCAGCGACCGACGCGGCGGCCGGCCGCGCTGATGTGCTGGTCTCGACCCGCCTCCACGGGGTCGCGGCCGATGGTCCGCTGCCGTTCGAGGTCTGCACCCCCGACGAGTTCCTCTGCCTCGTCGATGACACCGCCGGTGCCGACGTGAGGCGCGTGGCCTCTGAGCAGTGCCGACGCGCCCGCCGGGCCGGCGAAGACCCCTACTCGCTCGCGGAGGCGCTCACCGCAGCCGGCTGCCCCGCGTTCGCACAGCGCGTGTCGTCCCACCTGCGGTCGCTGGCACCCTGACCACGACCGTTCGCACGGGTCAGGCGCGTGAGGCCCACCACGCGCGGAGGCGGCGCTCGGCCTCCTCCTCGCCGACGACGCCCTCGTCCAGACGGAGGTCGAGGAGGAACCGGTAGGCCTCGCCCACCTCGCGGCCGGGTGCGATGCCCAGCACCTCCTGGATGCGATTGCCGTCGAGCTCGGGGCGCATCGCGTCGAGCTGCTCCCGGGCGGCGAGCTCGGCGATGCGGCGCTCGATGTCGTCGTAGGCGCGGGCGAGGCGCCCGGCCTTCTTGACGTTGCGGGTGGTCACGTCGGCGCGCGTGAGGATGTGCAGGCGCTCGAGCTCGGCGTCGGCATCCCGCACGTAGCGGCGCACCGCCGAGTCGGTCCAGGCGCCCTCGGAGTATCCGAAGAAGCGCAGGTGCAGCTCGATGAGCCGGCTGACGGTCGCGATGGTCGCGGAGTCGAAGCGCAGTTCCTGCAGGCGCTTTCGGGCCATCCGGGCGCCCTTGAGGTCGTGGTGGTAGAACGTGACGCCGCCACCCGGCTCGAGGCGGCGGGTCGCCGGCTTGCCGATGTCGTGCAGCAGCGCCGACAGTCGCAGCGCGACGTCGGGCGCAGCATCCGGGTTCCGGGTCTTCTCGAGCTCGATCGCCTGCCGCAGCACGGTGAGGGAGTGCTCGTACACGTCCTTGTGGTGGTGGTGCTCGTCGACCTCGAGCTGCAGCGCGGGGATCTCGGGCAGAAACTCGGCCATGAGTCCCGTCTCGACGAGAAGACGGATGCCGCGCACCGGGTCGTCGGTGGCGAGCAGCTTCACGAGCTCGCCCTGGATCCGTTCCGGGCTCACGATCTCGAGCGTGCGGCGCAATTCCTCCATGGCGGCTTCGGTGTCGGGGTCGACCGCGAAGCCGAGCTGCGACGCGAAGCGGGCGGCTCGCAGCATCCGGAGGGGATCGTCGGCGAAGCTCACCGCGGGGTCGGTGGGGGTGCGCAGGACGCCGCGGACGAGATCCTCGACGCCGCCCGTCGGGTCGACGAGCGTCTGCCCCGGAACACGCAGCGCCAGGGCGTTCACCGTGAAGTCGCGGCGTACGAGATCGCCCTCGATGCTGTCGCCGAACTCGACGGTGGGCTTGCGGGTGACGCCGTCGTAGCTGTCGGCGCGGTAGGTCGTGATCTCGACCTGCTCGCCGTGCACGCGGGCGCCGATCGTGCCGAACGCGCGGCCGATGTCCCACTGCGCGGACGAGATGGGCTTCACGATGCGCAGGATGTCGTCCGGGCGCGCGTCCGTCGTGAAGTCGAGGTCGTTCGTCGGGCGGCCGAGCAGTGCGTCGCGAACGGGACCGCCCACGATGGCGAGGTCGAAGCCGGCATCGGCGAACGCGCGGGCGAGGGTGGCGACGACGGGGGACTCGGCGAGTGCGCCGAGGCGCACGACGCCCTCGGCCATGTTGAGCATGGGTGCCAGCCTACCGAGCGGCGATCACGCGAACCGCAGGAAGCCGGTGAACAGGAGTTCACGGACACGCGGCAGCAGATCGGCCCGCAGCGCGCCGGCGTCCACCTCGAGCAGCTCGGCGATCGCGTCGACGAGCGCCCCCACCGGGAGGTCCCCGTCGCACGCCCCGACGAGGGCGGCGAGGCCGGGGTCGACGCCCAGCGCCCGGCCGAAGCCCCCGCCCTGGCGCAGCTCGATGACCGTCGGGTCCTCGGCGCCCGGAAGGTGATGACGCGCCTCGGTGATGTCGGGCGCGACGAGGAGGACGGATGCTGCGAGCCCCGTGTCGTCGAGCGTGCTCAGGCGATCGTGCGCCTCGAGCGCTGCCGCGAGGTGCGCGCCGAGACCCTCGCCGGCGATCGCCGTGTGCAGCGTCTCGTACCGCGCGAGCGTCGGGGACCCGTCGGCAGGACGCCGCAGCAGCAGGTAGCCGAACCCGACCTCGGTGACGGCGCGGGCGGCGAAGTCGTCGAGCCATGCGTCGACGAGCCCCACGAACCCGGGCGTGCCGGGCAGCGTGCCGCCGTCGCGCACCCACAGTTCGGCGTACGACAGCGGGTCGAGGCTCTCGCGCTCGACCACCCAGGCGTCGAGCGGCACCGGCGACGACTCGACCCACCCGCGAACGCGCGCGAGGCCGGGCATGCCGTCCCGCGTCTCCCAGTTGCCGAGCAGCTGCGCGACGCCTCCCGGCGCGAGGTGGGCGCCCACGCCCGTCACGAAGGCGGCCACGACGTCGTCGCCGACCATCCCGCCGTCGCGGTACTCGTACGCGGGGACGTCGGCGACCCGCGGCGTGATGACGAACGGCGGATTCGACACGACCCGGTCGAACTGCTCGCCGGCGACCGGCTCGAAGAGGCTGCCGAGGCGCACCTCGACGCCGTCGATGCCGTTGAGGAGGGCGTTCAGGCGTGTGAACGAGAGCGCGCGCGGCGAGATGTCGGTCGCCACCACGTGGCCGACGTGCGCCCGGGCGCGCAGCGCCTGGATGCCGCAGCCGGCGCCGATGTCGAGCGCCCGGTCGGCGGGGGTCGGCAGCTGCAGGCCGGCGAGCGTCAGCGACGCGCCGCCGACCCCGAGCACGTGGTCTTCGGGCAGCGGGCCGCCGAGGGCCGCCTCGTCGAGGTCGCTCGCGATCCACCATTGTCCGGATCCGCTCGCGTCGGCGTACGACTGCGGCCGCACCACCGCGAGCGGGCGCACCCCGTCGCCAGCCCGCTCTGCCAGTCCCAGCCGCACGAGTCCCGCGGCGCCGGCTCGCGAGAGCGCCAGATCGACGGATGCTGCGGCCTGCGGCATCCCGAGCACGAGAAGTCTCCCCAGCACGGCCAGGGCGTCGTCACGGTCGCCGAGGGCGCGTGACGCCGGCGAACGGAGTCCGCGCGCGATGGCGTCGTCGGCCGCGGCGCCCCACGTGTCGCGCAGGGCCTCTGCGGTGTACCCGGCGTGGTGGAGGTCGGCGGCGAGGTCACGGCAGAGGGCGGTATCCGGTTCGGGGAGCACGGATCCATTCAAACAGCGTCGCCTGCGCATGACGTTCGGGCGGTGGCAGGATCGCCCGCGCGGCCCGTCGTCGGGCGGGCTCGGAGGCGCGGACCGTAGAATCTCAACGATCGTGCGGTCAGGACATCGCACAGGAGCGAACCCCCGACAGGATGATCGTGACTTCACCGCGAGCCTCGCGGCGTGCACCGCGCCGCGCACCGCGCCGTGCGACCGCCGGCGTCGCGGCCATGGCGGTGCTCGCGGGACTGCTGCTGCCCGCTCCGGCGATCGCGGCACCCGAGCCGGCGCCCTCGCCGAGCGCGACTTCCGCCGTCCCCGCGGGCACCACGGTGTTCACCCTCTCGCCGGTCTCGAACGGCATCGTGCGACCGGGCGAGGCGCTGAGCGTCTCGGTCTCGATCCAGAACGGGACCGACGCCGAGCTGGTGCCCACCACCGTCACCCTCTCGCTCGGTCGCACGCCGCTGGCCGACCGCGACGACCTCGGCGACTGGCTGGACGGCACCTCCGCCGAGGCCACCCTCGAGCCGATCGGCAACGACACAATCGAGGCCGTCGAGCCCGGCGGATTCGGGGTGCGCGGCATCACGATCGCGGCTGACGACCCCGCCCTGGCGGCACTCGCCCCCGGCGTCTACCCGCTCGCCGCGTCGTATGCGGGTGCGTCGGGCACCGTCACCTCGACGAGCGTCATGGTCGTGCCGCCGATCGAGGCCACCGACGTGGGCATCGGCGTCGTCGTCCCCATCACCGCGGGCCCGCTCAGCGAGGGGCTCCTCACCGCGGAGCAGCTCGCCGAGCTCACCGCGCCCGATGGAGACCTCACCAATCAGCTCGACGGCGTCACCGGCACCGCCGCGACCCTTGCGGTCGACCCGGCCGTGCCGGCGTCGATCCGGGTGCTCGGCACCTCGGCGCCGGAATCCGCGCAGGAATGGCTCGCCCGTCTGGAGGCCATCCAGAACTCGCGCTTCGCCCTGCAGTTCGGCGACGCCGACGTCACCGCGCAGCTCCAGGCCGGGCTGCCCCGTCCCCTGCAGCCGACCTCCTTCACGGCGTACATGTCGTCGTCGGACTTCTCGACGACGCCGACACCCACACCGACGCCCACGCCGACACCGTCCGACGGGCCTGCACCCACCCCGCAACCCGAGAGCGCCCTGCCGAGCACCGACGAGCTGCTCGCCGTCGGGCCGGCGACCCGCGCCGGCGTGTACTGGCCCGCCGACGGCACCGCCGACACCGAGATCGTCACGCGGCTCGCCGACATCGCGGTCGACGGCGGAGCAGCCCCGCTCACGCTCATCCCGTCCTCGACGACCCGCGCCGGGTCCGACGGCCGCACCGTCTCCGCGCACGGGAAGGTCGGCGCGGCAGAGGTTCTCGTCTACGACAGCGACGTCTCGTCCGCCCTCGACGACGCCTCGCACCAGCAGGAGCCGTGGCTGCGCGGAGCGCCGCTGACGGCGGCCACCGCGTACCTCGCGTTCGCGGCCGCAGAGACGAACGGCCCGCTCCTGGTGACCGTCGGCCGCGGCGACGGACGCTCGCGCGTCGAGCTCGGTGCCGCGATCTCCGCCGCCTTCTCGGCGCCCGACGTGACACCGCGCACCATCGCGACCGTGGCCGCCGCCGACGCACGCGACCTCGAACTCGCCGACGTGGAGCCCTCCGACGAGCGCGCGGCCGCAGCATCCGCTCTCTTCGGCGACGAGAGCGAGCTCTCGCGGTTCGCCACCATCCTCGACCAGCCGTCGCTGCTCACGGGCCCCGAGCGTGCCGAGATCCTGCAGCTACTGGGCGTCGCGTGGATCGGCGACGACTCGTGGCCCCAGGCGCTCGCCGACCACCGCGCGCAGACCGCCGGCACCCTCGACTCGGTCGCCCTGCTGCCGACGAGCCCGAGCGACCTCTACGGGTCGAGCGCGGCCCTGCGGTTCTGGGTGCGCAACGACCTGCCGTACTCCGTCAATCTCGTGCTCTACACGACGCGCGACAACCTGCGCCTCGACGTGCAGGGCGAGACGCCCGTCGTCGCGACACCCCGGAGCAACACCCGCGTCGAGGTGCCGGTGCAGGCGCGGGTCGGCCGCGGCGACGTCACACTCACCCTCCAGCTGCGCAGCCCCGCGTTCGTCGCGATCGGCGAGCCGGAGTCTGTCGAGGTCAACGTCTACGCCGACTGGGAGGCCGTCGGCATCACCGCCCTCGCGGTGCTCGTCGGCCTCCTCCTCCTCTTCGGCATCGCCCGCACGGTGCTGCGCATGCGCCGCAGACGGCGGGGAACGGATGCTGCCGCCCCACGTGATGCGGATGCAGAGTCGGCCGACGAGGCCGAGGGCGAGGCGCCGGAAAGGGCAGGGGCCGAGGCCGGGACCGAGCCCGAGGCCGGCAGAACCGGGGCCGGGGGCGGCGTTCCCGCCGCGACCGAGGGGGATGAGCGGTGAGCGGGATCGGGCGGGCGAGCGTCCTCATCGGTGCCGGCACGATCGTCTCGCGCCTCACGGGGTTCCTCCGCGGCATCGTGCTCGTGGCGGTCGTCGGCTCGGTCGGCAGCCGCGCGGGTGACGCGTTCACCACCGCGAATCAGCTGCCGAACAACATCTACGCGATCATCTCCACCGGCCTGCTCACCGCGGTGATCGTGCCGCAGATCGTCCAGGCGGGGTCCCACAAGGACGGCGGCCGCGCATTCATCTCCAAGGTGTTCACGCTGGGCGCGGTCGTCCTGCTCGTCGCTACGGTGCTCGCGACCCTGGCCGCACCGTGGCTCGTGCAGCTCTACGCACCCGGCTACGCGCCGGATCAGCTCGCCCTCGCGACCACGTTCGCGTACTGGTGTCTTCCGCAGATCGTCTTCTACGGGCTGTACGCGCTCGTCGGCGAGGCGCTCAACGCGCGACGCATCTACGGTCCGTTCACGTGGGCGCCGATCGTCAACAACGTCGTGTCGATCGCGGGCTTCCTTGTCTTCCTCGCGCTGTTCGGCGGCCCGCTGACGGAGGTCGTCGACTGGACCCCGACGATGATCGTGCTCCTCGCCGGCACCGCCACCTTCGGCATCGTCGTGCAGGCGGTGATCCTCTTCTTCTTCTGGCGCCGGACTGGGCTTCACATCCGGCCGGACTTCCGCTGGCGCGGCGTCGGTCTCGACCAGATCGGTCGCCTGGCGGGGTGGACCTTCCTGATGGTCGTCGCGGGTCAGCTGGCGGGGCTGCTGCAATCCCGTGTGGTCTCGGAAGCCTCCGGCGCCGGCCCCGCCGCCATGGTCTCGGCGAACGCATGGCTCCTGTTCATGCTTCCGTACTCGATCATCGTGCTCTCGATCGGCACTCCTTACTTCACCCAGCTCAGCGAGCACGCCCATGCCGGCCGCGACGACGACGTCCGCGCGGACATCGGGCGCAGCATCCGCACCCTTGGCGTGTTCATCGTGATCGCGACGTTCGCGCTGGCTGCGGCGGCGGTTCCCGCGTCGCGCATCTTCACGAACTCCGCCGACGACGCCGTCGATGCCGCGTGGGTGCTGCTCGCATACCTGATCGGGCTCGTGCCGCTCGCCGTGCTGTTCGTCATCCAGCGGACCTTCTACGCCTACAGCGACACCCGAACGCCCTTCTTCTTCACTCTGCTGCAGTGCGGGATCGTCGTCGCGACGGCTTTCGGCGCACGGGGGCTGGTCGACGCCGGTGTCATCGGGCTGGAGTACCTCGCGGCGGCCGTCGCGGTCGGGCAGTCGTTCTCGAGCATCGTCCAGGTCGTCCTTGCGACCTGGCTGCTCCACCGGCGCCTCGGGAGCCTCGCGATCGGATCGTGGATGCTGTCGCTCGGCCGCTTCGTCCTCGCGGCGATCCCCGCCGCCACGGTCGGCTGGCTCGTCTTCCTCTGGTTCGGAGGCCCCGACGGCTGGACCGCGTCAAGCCAGCTCTGGGGGGCGGTCGGTGCCGCCGTCATCGGCGTCGTGGCGATCGCCGTGTACGTCGGCTTCCTCGCACTGCTGCGCGCGCCCGAGCTGACGGTCGCCACCGGCGTGGTGCGCCGCTTCCTGCCCGGCCGCCGCTGAGCCTCCCGGTCCCGGTGCTCGGGGCGCGGGGGACGGGGTGCGGAATGCCGCGCGGTTACCATGTGTTGAGGCATCCGGAGCGTTCGCGTCCGTCATGGGACGGGCGCAGGGCTTCACGAGGAAAGGTGCGCACGTGCGTCAGGTCATCATCATCGGTTCGGGTCCCGCGGGCTACACGGCGGCGATCTACGCCGCCCGGGCCAACCTGAAGCCGCTCGTCGTGGCGAGCTCGGTCGAGGCCGGCGGCGAGCTGATGAACACCACCGAAGTCGAGAACTTCCCGGGGTTCCCCGAGGCGATCATGGGTCCCGACCTCATGGCGAAGATGCAGGAGCAGGCCGAGCGCTTCGGCGCCGAGGTGCTGTACGACGACGTCGTCTCGCTCGACATCGACGGCCCCGTGAAGAAGGTCGTGCTCGGCAGCGGCGCGTCGCACGAGGCGGACGCGCTCGTCTTCGCCACAGGATCCGCGCCGCGCAAGATCGGCATCGAGGGCGAGTCGCGCCTGTCGGGCCGTGGCGTCTCGTACTGCGCGACGTGCGACGGGTTCTTCTTCCGCGAGCGCGTGATCGCGGTGGTCGGCGGCGGCGACTCCGCGATGGAGGAGGCCACCTTCCTCACCAAGTTCGCGTCGAAGGTGTACATCATCCACCGCCGCGACGAGCTGCGCGCCTCGAAGATCATGCAGGAGCGCGCGTTCAAGAACGACAAGATCGAGTTCGTCTGGAACAGCGAGGTCGTCGACATCCTCGGCGACGACGCGGTCACCGGTGTGGTGCTCGAGGACACCGTCGACGGCTCGCGCCGCGAGCTGGCACTGGACGGCGTGTTCGTCGCGATCGGCAACGACCCCCGCACCCACCTCGTGCACGACAAGCTCGAGCTGACCCCCGAGGGCACGATCCGGGTCGACGGCCGCTCGTCACGCACGTCGGTTCCCGGTGTGTTCGCCGCCGGCGATGTGATCGACCCGACCTACCGTCAGGCGGTCACGGCGGCGGGCAGCGGGACGGTCGCAGCCCTCGACGTCGAGCACTTCCTCGCCGCGCTCGGCGAGGCGGGCGCCCCCGCACCCGACGCCGCCGAGATCGACGGCCTTCCCGGTGCCGAGCCCGTCGCCCGGGTCGACGCCGCCTAGCGCGGCGTCGGGCCGCGCACAAGCCCGGGAACACTTCGCGCCCACCTCGCGTTGAATGAGCGTGGACAGACTTTCCCACAGAAGGAGAAACAGATGACCGCCAAGGCGACGACTTCCGCCACGTTCGAGCAGGACGTGCTCCAGGCCGAGGGTCCGGTGCTCGTGGACTTCTGGGCGGAGTGGTGCGGCCCGTGTCGCATGGTCTCGCCCGTCCTCGACCAGATCCAGTCGGAGCACCCCGACAAGATCACGATCCTCAAGCTCAACGTGGACGAGAACCCCGACCTCGCGATGAAGTACCAGATCACCTCGATCCCCGCGATGAAGGTGTTCAACAAGGGCGCCGTCGAGACCACGATCATCGGCGCCAAGCCGAAGTTCGCGCTCGAGCAGGACCTCGCGGCCTACATCGGCTGAGAGTCCCACGCTTTCACGAGAACCCCGCCGGCACGCTCGGCGGGGTTTTATCTGTCTACCGGGTGTTTCCGGCATATGCCGGTTGCAGCATCCGAGATTCCCTGAGATTTGTTCGCGAGCCGTGTCGATCTGCGCGAGGCTTGTTCGACGCACATGGTGAAGGGGCCGAACGGGCCTCCGACCGGGCCATCATCGCCCCGACGAAAGGGAATCCCATGCGTTACATGCTCATCATGCAGGTCGGCGCGGAAGCCGCCGCAGCATTCGACCCCGAGACCTTCGACATGGCGGAGGCGTACGCCGCCATGGGCGCGTACAACGAGGAGCTGCAGAAGGCCGGTGTGTTCCTCAGCGCCGAAGGACTGTCGGACGCCTCGGAGGGCTTCCGCGTCGACTTCGACTCGGTGCCGCCCGCCGTCACCGACGGCCCGTTCGCCGAGGCCCGCGAGGTGTTCACCGGGTTCTGGATCCTCGAGGTCGCCTCGCGCGAAGAGGCCGAGCACTGGGCGCGCAAGTGCCCCCTCGGCCCCGGCTCGGCGCTCGAAGTGCGTCGCGTCAACGAGCTCAGCGACTTCGACCAGAACGACGAGTGGGTCGCCAAAGAGAAGGAGTGGCGCGCCGCCAACTCGTGACGCCGCCTATCGAGCAGACTCCGTCAGCTCGCTTCCGCACGCACCGTCGGGTCCCACCGGCGGTGCGTGTTGGCGTCTCCGAGCAGCGACCACACCGCTCGGGTGAGCGGGGGATAGTCGAGCGCGATCTGCCTCAGCACGCGATAGTGGCGGCTGGCGTTCGGGCGCGACCCGCCGTCGGCCGCGATGTTCTCGGCGCGGAGCAGGTACACGACGAGCTCGTCGACCGACGGCAGCTCGTCCATGAACTCCCACGGGTCCTCGCCGGCACGCAGACGCTCGTGCACCAGCACCGACAGTTCGTCTGCGGCTTCTGCACGGAGCAGCTCGAGGCTCGCACGTCGCCGCGGGTTCTGCTCGTCGTTCGCCATCAATCCAGGGTAATTGCCGATCCCGACACGGTGGGCCACCCGTTTACGCTGACAGCATGAGTTCCGACCCTGATGCCCACGCCCGCCGGGCGGTGGAGGCGGTCTGGCGCGACCAGTCCGCGCGCATCGTGTCTGCACTGACGCGGCATACCGGCGATTTCGCGTGGGCCGAGGATCTCGCGCAGGAGGCGCTGGTCGAAGCCCTCGCCGCATGGCCGGGCAGCGGCATCCCCGACAATCCCGGAGCATGGCTCATGTCGGTCGCCAAGCGGCGCGCGATCGACTGGTGGCGACGGCGTGAACGGATGTCGCAGCGCGAGCCCTTGTTCGTGTCGGAGGCTCTCGTGGCCGAGGCGATCGACTCCGTGCCCGACGATGCGGACCCCGATCGCATCGACGACGACGTGCTGCGTCTCGTCTTCGTCGCCTGCCACCCGGTGCTCCCGGCGCAGGCGCGGCTCGCTCTGACGCTGCGCACCGTCGCAGGTCTCACCACCGAGCAGATCGCGCGGGCCCTGCTCATGACCGTCCCGACGGTGCAGCAGCGGATCGTCCGGGCCAAGCGGACCCTCGCCATCGAGGGTGTGCCGTTCGAGGTTCCCGACCGCGCCGAGCGGCCCGCTCGACTGGCGAGCGTGCTGCAGGTCATCTACCTGCTCTTCACCGAGGGTTACTCGGCCACCGAGGGGGAAGGGCTGCTCCGGCCCGACGTCGCGCGCGAGGCGGTGCGCCTCGGCCGGCAGCTGGCCGCACTCATGCCGCGTGAGCCCGAGATCTGGTCTCTCATCGCGCTCATGGAGTTCCAGTCGTCGCGCTTCGCCGCCCGCGTGGACGCCGATGGACTGCCGGTGACCCTCGAGGACCAGGACCGGCGCCGGTGGGACCGCTCCGCGATCGGGCGCGGACTGGACGCGATGAGGAACACGGATGCCTCGCCCCGAGGTCTCGGCTACTACGGCCTGCAGGCCGCCATCGCGCAGTGCCATGCGGTCGCCCCGACATTCGCCGAGACCGACTGGGAGCGGATCCTGCGGCTCTACGACGCGCTGGATGGCCTCGCGCCGTCGCCGGTGGTGCGACTCAACCGCGCGGTCGCGATGTCGATGGTCGACGGCCCCGAAGCCGCGCTCGAGGTCGTCGCCGAGCTGGAGCCTGAGCTCACGGGCTTCCGCCCGTATGCGGCCGTGCACGCCGAGCTGCTGGAGCGGCTCGGGATGGTCGAGGCCGCGGCCGCGGAGTTTCTCGTGGCGGCCGACCTGCCCGGGAACGCCGCCGAGGCCGCCCTGCTGCGTCGGCGCGCCGACGCCCTCAGACCGCTATGAGGCCTGCAGCGCCCCGTACTCCGTCTCACCGAGCTCCGCGAGGATTCGGTTGAGGTCCTGAATCGTCGCGAAGTCGATGCTGATCTGGCCTTTTCTGGCCGTCAGCGAGATCTTCACGCGTGTGTTGAGGCGATCACCCAGCCGGTCGGCGACTTCGTCCAGGTGCGCACGCCGCGACCCGGCCTGGGGCTTCACCGCGCGGGTGGGGGAGGCATCCGGAAGCTTCGCGGCGGCTTCCGCGGCACGGACCGAGAGGTCCTCGTTGACGATCTTGTCGGCGAAACGCTGCATCGCACTCGCGTCCTCGAGGGAGAGAATCGCGCGGGCGTGCCCCGCCGTGAGCACGCCGGCGGCGACGCGCTGCTGCACGGGAACCGGGAGCTTGAGCAGGCGGATGGTGTTGCTGATCTGCGGACGCGAGCGGCCGATGCGCGTCGCGAGTTCTTCCTGAGTGATGCCGAAGTCTTCGAGCAGCTGCTGATACGCCGACGCCTCTTCGAGGGGGTTCAGCTCCGAGCGGTGCAGGTTCTCGAGGAGGGCGTCGCGGAGCAGGTGCTCGTCAGCGGTGTCGCGCACGATCGCGGGGATCGACGTCAGGCCGGCCTCTCGGGCGGCCCGGGTACGTCGCTCACCCATGATGAGCTCGTACTCGCTCTTCTCGTTGAGCCGGACGACGACGGGCTGCAGCACGCCGAACTCCCGCACGCTGTGAACGAGTTCTGCGAAATGCTCGGGGTCGAAGTTCGTACGCGGCTGCCGCGGGTTGGGCACGATGTCGTGGGGGTCGATGTGGGCCAGCCGGGCACCGGGAACCTCGACGAGGTCGTCCTGGATCTCGGGCTCAGCACCCGCGGCGTCCGGCTCCCGCTCAGCCACCGCGACTGCGCGCGGGAAGAAGACGTCGGCGGGACGCTCGTCGGCCTGCTCGCTGGTCGGGATCAGCGCGCCGATTCCGCGGCCGAGTCCTGTGCGCTTGGCTGCCATCATGCGCCCCTTTCGTTCGAGGCGCTGTCGCGCCGGATCATCTCGACTGCCGCTTCGCGATACGCGATGGCGCCGGCCGACTGTCCATCGTAGGCGAGAACCGACTGACCGAAACTCGGTGCCTCCGAGACGCGCACGGAGCGCGGGATGATCGTGTCGAGCACTTCGCTGGGGAAGTGCGCGCGCACCTCGTCCGCGACCTGCTGAGCCAGCCTCGTGCGCCCGTCGTACATCGTCAGCATGATGGTCGACAGCTGCAGCCGGGGATTGAGGTGCTTCTGGATCATCCGCACCGTGCCGAGCAGCTGGCTCAGGCCCTCGAGAGCGTAGTACTCGCACTGGATGGGGATGAGGAGTTCGCTCGCTGCGGTGAACGCGTTGATCGTGAGGAGACCCAGCGAAGGCGGGCAGTCGATGAGGATGAAGTCGAGCTCCTCATGATGCTTCGCGAGGTAGTCGTCCACCGCCACTCGCAGGCGGTGTTCGCGCGCGACCTGCGACACCAGTTCGATCTCTGCGCCGGCCAGGTGGATGGTGCTCGGCGCGCAGAGCAGATTCGGGGACTCGGGGCTCACCTGGATGATGTCTTCCAGGGGGAATTCGTCGATGAGCACGTCGTACACGCTCGGCGTGTCGGCGGTGTGAGGGACGCCGAGCGCCGTCGAGGCGTTGCCCTGGGGATCCAGGTCGATCACGAGCACCTTCGCGCCGCGCTCGGCCAGCGCGGCCGCCAGGTTGACGGTCGTGGTCGTCTTGCCGACGCCACCCTTCTGGTTCGAGACGGTGAGTACGCGCGTGCGCCCGGTGAGCTGAACCTCGGCCTCTTCGAGCGCCTTGCGGCGCGCGGACAGATCCGCGAGCTCCCGCGCGATGGGGGAGTCGTCGTCTTCCTGCGCGAGTGCGGTGCCCTCTTGCTGCGCGATGGGGGATTCCTCTTCCTGCCTGACGTTGGCGCCCTCGGCGGGCGCGATCTCTTCGGGTGCGGAGCCAGCGTACTCATCCGGTGCGACATCGACGTCGGCTTCGGCTTCGGCTTCGGCTTCGGCTTCGGCACGATCATCCTCGTCGGGAACTTCTGATGTGGTGATCTCGCCTGGGACGGGTTCCTCCGGGGCGGCTCCCGGGTCGGCGGGCTCGTCTTCATCAACCGCGGCGACATCGTCTTCGCGGTCAGAGTCGGCCTCGTCGGCGCGGGTCTCCTGGGGTGCGACCTCGATCACCGAGGACTCCGGCGTCCAGACGATCGGCGGTTCATCAGACGAGGACGCTCGAGCCTCGACCTCGTCGGGTTGTTTCACGTGAAACTCTCCCCCGTGCCCGAGCCGCTCAACATCGTCTTCCACCCTATCCCGCCTTGCCCCCACTCCCAGCCGCCGGAGCCACTTGTTCATGCGTTCCTTACCGTTCAGGGCGGATGATCCGCCTTCTCTAGTCAACCTCGCACGGCGCGTTCGACCCCGCCAACCCGCCGCTCGCACACACTGAGAAATCCCTAATGTGGGCCGGCGCGGTCCGAATCCGATTCGACGCATCGCCCGGCGCCGGAGGAGACGGCGGATCGGCGACCACGGCGACGTAGCCGCCCCTTGCGTCTGCGTGAAACCGGGCAGTTGTGCCTCGCGACGCTTTCTGCGTCGGCAGGAGCTCACCGCCGGTATGAGCGCGAGCGGCCGACTCGCGCGTCTCGCACACTGCGGACGAGACTCCCGGCCGGCCGTCGCCCACCGAAGTGGCGGCTGCCCCGTTTCACGTGAAACGGGCGCGACCGACGGCAATGTCCGCAGCTGCCGGTCGCAATGATGGCCTGTTCGGTCACGACCGCGACGTCGCAGGCGTGGTCGGTCGCGATCGAGGCGGCGAAGCGCTCGACGCTGAACGCGCGCGCCTGTGTTGCTCCAATCGAGCGGGTGCTCACCCGGGCATGGTTGGTGCGTCGCGACCTCGCGACGGAGCCGCGTTTCACGTGAAACATTCCTTGCTCCCCGAGGGATCGCGCCCTGGCCGGGCGGATGGTCGACAGATCACATCTAGCATCACCCATCCGCACACCCGCAGTCTCGGACCCTCGTCTACGTCACCGAGTACTGGCGGGTGTGGCGAGTCCGTGCGATACGCGGGACCGCATCGGCTTCCACCCCTTTACCGCTGCGCTTGCCGCGCAGAGCGCGCGTGTCCGGCTCCGACACGGTTCACGGCACACGAACGACCCGCACGCGCGGGGGGGGATCCCCACACTTGAAGGCCAACGGGCTCCCCGCACGCGGGGCGCGGAGTACCGCCGTCCGGGGCGACCGCTCACGGCAGTCGGCACCGACAAGAAGCGCGCTCTCGATAAGAACCTCCCTCGGCGGACTCACGACCACATTCTCGTGGCGACGAACGCCTCCACGACGCGGTGGTGCCGGGGTCGAATGCGACCAGCACGACATCGCGGCCGGCAGGGATCGCGGAGCGGCGGCCCTACTCCCCGTCTGCGGGAGACGATCCTGCACCACCCTGCCACGCAGGCTCCGGCGCCATGCCCGTCCCGCTCAGCGACCACCGGGCTCCATCAGGGAGGCAATGAAGGGCCCGGAGACGAGCCGTGTTTCACGTGAAACAATTGCCTCTCGTCGGCGACGGCGCACCGTGACTGTCCCACGCGCGCCGCCGATGCGTCGTTCACCGCTACGGGGAACTGCGATCCTCTTGGGCGCACGGGCGGAGAGTGCCTGCCGCATCGCGGAAGCTGACGGGGGGGACAACGCGTCCGGCCGGGAACTCCTGTCCGCGTCTCTTTGGGATGACACTGGATGCCGAACATTGCGGGCCGCTCTCGCGCGCTGCCGTCGGTGCGTGATGCGAGAAGGGGCATCGGCGATGATGTCAGCGTGAGGTATGTCTCCAGGGCGCCTGCTCCGCCGCTCGACGGTCTGATCGACGACCTCTACTACCTGGAGGGCGTCCCGCCGTACGCCAGGTTGTTGCTACCGGCGGCGCCGGCGCCCCTGCTCATCGTCAATCTCGGAGCGCCTTTTCTCATCCGAGCCGCCACCGACGGTGATTCCGCGGAATACGCGGATGGCTGCGCGGTCGCGACTCCCACCCGTGCGTGGAAGTTCGGCTACCCGACCCCCACCAGGTCAGTGGGGGTGCACTTCAAGCCGTGGGGACTGGCACCGTTCCTTCCGATGCCGGCGGCCGAGCTGTGCGACCGACCGGCAACGATCGCGCGGATCTGGGGCCGGCCCGCTGTCGCCGAGTTGCGGCGACGACTGGCCTCCGCAGACACACCGCACGAGATGCTGAGGCTGTTCGAGGAGGATCTGGCGCGACGGACGCGCGTGGTCGACGGCCTGGAGATCGTGCGTCAGGTGAGCAGCGCCATCGCCCAAAATGGCGGATCGATGCCGATCAGCGATCTGGGAATGGGAACGCGTGCCAGCAGCACATACCTGGCGAAGAGGTTCAAGGACGTCGTCGGCGTCACGCCGAAGCGGCTGGCGCGCAGCTACCGGTTCACCTTCACCGTATTGGCGATCGACGTGGCCGCACCGATCGACTGGGGCGAGGTCGCCGCAGGGGCCGGCTACTTCGACCAGGCGCACTTCATCCACGAATTCCGCGAATTCACCGGGCTCACGCCGACCCAGTATGTCGAAGTCCGACGACGCTTCCTGCGCGAACATCCCGCCCATGCGCTGGAGGGCTGGCTGCTGCCGGCCGATTGATTTCCTACAAGACCTGCCACTCACGACGCACGAGACTGGGGACCGGAGATAAGGGAGGAACCCCATGAGGAAAGTGGTCATGAATGCGTCGGTCTCGGTGGATGGCTTCATTGCGGCTGAGGACGACGATCCCGGTCCGTTGTTCGAGTGGTTGATCAGCGGTGATGTGCCGCTGGATGACAACGGCGCACTGAGAGTGTCTCAAGCGTCCTACGACCACATCCGTCCGTACTGGGATCAGATCGGCGTGACGATCGCCGGCCGCCACGTCTTCGACATCACGGACGGTTGGGACGGGAAGCCTCCGAGCGGAATCGACCACGTGGTCGTGGTGACGCACAGGGCTGCCCCTGAGGGTTGGGAGCTCAACAGTCAGTTTCATTTCGTCGACACCATCGAAGCGGCCGTGACCACAGCGAAAGGGCTCGCTGGTGACCGCACCGTCGAGGTCGCGGCCGGTGACGTCGGCGGCCAGGCACTCGCCGCAGGCCTGGTCGACGAGGTGCGCATGGACGTCGCACCCGTCGTGCTCGGGTCCGGCAAGCGCTACTTCGGCTCCGTCGCCTCGCAGCACCTGCTCGAGGACCCGGACATCATTGTTCAGGGCGAGCGGGTTCTTCACCTGAGATATCGCGTACGCCGCCTGTCGATCTGAGCGGATCGGGGGTTCGCGCGATGAGAACGTCGGGGCGCCAGCGAGCGGCTGCGCTGCCGATGTTTCACGTGAAACGACGGGGCAACCGCGCTCGCGCAGCGCGCCAGCGCTCCCGCGATGTTTCACGTGAAACGACGTGCAACCGCTCGCGCAGCGCAGCGGGCGCGCGGCACACCGGCACTCGTCCCGGCGAGGCGCACGCCGTCTGGACCAAAGGCGACTCACTGTCGCCCGACTACCGCACGGCGACGACGTCGCGGGAAGCGATCCACGCTGTCGCGAAACTCCGCGTGCATCGGCATGGGTTAGGCGATTCCGTCCAGCAAGCGATCGCGGACGGCGCCGAACGTCCGGTCGTCATGTTTCACGTGAAACGACGCACGAGACGCGCTCGTGACGTCCATTCGCGGGCGTGTGTACCAGACCCGGGCCCCGAAGAGGGCTTGCCCCGCGACGCGCCGACTGCAGATCCTCCGGGTGCTCGCCGATCACGTACACCTCTCCATCCCTGGCAGCGCGATGCCGCGGCTTCGATGCTGGCGGTCTGCGCCGCGTGCGGGGTGTTTCGTCTCACTCGTTCCTCGCTCGCTCAGCGACCTGGGGAGAAGACTAGGCGGCCGCTCTACCACCCGACGCCGAATCGCCCTGCGCTCAACGACCGGGGGGGAAGGCTAGGTAGCCGCGCTACTGGCCGAAGACGAAGCGCCCTCAGTCAGCGGAATGCTCCGGGGCACTTCGTCGCGCTCGCCCCTCGCTCGCTCAACGACCGGAGCACAAGGCTGGCGGGCGCTCTTTCGCCTAAGGGCTGGACGGCGAAACACCTGAGCGTGCGGGATGGTCCGGGGGCGTTTCGTCTCGCTCCCTCCTCGCTCGCACAACGAGCGGGGTCAGCGGACTCGCACCGCTCCGATGATGCGCACGCTTCGCGGGGCGCGATTCCGCGCCGGTCAGCGAACGGTGGCCCGGATCACCCGGGACGGCTCAGCGAGCAGATCCTCGCCGACGACCTCGACGCGTGCGTTCGTCACCTTGAACTTGCGGAGCTGCTTCTCGGCGGCGTCGATCTCATTCGCGGCGCTTGTTCCCTTGAGCAGGATGAGCTCGCCGCCGTCGCGCACCAGGGGAGCGGTGAGGGGCACCAGCGTGCGCAGGGCGCTCACCGCACGCGCCGTCACCGCGTCCAGCACGGGCCCGCGTTTCCAGTCCTCGGCGCGCGCGCGGAACACCTCGACGTTGTCGAGCTCGAGCGCTTCGACCTGCTCCGAGAGCCACGCCACGCGGCGCTCCATCGGCTCGACGAGGATCCACTCGACGTCGGGACGGGCGATCGCGAGCACCAGTCCGGGAAGTCCTGCACCCGAGCCCACATCGCCGACCCGTCCGGAGAACAGGGGGGCGATGATCGCGCTGTTCAGGATGTGCCGCGACCAGAGACGCGGCGGCTCGAGTGGTCCGATGAGGCCGCGCTCTTCGCCGTGCCGGCCCAGAGCTTCGGCAAACGTGCGTGCGGCCTCGATGCGGTCCCCGAAGATCTCGGCGGCCGCCGGCGGTTCCTGTTCGATCTCGATCATCGACACTTCGACAAGCTCACTACGAATGTTTCACGTGAAACGTGCGGCTCAGCCGCGACGGATCACCGTGTGGCGGTCGGCGCCCTCGCCGTACGACTCGGACACGAAGCCGCGCTCAGCCACGATATCGTGCACGACCTTGCGCTCGTAGCTGGACATCGCGGGCAGCGACGCCTGCGAGGCGCCGTCATCGAGTCGGGCGATGGCACGGTCGACGAGCGTGGTCAGCTCGTTCTGTCGTGCGTCGCGGGATCCGCCGATGTCGAGGATCAGGCGCGAGAAACGCCCGGTGCGGTTCTGCACAGCGATGCGTGTGAGCTCCTGGAGCGCCTGAACGGTGTCGGGCGCCGCGATAAGGTCGACCGAACCACCCGACGGCGCCTCGACCGACACGTACGCGCGCCCGGCGCGCACATCGAGGTCGAGATCGCCGTCGATGTCGGCGATGTCGAGCAGGCCCTCGATGAAGTCGGCGGCGACGTCGCCTTCCTCTTCGAGCTGGGCCACGGTGGCGGGGGCCCGCTCCTCGCGCGCGTCGACAGGGGCGTACTCAGGGGACGTGGTCATTGCGTGATCCTCGGGTGTGACGTCGGTCGGATGCGGTCAGGAGGCGGAACCGGCGCCGGGGGCGGCGGGGTCGGACCCACCGGGGACCTGTCCGCCCTGCTTCTGCCCGGACCCGGGCTTCTGCGCCTGCTTCTTGGCACGCTGCTTGCTCACCGGCTGCTGGCGCTTCGGCGCCGCAGCCTTCGCGCGCTCGGCCTCTTCGTACAGGCGCTGCTGCTCGGCGAGGTACTTCTCCATCGGGACGACCTTGCCGGAGGCGTCGATCGCCTTGCCCTTCTTCGCGAGACGCTCCTCGCGTGCCTTGGCGGCGTCCGAGCCGGGGGTGGGCATCTCGCGGATGACGAGGAACTGCTGACCCATCGTCCACAGGTTCGACACGAACCAGTAGATGACGACACCGAGCGGGAAGAAGACACCGGAGAAGATGAAGCCCAGCGGAAGGACGTACAGCATGATCTTCTGCATCTGGTACGCCTGGCCGGTCTTGGCCTCAGGGGAGAGGTTCTTCGAGATGATCTGCAGCTGGGTGAAGAACTGCGACGCGATCATGAGCACGACCAGCACGACGAGGATGATGATCGCCGGGGTGTTGCCGGTGTTGACCGCGTCGATGAGCGTCTCGTGGAGCGACGCGACACCGAAGAGCTTCGCGTTGTAGAACTCCGCCGTCAGCTCCGCGTTGAGCAGGCCCACGCCGCCGGTGCCGGCGTTGAAGTGCTTGGTGACGTCGTTGAGCACGCTGAACAGCGCGAAGAAGACGGGCATCTGCACGAGCAGCGGCAGACAGCTCGAGACCGGGGTGGTCCCGTGCTTCTTGTACAGCGCCATCGTCTCGCGGCTCATGGCCTCGCGAGAGAGCTGATCCTTCTTGCCCTTGTACTTCTCCTGGACTTTCCGCAGTTCAGGAGCGATTTCCATCATCTTGCGCTGGCTCTTGATCTGCCGTACGAACAGCGGGATCATCGCCGAGCGCACGACGATCACGAGGCCGACGATCGCCAGCACCCAGGTGATGCCGTCGGCCGGCGGAAGCCCGATCGCGGTGAAGAGCCAGTGCCAGAAGACGAGCACCGCCTCGACCGCCCACTTGAGCGGCCAGAGGATGATCCCGAAGAGATCGAATCCGCCGTTCGTCGCCGGGGCGGACGGCGAAGGCGTCGAGGCGAGGGCTGACAAGAGATCCATGCGGAGGATCAGTCCTTTCCGGTGGGGGCGGGCACGACGAACCCGTGGCGGGTCAGCGCGTGCCGGAAGTTCTTGCGGGGCGGCACGTCGTCGACGCCGCCGACCGCCCAGGGGTGACACCTCGCGATGCGCGCCGCGGTCATCGCCGACCCGACGATCGCACCGTGCTGCTGCACCGCGCCGACGGCGTACGCCGAGCACGACGGGTAGTACTTGCAGACGTCGCCGTAGGCGTGCGAGATCGTGGCGCGGTAGCCGTGCAGCAGCGCGAGCAGCGCGTTGCGGGGGAGGAGCGGGATGCTGCGCAGGGAATCGGATGCCGAGAACTCGGCCTCTCCGAGTGCGTAGGCGGGAAGGACGCTCATGCGGCCCTCCGTGCGAGGCAGTTCGCGACGTCGCTGCGCAGATCGTCGAACGACGCGGATGCGGCGCTCGGCAGCGCACGGATCACGACATCACTGCCCGGCGCCACCGTGTCGATCGACTCGAAGCACAGCGCCTTCAAACGGCGGCGGACCGTGTTGCGCACGACGGCGCCGCCGACCTGCCGGCTCACGATGAAGCCGAACCGCGCCGGACCATCGGTCACGACGCGGCTGACATAGGTGACGGTGTGCGTCCCGGCGCACCGACGACCCCTACGGACGACGGCCTTGTATTCCGTCCCGCGGGTGAGTCGGTTCGACCTCGCGAGCACCGCAGGAGTGAATCGAGGTCAGGCCGAGAGCTCGGTGCGCCCCTTGGCGCGGCGAGCCGAGAGGATGGCGCGGCCGGCGCGCGTGCGCATGCGGGCGCGGAAGCCGTGCTTCTTGGCGCGGCGACGGTTGTTGGGCTGGAAGGTGCGCTTGCTCATGGGGACTACTTCCGATCAGGTGTCACCGGGACGCTCGAGACCGGGGACGTGTGTACAGGGGCGACTGCCACGAAGGCATAAGTCAACCGATTAAGGCTACGTCGAGATGACCGAGAACTCAAACCGAGCGCAGAACGTGTCATTATGCACCTGCGAGGCGATCCACCCTGGCACCGACACGCAGGCCGGTTCTACAGTGGAGTTTGCTCACGCGACGCCTCCTGACTAGCGTGGCTCCGGCAGTTATCCACAGGCCTGCACCGACGTTTCCGCGGCCTCCGGTGGAATCATCAACAACCCGGGGGGGCCATGACACCGCACGAAGTTCCAGATGTCCCGGTCTGGACGGCCGTTCTGGACGAACTCGTGCGAGACGATCGCATCACTCCGCAGCTGCACGGCTTCATCAGTCTGGCAGTGCCGCAGGGAGTGATGGGCGGAACGCTCTACCTCGACGTCCCCAACGATCTGACCGCCGCCCAGTTCACCAAGCGCATGCGCGCGCCGATCCTCGAGGCGCTCACGCGGGTCGCCGAGGACGTCCAGGACCCGGCGTCGAACTTCCGCGTGGTCGTGAACCCGGATCTGGCGGATGCGCATCTGACCGCTCCGATCCCGATCCAGTCGAGTGCTGTCGCGCCGCCCGTGGTGCAGTCCGCGGCGCCCGTCGGACGCCCGCCGCTGGACGACTCAGGGGACGCAGCATCCGTCTCGCGCAGCGATACGCGACTGAACCCGAAGTACACGTTCGACAACTTCGTCATCGGCCAGTCCAACCGCTTCGCGCATGCCGCAGCGGTCGCCGTCGCCGAAGCACCGGCCAAGGCGTACAACCCGCTCTTCATCTACGGGGACTCCGGCCTCGGCAAGACGCACCTCCTCCATGCGATCGGCGACTACGCGCTGAGCCTCTACGCCGGCATCCGGGTGCGGTACGTGTCGAGCGAGGAATTCACCAACGACTTCATCAACTCGATCGCCAACAACCGGGGCTCGGCGTTCCAGGCGCGGTACCGGGACGTCGACATCCTGCTGATCGACGACATCCAGTTCCTGCAGGGCCGGGCTGAGACGCAGGAAGCCTTCTTCCACACGTTCAACCAGCTGCACGATCACGACAAGCAGGTCGTGATCACGAGCGACGTGCCGCCGAAGCACCTCACCGGCTTCGAGGACCGCATGCGCAGCCGCTTCGAGTGGGGCCTCATCACCGACGTCCAGGCGCCCGACCTCGAGACGCGCATCGCGATCCTCCGCAAGAAGGCGCAATCCGAGCGGCTCCACATCCCCGACGAGGTGATGGAGTACATCGCGACCGTCGTCTCGAGCAACATCCGGGAGCTCGAAGGCGCCCTCATCCGCGTCTCGGCGTTCGCGAGCCTGAACCGCTCGACGCTCGACATGTCGCTCGCACAGACCGTCCTGCGCGACATCGTCGACCAGGACGACGCCAACGTCATCTCGCCGACCGACATCATCACGGCGACCGCGGCCTACTTCAAGCTCACCGTCGACGACCTCTACGGGTCGAGCCGCTCGCAGTCCGTCGCGACCGCCCGTCAGATCGCGATGTACCTGTGCCGTGAGCGCACGAGCCTGTCGCTCCCGAAGATCGGGCAGCTGTTCGGCAATCGCGACCACACCACCGTGATGTACGCGTACAAGAAGATCAGCGAGCTCATGAAGGAGCGCCGGTCGATCTACAACCAGGTGACCGAGATCACCGCACAGCTCGGCCGCAACGGTCGCTGACCGGTCCCCTACACCCTTCGAGGGGTCCGTGCGTTACGACGCGCGGGCCCCTCGTTGCATATGCCGGAAGAAGTTCTTGACACCCACGGTGAGCAGGGCCATCATTCCGGTTCTGCACAGTGTGGAAAACCTGTGGATAACTCTCCCAAGCTGCGGAAACCGCTGTGAACGGGCGGGGGACACCTGTGGATGGATTGCGGAATACACACGTCTTGTCATTCATCTCTCCGACGCTTCTCCGGAGCGTCTCCACAACTCACACGCGTGTGGTTTCCGTCTCCCGACTGGCAACGAGGCAGTTGTCCACAGTTTCCACAGCCGTTAACACCATGACAAGAATTCTCTGAGATGAACCCCGTCCGATCACCTTTGCGGTGGACAAGTCCCGAGACGCGAAGCGGACTGGCAATCTCCGAGGCTGGCACTAGCATGAGAACCCCGAGCCCGCAGTCGAAGGGCCCGCTGCAGCAAAGGGAGCGTTCGTGAAGTTCCACGTCAATCGCGATGTGTTCAGCGAAGCCGTATCGTTCGTCGTCAAACTCCTCCCGCAGCGCAACCCTCAGCCGATCCTCGCCGGCGTGCTGATCGAGGCATCCGCCGAAGGACTCTCGCTCGCCGCTTTCGACTACGAGGCGTCAGCGCGCACCACGATCGAGGCCACCGTCGACGAGCCGGGCACGATCCTCGTCCATGGCCGCCTGCTCTCCGACATCGCGAGCCGTCTGCCGAACGCGCCGATCCAGATCGAGGTCGACGAAGACGCCGGCATCCTCCTCACGTGCGGCTCCGCGCGCTTCACGCTCGCCTCCATGCCCGTGCAGGAGTACCCCGCGATCCCCGAGGTCACCGGCGACTCCGGACTCGTCCCCTCCGAGGACTTCGCGACCGCCATCGCGCAGGTCGCCTTCGCCGCATCGCGCGACGACGTGACTCCGGTGCTCACCGGCGTGCAGCTGGAGGTCTCGGGAACGAGCCTCAGCCTCGTCGCCACCGACCGCTACCGTGTCGCGCTCCGTGAGATCCCGTGGGACGGCGGCAGCGCCGCGAGCGACGAGTCGACCACGGCGCTCGTGCCGGCGCGCACGCTCACCGAGGTCGGCAAGACCTTCGCGCACGGCGGCGACATCTCGATCGCGTTCTCGGGTTCGGGTGACCGCGAGATCATCGCTTTCACCGCGGGCAACAAGACCGTGACGTCGCTGCTCATCAAGGGCAACTTCCCGCCGGTGCGTCGCCTGTTCCCCGAGCAGACCGAGCACCACGCGGTGGTCAACACCGCGGAGCTCGCCGAGGCCGTTCGCCGTGTGTCGCTCGTGCTCGACCGTTCGGCTCCGCTGCGGTTCACCTTCACGGCCGACAGCGTGTCGATGGATGCCTCGGGCACCGAGCAGGCGCGCGCCACCGAGTCCGTCGACGCGACGCTGCTCGGCGGTGACGAGGTCACCCTGGGCCTCAACCCCCAGTACCTGCTCGAATCCCTCGGAGCCGTCAAGAGCGAGTTCGTGCGCATCACGTTCACGTCGAGCGAGAACGCCAACAAGCTGAGCCCCGTGCTCATCACCCCGCAGACCTCCGTCGACCGCGCCGGCTCGGACTCGTTCCGCTACCTGCTGCAGCCGAACCTGCTGCTGCGCTGATCCCGCGCAGCGGCGGTCGGAACGTCAGCGCCGCTCATTAGGCTTGTCCGGTGATCGTGGAGCACCTGAGTCTGGTCGACTTCCGCAACTATGCGGCCGCCGACGTCGAGCTCGGGCCCGGACCGAACGTGTTCGTCGGCCGCAACGGCCAGGGCAAGACGAATCTGGCCGAGGCCATCGGATTCTTCGCGACGCTCGGCTCGCATCGAGTCTCGAACGACGCGCCGATGGTGCGTGACGGGGCGGATGCCGCGATCATCCGCGCGCGACTCGCCCACGGGGAGCGTCGCGTGCAGCTCGAGGCGCAGGTGAACCGGCAGGGTTCCAACAAGGCTCGGGTGAACGGCGCTCCCGTGAAGCCGGCGGAGCTGCCCCGCTATGCGCAGGTCGTGCTCTTCGCACCGGAAGACCTGCAGATCGTGCGCGGCGATCCCTCCGCCCGGCGGCGTTTCGCGGATCAGCTCCTGGTTCAGCGCGCTCCGCGCATGGCCGGCGTGATCGCAGACTACGACCGCGTGCTCAAGCAGCGCACCGCGCTGCTGAAGTCGGCGAAGGCGCGCGGCATCCGCGGCGATGCCCTGTCGACGCTCGACGTGTGGGACGACAAACTCGTCTCCCTCGGCACCCAGCTCATCGCCGCGCGGCTCGCCCTCGCCGCCGACCTCGCGACTCCGCTGGCCGCTGCGTACACCGCGATCGCCGGTGCCGACCACAATCCCGAGATCGAGTGGGCGCTCTCGGTCGCCGGCGCCGACACCGGCGAAGACGCCGACGGCGGCTCGGGCGCTCCCGCAGCACCGAGCCCCGCACCGGACGCCGGACGCCCGGACGCCTCGACCACCCGCATCGCCGAGCTCTTCCGTCAGGCCCTGGCGGCGAAGCGCACGTCCGAGCTCGAGCGCGGGCTGACGCTGGTGGGCCCGCATCGCGACGACCTGCTGCTGCGGATCCGCGGGCTTCCGGTGAAGGGCTACGCGTCGCACGGCGAATCCTGGTCGGTCGCGCTGTCGCTGCGGCTCGCCTCGGCCGAGCTGCTCCGCGCGGATTCGCGACTCGGCGACCCGGTGCTGATCCTCGACGACGTCTTCGCCGAGCTCGACGCCGACCGCCGCTCCCGTCTCGCGCTCCTCGCCGCCGGCTACGAGCAGGTCGTCGTGACCGCCGCGGTGGAGGGCGACGTCCCCGAAGCACTGCGGGCGCGGATGGTCCGGGTCGAGGCCGGCCGCATCGTCGGCCCCGTGGACGCGGAGGCCGCCGATGCCTGACCCTTCGACAGGCTCAGGGGCCGGAGAGCCGAAGGACGCAGCATCCGTCCCGCTCGATCGCACGGCCGTCCCCGAGACGATCTCGACGTACCTCCGCCTGCGCGGACTCGAGCCGTCGGCCCGGTCCTACCGCAAGCGCCGTCGGCGCACCGAGGACGACGACAACATCCCGTTCGCACCGGGGCGCGACGCGCGCGGTGTCGGCGACGTGCTCGCCGACCTCACCCGCGAGGCCGGCTGGGACCCCCAGCTCGCCCGCGAGGACGTCGTCCGGGCGTGGGACCAGGTGGCCGGCGAGGACACCGCGCGCCACACGCGTCCGGTCGCGTTCTCGGACGGCACCCTCACCATTCAGGCCGACTCGACGGCGTGGGCGAAGCAGCTGCAGCTGATGCGCGCGCAGATCCTCTCCGAGATCGTCCGCCGCTACCCCGAGGCGGGGGTCGACGCGGTGCGCTTCATCGGGCCGGACGTCCCCTCCTGGAAATGGGGTCCCAGAACGATTCCAGGGCGCGGTCCGCGCGATACCTACGGATAAGCCACGTCAGGAGGCATCCAGGCGAATTCCATCCCCTTACAGGGCCGCAGAGCGCTGTGATCGGGCCGTTACCCGATAGACTGTCAGGGCCCGCGTCGAAGGATTTGGAGCCCTCGCGAAGATGACGTCTGACAACCCCGATAACGTTTCCGAGGAACCCGAAACGCCCGATCAGGCTCCCAACGGATCTCCCAGCGATTACGGGGCAGACGCCATCCAGGTGCTCGAGGGCCTCGAGGCCGTCCGCAAGCGCCCCGGCATGTACATCGGATCGACCGGTGAGCGCGGACTCCACCACCTGGTGTACGAGATCGTCGACAACTCGGTCGACGAGGCCCTCGCCGGCTTCTGCGACACGATCAACGTCACGATCATGCCCGACGGCGGCATCCGCTGCGTCGACAACGGCCGCGGCATCCCCGTCGACATCCACCGCACCGAGGGCAAGTCGACGGTCGAGGTCGTGCTGACGGTGCTGCACGCCGGCGGCAAGTTCGGCGGCGGCGGCTATGCGGTCTCGGGCGGCCTCCACGGCGTCGGCTCGTCGGTCGTGAACGCGCTGTCGACGCGCCTCGATGTCGAGGTGAAGCGTCAGGGTCACGTGTGGCGCCAGTCCTACCGGGACGGCGGGCAGCCGCAGGCGCCCCTCGCGAAGGGCGAGCCGACCGAAGAGACCGGCACGATCATCGAGTTCTGGCCCGACGACACCATCTTCGAGTCGGTGAACTTCGACTACGACACGCTGCGCACCCGGTTCCAGCAGACCGCGTTCCTCAACAAGGGGCTGCGCATCACGCTCGCCGACGAGCGCCCCGAGTCGACATACGTGACGGATGCCGAAGGCGGCGGTTCCGAGGAACGCCAGCCGTTCGACGACTTCTACTACGAGCGCGGTCTCGTCGACTATGTCGAGTACCTCAACAAGGTGCGTCACGCCGACGTCGTGAACGAGGAGATCATCGAGATCGAGTCGGAGGACACCATCCGCCACATCTCGCTCGAGCTCGCGATGCAGTGGACGTCGAGCTACACCGAGAACGTGTTCACCTTCGCGAACACGATCAACACCCACGAGGGCGGAACGCACGAAGAGGGGTTCCGTGCGGCGCTGACCACGCGGATCAACGCGTACGCGCGCGACAAGAACCTCCTGAAGGAGAAGGACGACAACCTCACCGGCGACGACATCCGCGAGGGTCTCACCGCGGTGATCTCGGTCAAGCTCTCCGAGCCGCAGTTCGAGGGACAGACGAAGACCAAGCTCGGCAACACCGAGGCGAAGGCGTTCGTGCAGAAGGTCGTCGGCGACCAGCTCGCCGACTGGCTCGACCGCAATCCGGTGCAGGCGAAGCGCGTCATCACCAAGGCGATCGACGCCGCGACCGCCCGCATGGCGGCGCGCAAGGCCCGCGAGACCGCGCGACGCAAGAGCGTCTTCGAGTCGGCCGCGATGCCCGACAAGCTCAAGGACTGCACCAGCAAGGACCCGTCGATCAGCGAGATCTTCCTCGTGGAGGGCGACTCGGCCGGCGGCTCCGCGGTGCAGGGGCGTGACCCCCACACCCAGGCGATCCTGGCGCTGCGCGGCAAGATCCTCAACGTCGAGCGCGCGCGTCTCGACAAGGCTCTCGGCAATCGCGAGGTCCAGGCGATGATCCAGGCCTTCGGCACGGGCATCGGCGAGGACTTCGACATCGACAAGGCCCGCTATCACAAGATCGTGCTGATGGCCGATGCCGACGTCGACGGCCAGCACATCACCACGCTGCTGCTCACCATGCTGTTCCGCTACATGCGCGGACTCATCGAGGCCGGCTTCGTGTACCTCGCGATGCCGCCGCTGTACCGCCTGAAGTGGACCAACTCGCCGCACGAGTACGTGTACTCCGACAAGGAGCGCGACGCGCTGCTGGCCGACGGCCTCGCAGGCGGCAAGCGGATCCCGAAGGAGGGCATCCAGCGCTACAAGGGTCTCGGCGAGATGAACGCCAAGGAACTGTGGGAGACCACGATGGACCACACCACGCGGACGCTCCGCCAGGTGACCATCGATGACGCGGCCGCCGCGGACGAGATCTTCTCGGTGCTGATGGGCGAGGACGTCGAGTCCCGCCGCACGTTCATCCAGCGCAACGCCAAGGACGTCCGCTTCCTCGACATCTGACCCGTAAACGGGTGCAGCGACCGAGGTTCACACAGAAGACGAGATGACAGACATGGCAGAAGACGAGCGTCCCGACGCGAACGCCGAGCACGACCACGGTCGCATCGACCAGGTCGACCTGCAGCTGGAGATGCAGCGCAGCTACCTCGACTACGCGATGGCCGTCATCATCGGCCGCGCCCTCCCTGACGTGCGCGACGGCCTGAAGCCGGTGCACCGCCGCGTGATCTACGGCATGTACGACGGCGGGTTCCGCCCCGACAAGTCGTTCTCGAAGTGCGCGCGCGTCGTCGGCGAGGTCATGGGTCAGTACCACCCGCACGGCGACTCGGCGATCTACGACGCTCTCGTGCGCCTCGTCCAGCCGTGGGCGCTGCGCTACCCGCTCGCGCAGGGCCAGGGCAACTTCGGTTCGCCCGGCAACATGGGCGCCGCCGCGCCGCGGTACACCGAGACGAAGATGGCTCAGCTCGCGCTCGAGATGGTGCGCGACATCGAAGAAGAGACCGTCGACTTCCAGCCGAACTACGACGGCCAGACGCAGGAGCCGTCGGTGCTGCCGGCGCGGTTCCCGAACCTGCTCGTCAACGGGTCCGTCGGCATCGCGGTCGGCATGGCGACCAACATCCCTCCGCACAACCTCCGCGAGGTCGCCGACGGCGCGCTCTGGGCGCTCGAGCACCCCGAGGCATCGCGTGAGGAGCTGCTCGACGCGCTCATCGAGCGCATCCCCGGACCCGATTTCCCGACCGGCGCGCAGATCCTGGGCACCAAGGGCATCCGCGAGGCCTACCGCACCGGCCGCGGCTCGATCACGATGCGTGCCGTCGTCTCGATCGAAGAGATCCAGGGTCGCACGTGCCTCGTGATCACCGAGCTGCCCTACCAGGTCAACCCCGACAACGTCGCGGTCAAGATCGGCGACCTCGCCCGTGACGGCAAGATCACCGGCATCGCCGACATCCGCGACGAGACCTCGGATCGGACCGGTCAGCGCCTCGTGGTGGTCCTCAAGCGGGACGCCGTCGCCAAGGTCGTGCTGAACAACCTCTACAAGCACACGCAGCTGCAGGAGAACTTCGGCGCCAACATGCTGGCGATCGTCGACAAGGTGCCGCGCACGCTGTCGCTGGACGGGTTCGTCACGCTGTGGCTCGAGCACCAGATCGACGTCATCGTCCGCCGCACCGCCTACCGGCTGCGCGAAGCCGAGAAGCGCATGCACATCCTGCGCGGCTACCTCAAGGCGCTCGACGCGCTCGACGAGGTCATCGCCCTCATCCGCCGGTCGCCGACGGCGCAGGAGGCCAGTGAGGGGCTGCAGAAGCTCCTCGACATCGACGACATCCAGGCGGACGCGATCCTCGGCCTCCAGCTGCGACGGCTCGCCGCCCTCGAGCGCCAGAAGATCATCGACGAGGCGACCGAGCTCGAGGCGAAGATCGCCGACTTCAAGGAGATCCTCGCGACGCCGCAGCGCCAGCGCGACATCGTGCGCGAGGAGCTCACCGCGATCGTCGACAAGTTCGGCGACGAGCGCCGCACGCACATCCTCCACGGGTTCGACGGCGACATGTCGATGGAAGACCTCATCCCCGAAGAGGAGATGGTCATCTCGGTCACGCGCGACGGCTACATCAAGCGCACGCGCAGCGACAACTACCGTCAGCAGCACCGCGGCGGCAAGGGTGTCAAGGGCGCGCAGCTGCGCGCCGACGACGTGGTCGAGCACTTCTTCGTCACGACGACCCACCACTGGCTGCTGTTCTTCACGAACAAGGGCCGCGTCTACCGGTCGAAGGCGTACGAGGTGCCGGAGGCCGGCCGCGATGCCAAGGGCCAGCATGTCGCGAACCTCCTGGCGCTCCAGCCCGACGAGGAGATCGCCCAGATCCTCGACATCCGCGATTACTCGGTCGCGACCTACCTCGTGCTCGCGACCCGCAGCGGTCTGGTGAAGAAGTCCCGCCTCACCGAGTACGACACCAACCGCCAGGGCGGCATCATCGCGATCAAGCTCCGGGGCCAGGTGCCCGAGGAGGGCGACGAAATCGAGGCCGGCCCCGACGACGAGGTCGTCAGCGCCCTGCTGGTGGACGAGGGCGACGACATCCTCCTCATCAGCCGCCACGGCATGTCGCTGCGCTTCTCGGCGACGGATTCGGCGCTGCGCCCGATGGGCCGTTCGACCTCCGGTGTGAAGGGCATGGACTTCCGCCCCGGCGACAGCCTGCTCTCGGCATCCGTCGCGTCGGACGACGGCTACGTCTTCGTCGTCACCGAGGGCGGGTACGCGAAGCGCACGTCCGTCGACCAGTATCGCGTGCAGAACCGCGGCGGACTGGGCATCAAGGTGGCCAAGCTGAGCGAGGATCGCGGCGATCTGGCGGGCGGTCTCATCGTCTCGGAGGACGACGAGGTCTTGGTGGTTCTTGCCAGCGGCAAGGTGGTACGCTCTGCCGTGGCCGAGGTCCCCGCCAAGGGCAGAGACACCATGGGTGTCGTGTTCGCCCGCTCCAGCGACGACGATCGCATCATCGCGATCGCGCGCAACGGCGAACGAGGCCTCGCAGAAGAATCCGAGGACGCATCCGCCGACGGCGCCGCCGCGCCGTCACCCGACACCCCCCTGTCGAACGAGACCCCCGGGTCGGATGCCTCGCCCCAGACCCCTGAAGAGAGCACTGACGCATGAGTACGGTAGCCGACAAGCTCGCCAAGAAATCGAGTCACAAGACCAGCGCAAAGCAGGTTCGCCTGCGCCTGGTGTACGTGGACTTCTGGTCCGCCGTGAAGCTGTCCTTCCTCGCCGCGATCGCCATCGCCGTGGTGACGGTCGTGGCGTTCGTGATGATCTTCCTGGTCGTCCAGACCACCGGCCTGATCGGAAAGGCGGACGAGTTCTTCTCGAGCTTCTCCGACGGCAGCATCCTGCTCTCGCAGTTCGTGAACTTCCCGCAGGTGCTCGCGTTCTCCGCCGTCGTCGCCATTCTGAACCTCGTCGTCGTCACGGTGCTGGGCGCCGTGATCGCCGGCATCTACAACCTCGCGGTCAAGGTGACCGGCGGCCTGCTGGTCGGCTTCACCTCGAACTGACGACACGACGCCGCAGCGCCGGCATCCGCGGATTCGATCCTCGGATGCCGGCGCTTTCGTATGTGTGTGCGGGAGGGCGCGGCTCAGACCACCGTCGTGCCGAGCAGGGTGCCGATCAGCCAGGTGGCGGCGAGAGCCAGCGCCCCGCCGATCACGAGGCGGAGCGCGGCGCGCGACTTCGGGGCACCTCCGAGATGCGCGGAGACCGTGCCTGTGGCCGCGAGGGCGACGAGCACCGCTAGGAAGGTGACGGGCACTCGCCATTCGGGCGGCGGGAGCAGGATCGCGAGCAGCGGCAGCAGCGCGCCGAGCGTGAACGCGATGGCCGACGAGACCGCGGCGTGCCACGGGTTCACGAGATCGTCCTGGTCGATGTGCAGCTCGACCTCGAGGTGGGCGGAGAGCGCATCATGCGCGGTGAGCTCCTGGGCGACCTGGCGGGCGGTCGCATCCGACAGGCCGCGCTCGCGATAGAGCTGCGTCAGCTCCTCGAGCTCTTCCTCGGGCATCTCGCGCAGCTCGCCGCTCTCCTTCGCGATGAGCGCTCGCTCCGAGTCGCGCTGACTGCTCACCGACACGTACTCGCCGAGCGCCATCGAGATGGCACCGCCGACCAGACCCGCGATGCCGGCGGTGAAGAGCGCGCCGGTGTCGGTCGTCGCTCCCGCGACCCCGACGACGAGCGCCGCGACCGACACGATGCCGTCGTTGGCGCCGAGCACGCCTGCCCGCAACCAGTTGAGCCGCTCTCCGAGCCGGGCGCCGTGCGGCTCACCAGGGTGGGGATTCTCCGTCACGGCCCCAGTCAACCAGCCGATTCGTGAAATCGGGATTCGTCGGGTAAAGTCTTGGAGGTTGCGGAGCGCAGGTTCCGCAGACAGACGGGGCTATAGCTCAGGCGGTTAGAGCGCTTCACTGATAATGAAGAGGTCCCAGGTTCAAGTCCTGGTAGCCCCACAGGCGATTGAGGCGAGCGCAGCGATGCTTGCAATCACTGCCGAGCCGATTGAGTCCTGTTGAGCGGACGAAGTCCGCGAACACATCAAGCCCCGGGGCCTTAGCTCAGTTGGTAGAGCGCCTGCTTTGCAAGCAGGATGTCAGGAGTTCGAATCTCCTAGGCTCCACAGACACGAAGCCGGTTCCGCGAGGGACCGGCTTCTGCGTTATCCGGTGGGCGCCCGCGCCGTTAGGGTGAAGCATGGACCTGCGCGTCGCGGCGTATGCGGTGATCGTCGACGATCACGACCGCATCCTGCTCGCGCACTGGAACGAAGGTCGTCGCGCGGCGTGGACGATGCCCGGAGGCGGGCTCGAAGCGGGCGAGGATCCCGAGAGCGCCGCTCGCAGGGAAGTGAAGGAAGAGACCGGCTACCGGGTCGAGATCGACGGGCTCCTCGGCATCCATTCCCGCGTGATCCCTCCGGGGCGCCGGCTGAAGCCCGGCGCCGACGTCCCGCTGCACACGCTGCGCATCATCTACCGGGCGCGGATCACAGGTGGGCGCCTGCGCAACGAGACCCACGGCTCGACGGATCGCGCCGAGTGGTTCGCGCTCGCCGAGGTCCGCGCGCTGCAGCGAGTCAAGCTCGTCGACATCGCCCTCGAGATGGCGGGGATCGAACTCCCCTGATCGAGGATGCTCTCAGTCGACCGGCTGCGAGATGTCGGCGACCGTCGCGCCGTAGGCGGCGATGAGCGCGTCGGCGTCGACGAACATGCTGTAGCCGTGCGCGCCGGCGCCCATCGCGATGCGCTGTCCGACGATCTCGCCGTCGGCGTAGATCGGCCAGTCGTGCGTGCTGCCCAGCGGCACGATGGTGCCCCGCTCGTACCCGGTGGCCGCGAGGGCGCGCGCCGGATCCGGGAGCTGGAGCTTGTTGACCCCCACGACGGCTCGCAGCTTCGGCCACGAGATCGCACGGTCGCCCGGGATCAGGGCGAAGAGGTAGGTGTCGTCGCTGCGCTTGACGACCAGCGTCTTCACGATGCCCGACGGCGGGATGCCGAGGATCTCCGCGGCCTCCGGCAGGCTGTTCGCCGCCGGGCGCTCGCGGATCTCGATCTCGAGGCCCCGCTCGGACGCCGCCGCGCGTACGCGGTCGACGCCCGTCAGCGTCTCGCCCGTAGTGGGCTCAGGCATCCGGTGCGCGCAGCGGGTCGTCCGCGACCCAGAGCTCGTCGTCGGCCCGCAGCGTCTGCCAGGCCGCGTACAGCACGCCGACCGCCGCGGCGACGCCGAGGATGATCGCGATGACGCCCCCGGCGCCGATGCCCTTCTTCGCCGGGACCGGCGCGGCCTTCGCCCACGACGACGGGAGGGAGAACCCTCGGCCGGCGGCGAGGTGCGACCGCTGCTCGTTCGCGGCGTCCCACACCGAGAGTGCGGAGCCGACGACGGCTCCCGCGGCCGGGATGACCGTGCCGTTCACGACCTTCCTGCCCTTGTCGACGTACGGCGCCGCGTACTTGTCGTAGCCCGCCTGCACCTGCGGCTTGACCTGCTCGCGGCCGTAGTTGCCGAGCTGGCGACCCGCCTCGCGGGCGACGGTCGCCGCCTCTCCGACCAGAACCTGCTGGGCCTCCCACAGGTTTCCGGCCTGCTTCTGAAGCTTCTGGAGTTCCTTCTTGCGCTTGCGGCTGAGGCTCACGGTTGCCCTCCCTGTCGTGGGGATGTCGGTCTCCCCATCTTGCCAGACCACCGGTGAGACGGGAGGGGTTGCAGGGAACTCTGAGACAATGTAGGAATGCCGCTTCACACAGCTGTCGCAACGATCCACACCAACTACGGCGACATCGTCGTCAACCTCTTCGGCGACCAGGCTCCTCGCACCGTGCAGAACTTCATCGGCCTGTCCGACGGTTCGCAGGCGTGGACGCACCCGGCGACCGGCAAGCCGGGCGACGGCCCGCTCTACAAGGACGTCATCTTCCACCGCATCATCTCGGGCTTCATGATCCAGGGCGGCGACCCGCTCGGTCAGGGCGTGGGCGGTCCGGGCTACAACTTCAACGACGAGATCAACGGCGAACTCACCTTCACGGCGCCGTACAAGCTCGCCATGGCGAACGCCGGCCTCCGTCGCAACGCGATCACCGGCCAGCCTGAGGGCACCAACGGCTCGCAGTTCTTCATCACGGTCCCCGGTCAGGGAGGCCGCGGGCCCGAGTGGCTGCAGGGCAAGCACACCATCTTCGGCGAGGTCGCCGACGACGCCTCCAAGGCCGTCGTCGACACGATCAGCGAGGTGCCGACGGCTGCGGGCGACCGCCCGGTCGAGCCCGTCGTCATCGAGTCGATCGACGTCGCCGCGGTCTGAGCGCAACGCGCCACCGGGCCCGGAGCAGCGTCGGCTGCCCCGGGCCCGGACATCCGCATCCCTGAGCCCAGGCCAGACAGAGACGGGGCGAGCGTGAGCACGCAGGACTTCCAGCGCAACCGCGACAACTTCTGCTACCGGCATCCCGACCGGCAGAGCTTCGTGCTCTGCCAGCGGTGCCTGCGCACGATCTGCCCGGAGTGCCAGACGCCCGGCGCCGTCGGCGTCATCTGCCCGGAATGCCTGCGCGACCAGCAGAAGGCGCAGTCGCCCGCTCAGAAGAAGGCCGAGCGGCGGTGGTCGCGCCCTCGCGCGATGTCGGCGTCGTCCGGCCGTCCGGTGGTGACCTACTCGATCATCGCCATCACGGCGTTCGTCTATCTGCTCACCCTCATCCCCGGCGGCTTCGGCGACACCGTGTCGCAGTGGCTCCTGTACTGGGCGCCGCTCCTCTACCCCGAGATCCAGGGCACCTTCGAACCGTGGCGTCTGCTCACGGTCTCGCTGGTGCATTCGGGCATCTGGCATGTGGGGCTCAACATGCTCGCCCTGTGGATGATCGGGCGCAGCCTCGAGCCGCTCCTCGGTCGCTGGCGGTTCCTGACGCTGTACCTCCTGAGCGCGCTCGGCGGCTCGGTCGCCGTCACCCTCCTGTCGTTCACGACACCCGTGGTCGGGGCATCCGGCGCCATCTTCGGCCTCTTCGGAGCGCTCCTCGTGATCGGCCGCCATATCGGCGCGAACATCGCCGGCATCGCACTCGTGCTCGGAATCAACCTCGTGATCGGGTTCATTCCCGGATTCAACGTGTCGTGGCAAGCGCACGTGGGCGGCCTCGTGGTGGGTCTGCTCGTCGCGTTCATCTTCACGCGCACGCGCGCGGTCCGGCAGCGCGGGCTGCAGATCGGCCTGCTCACGGCCGTGGCGGCGGGACTCGTGGCGCTGCTGTTCGTACCGGTCTTCCTCCCGGCTCTGGTCATCCTCTGACCAGAGTTATCCACAGGCTCATCCACAACCTGGGGAGAATCACACCGGTGTAATTCACAGGTGTTAACAGACTTGTTAACAACTCGCGGAGGCCGCGGACCGCAGCATCCGGGCATGGAAAAACCCCGGTCGCCGTAGACCGGGGTTTCTCTCTCGAAGTGTCGCTATCGCCAGCGCGTCGTCATCAGGAAGCCGATGAAGGCGATGCCGAAGCCGATCACGAGGTTCCACGCCCCGATGTCGGGGATCGGGAACGCCATGCCGCTCAGGTAGAAGACGAGGATCCAGACCAGACCGATGAGCATCAGTCCGATCATGATCGGCTTGAACCACACCGGGTTGGGTGCGGCCTCGCCTTCTGCGCGCTCGACGAGCGAGTCGTCGTCTTTGCCGGGTCGTGCCATGCACAAGAGTCTAACTGCCAGGCGGACCACAGCCCGCGCTGATTAGAATCCACCTGTGGATGACGCGCTGCCCGGTCCGAGGCGCGCCGCGCGCAGGGACCGACCCGCGCCGCGGCGCACGTCGGTCGTCGGCGTCATCGGCGAGATCCTCATCACCGCCGGCGTCATCGTGCTCCTCTACGTCGTGTGGCAGCTCTGGGTGGGCGACCTGATCTACGGGGCCGAGCGCAACGCCGAGGGCACCGAGCTGTCGCAGGAGTGGCAGCAGCAGTACGAGGAGCAGAATCCCGAGGCGGCACCCGCGCCCAGCGCGGACCCCGCGGCCGAGCCCGTCACCGCGCCGCCGCCGGTGATCCCCGAGCCGGGCGACGGCCAGGAGTTCGCCGTCATGCGGATACCCCGGTTCGGCTCGGACTACGCCATGCCGATGGCCGGCGGTGTCACGCGCTCGCGCACGCTCGACCCGATCGGCATCGGACACTACCCCGGCACGAAGATGCCGGGCGAGGCGGGCAACTTCGCTCTGGCCGCGCATCGCACCACGTGGGGCAAGCCCTTCAACCGCATCGCCGATCTCCATGTCGGCGACGCGATCGTCGTCGAGACGCAGGAGGGGTGGTACACCTACCGCTTCCGCACGCTCCAGTACGTCAAGCCGAACGAGGTCGAGGTGCTCCTTCCGGTCCCCCAGGCGATGGACGTCCCCGCCGGCACGGCCTACATCACGCTGACCAGCTGCAGCCCCATGTTCGCCATGACCGAGCGCATCGTCGCCTACGGCGTGTTCGATTCGTTCACCCCGCGATCCGCCGGCGAACCGGCCTCCCTCCAGGCGGTGGCCTGATGTACGCGGGGCTGTGGCGGATCCTCCCCGGCCCGTGGTGGGTGCGCGTGCTCATCCTGCTCGCGCTGATCGCCGCGGTGCTGTACGGCCTCCTCTTCTACGCCTTCCCCTGGGTGAGCCAGTTCGTGAACCCGCAGGAGGTCACGGTGACCCTGCCGCTGATGCCGAGCGGGCCGTCGCCGTCGTGACCGTCCTCCCCTCGTCGACGCCGATCCTCGTCGTCGACAATCACGACAGCTTCGTCCACACCCTGATCGGGTACCTGCACGAGCTGGGCGCCGCCACCGACCTCGTCGAGGCGGACGCCCTCACCGACCCGGCGCGCGACATCGCCGGGCGCCCGGGGGTTCTGGTGTCGCCGGGACCCGGCACGCCCGCCGACGCCGGCGCGTCGATCGAGGTGGTCCGGGCGGCGGCGACGACGGGCGTCCCGCTCCTCGGCGTCTGCCTCGGCCATCAGGCCATCGGCGAGGCCTTCGGCGCCACGGTCGACCACGCGCCCGAGCTCATGCACGGCATGACGTCGCTCGTGCACCACGACGGCTCGCTCCTGTACGCCGGACTCCCCGACCCGTTCACGGCCACCCGCTATCACTCGCTGGCGATCGTGCCCGAGACCCTCCCCGGCGACCTCGTCGTGACGAGCAGCACGGCGAGCGGCGTCATCATGGGCGTCGCGCACCGCACCGCCCCCATCGTCGGGGTGCAGTTCCATCCCGAGAGCGTGCTCACCGAGGGCGGGCACCGCCTGCTCGGCAACTGGCTCGCCTCGATCGGATACACGGATGCTGCCGCCCGCGGTGCGACGCTGAGCCCCCGCCGCCGAGCCTGAGGGCGATGAGCCGCGCGGCTACGCGCCTGAGCAGTACGTCAGAGTGATCTCGGAGTGGACCGCGACGTCGCCGGGCGTCAGCGACTGCGACGACACGGTCGGCGGGTTCGATCCCGCGCAGTTCGGGTCCTCCTGCGGGATCACGGTGAGTCCCTGGCCTTCGAGCTCGCGGGTCGCCGCGTCCACGGTGTAGCCGCGCACGTCGTTGATGGCCACGCGGCCCGACGCGACCACGAGGTTGACCGTCGTGCCGGCGGGGACGCTGGCGCCCTCGGCGGGAGTGCTCGAGATCACCGTTCCCGCGGACAGATCCTTGTCGTTCTGAGGCGTGATCGTGCCCAGCTGCAGCCCGGCGCCGGTGATGGCGGAGGTCGCGGCATCCTGTCCGAGGCCCGTGAGGGTCGGCACCGTGGACATCTGCTGTCCGGTCGACACGTAGACCCGCACCTGCTGGTCGGCGGTCACCGACGTTCCCGACTCGGGGTCGGTGCGGATCACGTTCCCGGCAGCGACGTCGGCGCTCTCCTCGTCCATCCGGATCGCCCGGAGGTCGGATTCGGCGAGGGTGTCGTTGGCGCGCTCGTAGGTCATGCCCGTGACGTCCGGCACCTCGCGGACGTTGCCGGGCAGGTCGTCGCGCGGCTGGATCGAGAGCACCCAGAAGAGCAGCGAGATGAGCAGCACCGCGAGCAGTGCCACGCCCGCCCAGATCCACGCGACCGGCGGTCCTGCCTGCGTGCGCTTCATCGTGGTGTCGGTGCTGAGCTGGCGCAGCGACCGTGCCGTCTCGGCCGCCTGGCGGGGGTTCGGTCCGTACAGCTCGCTGGTGAGGGCTCCCACCTGCCGCTTCGAGGGCTGGCGGCCGTCCACCGTCGCGTCGAGCGCCTCGCGGAAGCCGGCCGCGTCCTGGTAGCGCTGGAAAGGGTCCTTCGCGAGGGCGCGCAGCGCGACGGTGTCGAGCGCGCGCGGCACGGTGTCGTTGACCTCGGAGGGCGGCACCGGCGCCTCGCTGACGTGCTGGTACGCCACCGCCACCGGCGACTCGCCGCGGAAAGGCTGGCGCCCGGTGAGGAGCTCGTAGAGCACGACGCCCGTCGAGTAGACGTCGGCGCGCGCGTCGACCGGCTCGCCCTTGGCCTGCTCGGGTGAGAAGTATGCGGCGGTGCCGAGGATCTGCGTCGTCTCGGCGACCGTCGACGAGGAGTCCGACACCGCGCGCGCGATGCCGAAGTCCATCACCTTCACCTGACCGGCGTCGGTCACCATGACGTTGCCGGGCTTGATGTCGCGGTGCACGACACCGGCGCGGTGCGAGTACTCGAGGGCCTCGAGGATCCCGTCGACGTAGCGGACGGCATCCGTCACCGGAACCGGGCCCGCCGCGATGATCTGCTTGAGGAGGCGGCCCTTGACAAGCTCCATCACGATGAACGGGACGGGGCGGGCCGTGCCGTCGGGCGCGGTGAGCGAATCCTCCCCCGCGTCGTACACACGCACGATCGTCGGATGCGCCATGCGGGAGGCGGCCTGCGCTTCGAGGCGGAACCGCGTGCGGAAGGCGTTGTCGTCGGCCAGTTCGCGGTCGAGGATCTTGATCGCGACCTCGCGGCCGAGCGTCAGATCGTACCCCTTGTAGACGCTCGCCATGCCCCCGCGGCCGATCGGCTCATCGATGCGATAGCGCCCCGAAAGCACGCGCGGCTCAGCTGTCACGGTCACTCCCTGCCTGGAACATCAGCCACACTAGCCGAGCCCGAGCGGGTCGCACGTTCGGTGCGACCCGCTCGGAGGACTCACTCAGCCAAGCTCAGACTCGAATCACGGGGTCGCCGAAGGCGACGGGCCGGGTGCCGGCGCGCCTGTGATCACTCCACTGGCCTCGGTAGACGGGCTGGTGCGCTCCTGGCCGTTTCCGTTTCCAGTGCACGTGACGGTGTAGGTGACGAGAAGCGAGGCGCCAGCGGCGCCGGTGACCTCGACCTGGCCGCTGCGGTCATTGGGGCCGAACGCGGCGGTCGACTGCCCAGTGTTCGGGAAGACGCCCTGGGTCGCAGAAAGGTTGTACGCGCTGACACTGCCGGTGCCGGACGGGCAACTGTAGCCCGGCCACTGCACGGTGACCGTCCCGCCCTCTTCGATCGGCGTGGACAGGGTGAGCGGCCCCGGCTGCGTCATCGGCACCTGCCCGGCGTATACCGTCAGCTCGATGACTGTCGCGAGCTGGACGTTTCCGGTGGGTGCGACGGCGTAGACCTGTCCCTCGCTCGCCTCGTCCGGCGCGGCGTTGCCTTCCACGCAGCTCGCGCCGAGACCGAGCGCGTCGAGCGCGGCCGACGCCGTGGCGCAGTCCTGCCCGAGGTAGTCGTCGGCCACGACGTTCGCGGTCGTGGGCGTCGGCGTCGGGGTGTCTGTCGGGGTCGTCGAGGGCGACGCCGAGTTCGTGGACGGTCCGGGATCGGGCTGGTTGCCGGAGTTGGCGACGACGGCCCAGATCGTGCCGATGAGCACGAGCAGAAGCAGCGCGATGAGCGCGATGAGCGGCCACGTCCAGGGACTGCGCTTCTTCTTCTCGGGTGTCTCCTCGGTGGCCTCCTCGCCCGGTGCGGGCATGAGGCGGGTCGCGGCGGAGGTGTCGGACCCCGAGGCGAGCAGCTCGGTCGCGGCGTCGCCCCCGGCGATGCCGGCGATCGCCGGGACGGCCGCGGCCGCGGCCGCGACATCGCCGCGGCGCAGGGCCGTGGCGGCGCGCGCGACGGCGGCGGCGGACGCGGGACGCTCCTCGGGCTTCTTGGCGATCATCGCCATCACGAGGTTCTGCACCGGCACGGCGACCGTCGCGGGCAGCGCGGGCGGCTGCTCGTTGATCTGCGCCATCGCGATCGCGACCTGCGACTCCCCCGTGAAGGGGCGCTTGCCCGCGAGGCACTCGTACGCGACGATGCCGAGCGAGTAGATGTCGGTCGCGGGCGACGCCGGGTGCCCCGATGCCTGCTCGGGCGACAGGTACTGCACGGTGCCCATCACCTGGCCGGTGGCGGTCAGCGGCACCTGGTCCGCGATGCGGGCGATGCCGAAGTCGGTGATCTTCACCCGCCCGTCGGGCGTGATGAGGAGGTTCCCGGGCTTGATGTCGCGGTGCACGAGGCCGGCGGCGTGCGCGGCCTGCAGGGCGGCGGACGTCTGCGCGACGATGTCCAGCGTCTTGTCGGTCGAGAGCGACCCGTCGCGTTCGAGGATCGTCGACAGCGCCTCGCCGGGGACGAGCTCCATCACGAGGAAGGCGCTGCCGTTCTCCTCGCCGTAGTCGAACACGCTCGCGATGCCCTCGTGATTCACGAGCGCCGCGTGACGGGCCTCGGCGCGGAAGCGTTCCAGGAAGCCCGGATCGCCCATGTACTCGTCTTTGAGGATCTTGATGGCGACGGTTCGCCCGATGACGTGGTCTGTCGCCTCCCAGACCTCGCCCATGCCGCCGATCGCTATGCGCGAATCGAGTTCGTATCGGCCGCCGAAGGTCACGCCTTGCGTCGGTCTCATCTGCCCAGCACCGCCTCCATGACCTTCTTCGCGATAGGAGCGGCGATGGTGTTGCCGCTGCCCGATTGTCCTTGCCTGCCGCCGTCTTCGACGACCACGGCGACGGCGACCTCGGGGTTTTCGGCGGGAGCGAACCCGGTGAACCAGAGCGTGTACGGCTCGTCGCCCGTGTTCTCCGCGGTTCCCGTCTTTCCGGCCACGTCGACCCCGTCTATTCTTGCACCCGACGCGGCACCGTCACTGACATTGGCGACCATCATCCGCACCAGCTCGTCCGCCAGATCCGCGTCGAGCGCACGCCCGAATTCGGTGTCGTCGAAGGTCTGCTGAACAGACAGATCCGGGCCGATCACCCGGTCGACCATGCGCGGATTCATGACGATCCCCCCGTTCGCGATGCCGGCCGACACCATGGCCATCTGCAGCGGCGTCGCCGTGACCTGGCCCTGGCCGAATCCGCTCAGCGCGGTCTGCGCGTCGTCCTGGATCGTGCGGGGGTAGCCGGACGGCGTCGAGATCAGCGGCAGCTCGAACGACTGGTTGAAGCCGTACTTCTCAGCCTCCTCGCGGATGGCCGTGTCGCCGAGCTCGACGGCCAGTTCCGCGAACGGGATGTTGCAGCTCAGCCGCAGCGCGTCGGCGAGGGTGACCGTGTCGCCGCCGCCGCACGTGCCGCCGCTGGCGTTGTGCACGACGCTCGATGACTGCGGCAGCTGGTACGTCGCCGGGTTCGGCAGCGCCGAATCCGGCGTGTAGTCGCCGGAGGCCAGGGCGGCCGAGGCCACCACGAGCTTGAAGGTCGAGCCGGGCGGGTTCAGGTCGCCGGCGATGGCGCGGTTCGACAGCGGCTTGCCCGGATCGGCGACGAGCTCGTCGTAGGCGGCGTTGACCTCGGCGGTGTTGTGCGAGGCGAGCACGTTGGTGTCGTAGCTGGGGCTCGTCACCAGTGCGAGGACGCGCCCCGTCGCCGGCTCGATCGCGAGGATCCCGCCCTGCAGGTCGCCGAGAGCATCGAACGCCGCGCGCTGCACGTCGGCGTCGAGCGACAGCACGACGTTCGACCCGCGCGGCGGCTGCCCCGTGAAGATGCGCTCGATCCGCGAGAGGAACTGGGATCCGGCCGTGCCGCTCAGCTCCTGGTTCATCGCCTGCTCGATCCAGGTCGCCGAGTTCAGGACCGGATTGATGTAGCCCGTCACGGGCGCCCACATCGCGGCATCCGTGTACACGCGCTGCCAGCTGTACAGATCGCCGGACGGCACCGACGACGCGATGGCCGACCCGCTCGCGATGATCGAGCCGCGCTGCACCTCGTACGAGTCGTAGAGCGAGCGGCGGTTCTCGGGATTCGCGGCGAGCTCTTCGGCTTGGATCACCTGGATCCAGCTCGTCGACCCGAACAGGGCGAGGAACATGACCAGCATCAGGATGCTGAGGCGACGGAGCTCTTTCGTCACGATGCACCTCCCCGCGCGGGAAGGCACTGGCCGCGAACCGGTCCCTGAGCCTGTCGAAGGGTCGTCATGTCAGCCGATCACCACCCGGGGACGGCTGCGGACGGCGTCGGAGATCCGCAGCAGGAGCGCCACGATGATCCAGTTCGCCACGAGGGACGAACCGCCGGCCGCGAGGAACGGGGTGGTGAGGCCCGTCAGCGGGATGAGACGGGTGACGCCGCCGACCATGATGAACACCTGGAGCGCGATCGTGAACGACAGGCCCGTCGCCAGGAGCTTGCCGAAGTCGTCCTGACCGGCCAGGCCGATGCGGATGCCGCGGCTGGTGAACACCATGTAGAGGCACAGGATCGCGAACACGCCGATCAGGCCCAGCTCCTCGCCGAGCGCGGGGAGGATGTAGTCGCTCTCCGCCACCGGCGTGAGGTAGGGGCGTCCCTGCCCGAGGCCGGTGCCGATGAGGCCGCCGTTCGCCATGCCGAACAGGCCGTTGACGAGCTGGAAGCTCGAGTTGTCCATCAGCTCGGGGTTGAACGCGTCGAGCCAGTTGTTGAACCGCGCGCCGACGTACGGCAGGATCCGTGACGCCAGGAACGCGCCCGACACCGCGAGCACGACGCCGATGAGCACCCAGCTGGTCTTGCCGGTGGCGACGTAGAGCATCGCGACGAACATGCCGAAGATGAGCACGCCGGTGCCGAGGTCGCGCTGCAGCACGATGATGCCGAGCGACACGAGCCAGATCACGAGCAGGGGTCCCAGCTCGCGGGCGCGCGGCCACGTCATGCCGAGGAAGCGCGTGCCCGTCGACGTCAGGCTCTCGCGCGTGCGCACGAGGTAGCCGGCGAAGAAGATCGCGAGTGCGATCTTGGCGAGCTCGCCGGGCTGGAACGTGAAGAAGCCGAGGTCGACCCACACGTCGGCGTTGCCGCCGCCGCTGAGGCCCGGGATCACCGGCAGGATCAGCAGGACGATGCCGACGAAGCCGAAGATGTAGGTATACCGGAACAGCACGCGGTAATTCTTCAGGAACATCACCACGAGGATCGCCGCGACCAGCGCGATCGCCGCCCACGCGAGCTGCCGCGTCGAGAAGGCGTCCCACCCGTGGCGCTCCCAGTAGAGGTCGAGCCGGTAGATCATCGCGAGGCCGAGCCCGGTGAGGAGCGTCGCGATCGGAACGACGAAGGGATCGGCTGCACGTGCACGCAGGCGCAGCAGGATATGGAGCGCGATCACGAGCGCGGTGAGCCCGCCGCAGTAGACGAGGAACGTCCAGTCGATGGCGTCCTGCGCGCCGAGCTGCACGAGCGCGATCGCCGAGGCGTTGATCGCGAACGCGAAGATCAGCAGCGCCAGCTCGCGGTTGCGCTGGGTCTGCGGCACGCGGATGCGCCGCAGCGCGCGCACCACCGCGGTGTCGGTCGAGACCGCGTCGGTCGGCGTGTTCGTGGCTGCGCTCATCCGCCGCCTCCCGCCAGGTCACTGATTCCCGAGACGATCTGGCGCGCGTGCGAGAGCGAGTTCGCCGAGATCGTCTGCTCCACCGTCGCACGGGCGAAGTCCGAGAGCGAATCGAGGGGGATCTCGGTGTCTTCGAAGGGGGTCGACAGTGAGATCGGTCCGATGCTCTGCTGCACGCCCTGGTAGATCACGACGGTGTCCTCGTCGGCGCCGACGTAGTACCGGGTCTGGGTCCACTGGTAGCCGATCCACGCGGCCCCGGCGATGATCACGAGGACGAGGGCGACGCCGGCGATCCAGCCGATGCGGCGGCGGCGGGCGCGGCGGCGGTCCTCCTCGATGAGCTCCTCGAGGAATTCCGGCGCGGGCTCGAAGTGCGTCGGCTCGTTCGCTGCCTGCCGGTTCGGGTGCAGCCAGCTCGAGCGCCGCGGCGCCGCCGCCGGCACCTCGACACCGACCGGGTTCGACGCCGAGCCCACGATGGTGGGCGTGCCGGAGAAGAGCGGATGCTGCCCGCCGACGTCGACGATGACGATCGTGACGTTGTCGGGGGCGCCGCCGTCGAGCGCCTGCTTGAGCAGGCTGTCGGCCGTGCGGCCTGGGGCGAGGCCCTGTCCGAGTGCCTTGGCGGTGTGCGGGTCGTCGACCACGCCCGACAGGCCGTCCGAGCAGAGCAGCCACCGGTCGCCCTGCTGCGTCGGCATGATGAACGTGTCGAGCTCGGGGTCGGTGTCCATGTCGCCGAGCACGCGCATGAGCACGGAGCGGCGGGGGTGGTAGCGCGCCTCCTCGGGCGTGATGCGGCCCGAGTCGACGAGGCGCTGGACGAACGTGTGGTCGGTCGTGATCTGCGTGAGTGCGCCGTCACGGTAGAGGTAGATGCGCGAGTCGCCGATGTGGGCGATGACGGCGTAGTCGTCGACCATGATCAGCGCGCTGACCGTGGTGCCCATGCCGGCGAGCTCGGGCCGTGCGCCGACCGTGTCCACCAGGTCGACGGCGGCGTCCGAGATCGCGTCGCGGAGCGCCCGCTCCGCCTCGGCCGTCGAGTCGTACGGGCGGTCCAGGCCCTCCAGGCGCGAGATCGCGAGGCTCGAGGCGACATCGCCGCCGGCGTGACCGCCCATGCCGTCGGCGACGACGAACAGGTTCGATCCGGCGTACCCGGAGTCCTGGTTGTTGGAGCGCACCTTGCCGGTGTGCGAGATCGCGGCGCTCGAGCCCTGGAAGACCATGTGCGAGGGGCCCGCCCGCTACTTCCGCAGCTCGAACGTCGTCGCGCCGACCTTGATCGGAGCGCCGAGGTTCACGGGGACCGGAGCCGTCACACGGGCACCGTCGTGCCACGTGCCGTTCGTCGAATCGAGGTCCTGGATCATCCACTGGTCGCCCCACAGCACGAGGCGCGCGTGGTGGCTCGACGTGTAGTCGTCGCGGATGACGAGGCCGGACTCGCTCGAGCGGCCGATCGTGAGCGGCTCGTTCCCCAGCGGGAGTTCGAGGCCGGTCTTGGGTCCGCTCGTGATGACGATGCGCGATGCCGTGGCGGTCGTCGCGGGTCCGCTCGGCTTCGGCGCGGGCGCGGAGCCCACCGGGGCGACGGGTGCGGTCGCCGACGCGGCGGAAGCGGATGCCGCGGGCGCGGCCGCTGCGGCGGCAGCATCCGGCATCCTCCTGACCTTCACGCCGAAGAGGTCGGCGCGCAGTGAGTAGATGACGGCGAAGACGAAGGCCCACAGCAGCACCAGGAACCCGATGCGCAGCAGCAGCAGGGTGAGCTCGCTCATGCCAGCGGGCCCCTCTCCTGCGCGTCGAACGCCCGGGTGGCATCGTCGACGGATGCTGCGCCCCTGGGTGTGCTCGCCTGCGCGACGACGCGGAACACGATGTCGGTGCGGCCGATGCGCACGGTGGAGTCGGGCGGGAGTGCCGCCTCGGTGACCTTGCTGCCGTCGAGCGTCGTGCCGTTCGTGGAGCCCAGGTCGCGCACCATGGCGCGCTCGCCGTCCCAGAGGATCTCGACGTGCTTGCGGCTGGTGCCCGAGTCGGCGACCGTGATGTCGGCGTCGCTGCCGCGGCCGATGACCGTGCGCGACTTCGTCAGCGGGATGCGGCGCCCCTCGACGTCGACGACGCCGCGCCACGATACGCGGCCGCCCTGTGCCGTCGAGGACTCGACGCGGAGGGTGCCGGTCGACAGCTCCTCGTCGCGGCGGATCGCGATCGTCACGGGACCGGCGAAGGAGTACCCCTGGGCCTTGGCATGCGCATGCACGAGCGTGTCGAGCTCGTGCAGGAGCGCGTCGCCGAGCGCCGAGATGCGGTCGTCGTCGGCGGGCGACAGACGCACCGTGAAGGTGTTCGGCGCGAGGATGCGGTCGCGGCTGACGACGGCCGCCTTCTTGTCGAGTTCGCTGCGCAGGGCCGATGCGATCTCGACAGGCTGGATGCCGCTGCGGAAGGTCTTGGCGAACGCGCTGTTGACTGCGCGCTCCAGACCTTTCTCGAAGCTGTCAAGTAGTCCCACGGAGCTCCTCTTGAGGGGGGTGCCGGTTGCTACATGCTAATTGCACAGGCTGTACCCGTGATGGATCGCGCCCCCGGACGGGTGAGTTCGGAAGGGGCCGCGACGCATGATATCCTCGGGAAGTTGAGTTTCGCGGGATCTGAAGATCCTGCGACTCGCGCGAGTGGCGGAATAGGCAGACGCGCTGGCTTCAGGTGCCAGTGCCCGAAAGGGCGTGGGGGTTCAACTCCCCCCTCGCGCACAGCGCAGAAGAGGACTCCCGAGAGGGGGTCCTCTTCTTTTCTTCACCGGTTGCGGCTCAGGCGCCGTCGAGGGCCGGCGGGAGTGTGAAGACGATCTCCTCGATCTCGCGGCCCACGCCGGGGGCGAAGTCGACGTTGCGCGACACCTCGGTGAAGCCGACCTTGGTGAGCACGGCGATCGAGGCGGCGTTGTGGGCGGCGACCCGGGCGAACAGCGGGCGGAGGGGCTCGCGCGAGATCAGCCGGCGCAGGGCCTCGGTCGCGACGCCACGCCCCCACGCGTGGCGGGCGATCCAATAGGTGACCTCGCGGTCTCCGTCGATGGTGAACGTGGCCGCCGTGCCCGCGAATCCGCCGTTCTCGGTGACCACGAACGAGAGCACGTCGTGCGAGGTGCGCTGCCGTTCGATCCACGCGTCGAACGCCGCGCGGTCGTCGGGGTCCTCGGCGGTGAACGCGGCCATCGCGATCGCCTCGCGGTCGCGCATCATCTCGAAGACGGCGTCGAGGTCGTCGTCGTCCAGGGGCCGCAGATCGATGTGGTTCACGCGTTTCACGCTAGCCGCGGCATCCGTGCCCAGAAAGGGCGGGATCTCAGTTCAGGCCGTGGATGCTGCGCAACAGCGCCTCGGCGCGATCGGCGTCGCGGGCGACGAAGGCGTCGCGGAACTCCTCGTAGGCGGCGGTGCGGCCGATGGGGCACGCGATGAAGGGACGCCAGCCGACCATGTCGCGTCGGATCGCGAACTCGTATTCGCGGACGAACTGCAGCAGGGCGAAGTTGCCGCTCGCGCGGGTGACGACGGAGAAGAAGCTGTGACTGGCCACGGCGAGGGCCTCGGGCTCGTCCGCGCGCGACGCCGCGATGACCTCGTCGAGCCGCTCCAGCGCGTGTTCGAGGGCGTCGGCGTCCGCGCGCGCCGACGCCATGCGCACCGCCAGCCCCATGTTGAAGGCGACGAGCTCGACGGTGTCGTTCTGCTGGTTGGGGTGCGACACGCGCGTATAGCGGTGCGGCGACACCTCGACCAGGCCGGCCCGCTCCAGGCGCTGCAGGGCCTCTCGCACCGGAGTGCGGGACACGCCGAGCCACTCGGCCAGCTCCTGGTCGCGCAGGCGCTCGCCGGGGGCCAGGCGGCCGTCCAGGATCGCCTCGCCCAGGCGGGCGTACACCTCGTCTCCGAGCACGGCGCGGCTCGGCTCAAGCGGGACGAAGGGGGCAGTCATGAGTGGCACCAGTGTACGCCGGAGGATTCACGTGCATAGACCCTCTTGAGCGGGCCTTGAGGCGGACTCCTCCGGCGTGGGCGGAGACCGCCGGAGATGCGGAAACCTTGAGGAACGGCGCTCGCTCTCGCGGTGATATATCGGTACGATGATGCCTGTCCACGTTACGACGTGGCCTATCCGGGGGGATCCGTCGACGCCCGGGCTTTCGAGCGAAGCTCAGCCCGGGCGGACGATGGGCCCTGGACTCCGCAGGTTCCTGTGCAACATTTGTGTCACCTTCGCAACAGGGTCTCGCCGCGCGCCCGCCTCTTCACTACGTTGGATGCAATCGCCGCAATCGCGACGAGATCAACGAAGAACGGCAAGTAATGAGCACGCAGGGCACCGTCAAGTGGTTCAACTCGGAGAAGGGTTTCGGCTTCATCGCTCCCGATGAGGGTGGCGCAGACGTCTTCGCGCACTACAGCGCAATCCAGTCGGGTGGATACCGCTCTCTCGAGGAGAACCAGCGCGTCGAGTTCGAGATCGCGCAGGGACCCAAGGGCCTCCAGGCCGAGAACATCCGCCCGCTCTGAGCGGCGGATCGATCGCTTCACGCGGTCGAAGCCGCGGTATCCCTCCCACGGGTGGGTGCCGCGGCTTCGTCGCGCGCGGCCGACGCGCGGCAGTGACCCGGTCGCGAGCGACGGGGCCGGCTCAGTCGCGCTCGCCCCGGACGAGTTCGAGTCCCGCCCCGGCGAACTGACGCAGCGTCGCGTCGGGCAGGAACGCCCGCGTGAGCGCGCCGCCGATCCGGGTGAGGTCGCTCTCGTCGCGGAACAGCAGGTACATGGTCTCGTACCGCGGGTGGAATTTCTCCTTGAAGCGGTGCAGCGACTGGAACCCGTAGACGGGTTCGAGCGCGTCGGCGAGCTTGTCGCTGAGGGCGGCGATCATGCCGGCATCCGGCGGGTAGTCGTGCGCCAGCGGCGCGCCCGACAGCGACATGATCTCTGCGCCCTCGTCGGAGAAGAGCCGCGCGGACGATCCGATGAGGAACTCCATCACCGGGCCGAAGCCGCCCTCGCGGCGCCTCATGAGATCGAGTGTCCAGCCGCGCGGGGTGCCGTCCTCGCCGTACACCGGCAGCCACGACAGGAACCCGTCGATGTCGCCGTTCGGCGCGACGGCCAGAGCCAGGCGCACCTCCGGATCCTCCGCCTCGACCAGTGTGCCGAGGGTGAACCCCATCTCGGGCAGGCCCTTGTCGCCGACCCACATCTCCGAGATCCCCCGCAGCTGCTGCTGCACGCCCCATGACTCGTCCTTCAGGCGGGTCATCCGGAACGTCATGTCCTCGCGACCGGCTCGGTTGAGCGACGAGCGCACCGAGTTCCACCGCTTGCCGGTGAATTCGAGGCCGGGCAGGTCGACGATCGTGTCGTCGGCGACGACCAGGCTGCGCCAGGACGCCGGCACCGCGGCTCGCGTGGCCTCGTCGGCGCTGAAGAAGCACGGGATGAGTCCCGCCCGCTCGGCGTCGTGGATGAATTCCCGGACGGATGCCGCACGCGACGCCGCCGGACCGATCGGGTCCGCGAGGGCAAGCGCCACACCCGCACGTCGCTGGTACGCGACGATGCTGTCGGTCGTCCGGGCGTAGGTGTTCCCCTCCCAGGTCGTCATCCACGAGAGTGTGCCGCCGCCGTGGGCGTGCAGCATCCGTTTCACGTCTTCGACACCCGGATGCGGCTCCTGGCCGATGCGCGACCTGCGTCGAGCGCGGAAGGCGTGGCGCACCCAGATCAGGTACACGAGCATCAGGAGCCACATCGCGCCGCTCGCCAGCGACAGCTCGGTCTCGCCGTCGATCGTCGCCTCCACCTGAGCCTCGGAGGCGATGATGATGACCGTCGCGACGAGGAGGGCGGTCAGGATGTTGAACACCGCCAGGATGACGGCGAGCATCCACGCCCAGCGGCGTCCGCGCCGGAGACCGTTGGCGATGATCACGATGATGATCACGTCGATCAAGAAGTCCCAGAAGCCGCCCGAGGCGGGTTCGGTCTGTCCGAACGGACCGTCCGTCGGAACGAGGATCGTGATCACCTCCACGGCGCCGAGCACGAGCACCGAGATGAACGCGATGAGCCGCTGCTCGCGCATCGTGGTGCGCTGGACGCGCAGCGACCGGTCGACGAACAGCACGAGGAGCACGGCGAGCAGGTGCTCGAGGTCGGCGAGCGTGCCCCAGAAGAGCATCGCGACGAACACGAAGCCGAGCAGCACGAGCCATGCGCGCACGCGCCAGGGGCTGCGCAGCAGGCCGACGGCGGCGGCGATGCAGGCCAGGCTGCCGCCCGACGGGCCGACGTCCAAGGCCGCCGCCTGGCTCTGGGCCCAGTTCCACGTTGGGATCGCGGAGCACCCCCACAGCACGAGCGCGGTCGCGAAGATCGCGAAGAGCTGCCCGACCCAGTAGTAGGCGAGGGCGAGGCGCGAGCCGCGCCGGAACTCGAGGTACGCCATGCCGACGAAGCTCGCGAGCGTGAACGCGTAGACCCACGGCGCGTTGACGAAGAACGTGCCGGTGACAGGCGTCCACCATCGCCCCGCCTCGAGGGCGGGAAGCCCGTAGGCGACCGTCTCGAACAGGTCGGAATCCTCGAACGGCCGCCACAGCCCCTGCCAGACGAGGCCGGCCACCAGGAGGAGGGCGATCATCGTCAGCGTCGCCGGGATCCGCGCCATCCCGGCGAGCACGCGGTTCGGTCTCTGAGTCGCCCCGTCGCTCATGCGTTCAGGGTAGCGGTGGGCCTGTCCGCTGTCCCTTATCCGAGGGGCTCGGGCGCGCGGGTGTAGTCCGCGAGGGCCTTCGCATCCTCGGCGTCGCGCATCGCACGGCGGGCGGCGTCGAGCGCGGCCACGGGGTCCTGTGCCTGCCGGGCGGTGGCGAGCTCGCGCTGGGCGGACATCAGCCGGGAGCGCGCGTCGGCGCCGGCACGGGAGCGGGAGACGGATGCCTCGGCCTGCGCCAGTGCGCCGCGTGCGGCGGCGAGGGTGCCCGGCAGGGCGGTGCGCGCGCCGCGCAAGCGCTGCTGCGAGGTGCGGGCGTCGCCGAGGGCGAGGTCGAGCCGACCGCGCAGGCGCGCGATCGCCTCGACCGTGCGCGTGGGGCGGCGCGCAGCATCCGTCTCGACGCGGTTCAGCTCGGTCTCGATGGCGTGCAGCTCCGCGCCGAGCCGTGCGGCGTCGTCGGCGTCGAGGTGCTCGCGCGTGACCGACGCCTGGCGCAGGGCGGTGCGCGCGGAGGCGATCTCGTCGGGAACCGCCTGGGCCGCCTGCAGCACGAGCCGGTGCGTCTCCTCGAGGTTGCGGGAGTCGGCCTCGGCCTGACGCAGCGCCCGTTCGGCGGCGGCGAGGTCGGGGAGGGCGCTGAGGGACGGGTCGGCGGCGCGGGTCGCGGCGGCGTCGAGGTGGCGTTCGGCGGCGGCGATCTCCGAGAGCGCCGCGTGCGCGGAGCGCGAGGCTTCCCGCCACTCCTCCTCGGCGAAGCGGGACGACAGCTCGGCGACGAGTGCGGCGGGGTCCCCCATCGACGCGGTGAGCACGGCGAGGCGCCTTCGCGCCGCGTCGATCTGCCCGGCGGCGGACACGTTCGCCGTGACCCATGCGCCGTGCTCCCTGCGGGCGGCGGCGACCGTCGCGAGCGCCTCGCCGGCATGGCGCTCGATGCGCGCCGACACGCGCCGGACTTCGTCAGGAGCGACAGCGGGATCGCTGATCGTGCGGTAGTCCTCGAAGGCGTCGTCGCGGACATGCTGCGCGGTGAGCCGTGCGCGCCGCAGGGACGCCGGGGCGTTGCCGCCGTAGAGCGCGCCCGAGAGCCCGACCTCGAGGTCGAGTTCGTCGACCTCGTCGTCGAGCCGCACCAGCGTCGCACCGGCCTTGGCGCGCGACTGCTCGGCGGCGGCACGCGCCCGGGGGGAGCGCCGCGCGCGGCGCACGGCCCACACGAGGACGGCGACGGCGATCGCCGTCACACCGAACACGACCAGGGCCGGCACCAGCCACCCCAGGATCGCGGCGGCGAGCTCAGGCATCGGCGACCCCGGCGGCAGCTCCGGCGGGCGCCGCGTCGGACACACCGTCGGCGTACTCGCCGAACAGCAGCAGCGCGCGGAGCTGGTCGACGTCGTCGACGACGGCCTGTGCGCCTTCCGACTCGTGCGGCCAGCTGAAGCCCCACCGCACGAAGATTACGGGCACGCCCCGCTCGGCGCCGCCCTCGACGTCGTGGTGGCGGTCGCCGACGAGCACCGGACGGCTGGTGTCGACGCCCGCCGCGGCGAGTCGGCGCAGCGCCTCGGCCACGATGTCGGACTTCGCGCTGAGCGTCTTCTCATCAGCGGTCGCACCGACGATCGCGGTGAGCGACGTCGAGAGGTCGAAGTGGTCCATGAGGGCGACGACCTGCACCTCGGGCTTCGAGCTGGCCGTGGCCTGCGGGATGCCGGCGGCCGCGACATCCGTGATCAGCTCTCCCATTCCGGGGAAGAGCTTGGCGCCGGTCGCGTACCCGTCCGTCTTGTTGAGGCCGCGGTAGAAGGCGACGGCCTCGGCGGACTCTTCGGGCGTCATGCCCACGTTCACCTGGAACGACTGGTACATCGGCGGGCCGATCCAGTGCACGAGCTCCGCGCGCGTCGGCGGTCGCTTGCCGAAGTGCTCGAGGGCGATCGTGAGGCGGCGGAGGATGCCGTCGGACGCATCGACGATCGTTCCGTCGACGTCCCACAGCACACAGGTCCACGGCGATCGGGTCGGCATAGGGTCCAGCCTATGCGGAGCCGGACCGCCGCTCCGAGACGGACCGGTGCACGCGGGCGAGCCGCGCCATCATGCGGCGCAGATCCTCGATCTCGGAGGGAGACCAGTCGGCCAGGAGCGTCCGCATGTTCGTCTCGGCGGTCGACATGATGCGCTCGCCGATCGCGCGCCCTTCTCCGGTCAGTGCGACGAGCACGCCGCGATCGTCGTCGGGCGCGGGGACGCGCACGACGAGCCCGGCGCTCACCAGGCGCCCGACGATCTTGCTCATGTTGGTCGCCGTCATGCCGAGCGCGAGCGAGAGGTCGACGGGCCGCATCGCCCCGTTGTACGACAGCTGGTTCACGACGAGGAACATGCCCATGTCGTCGGCCGGGAACGCGACCCGGGCCATGACGTCGCGCCGCACGCCGGTGCTGTCGGCCCAGTGCACGATCGACGCGAGCGACAGCCGCAGGTCGAGCGGGTCGGGCGCGATGACGGGGCTCAGATCTGCGGAGGCGTCGGTGTCGACGTCACCTCGGGCCATCGCCTTCTCGTTCCTCTCTCGTCCGGGGTCCGCGGTCACCCCTCGCGCAGCAGGCGCACCGGGCCGAGGAGACCGTATCGCCGCACGATCGCGTGCTGCATCCGCTGCTCGCCGGTGAGGTCCGCCCCGATGTCGCGGATGCCGTCATAGTATCCGCGGGCACGCAGCCGGTTGTTGAGCGAGCTCGAGACGCGGACGGTGATCGCGTTGTCGCCGGGACGGATGCTGCCGCTCACGTCGACGACCGGGTGCGCGGTGTCGAAGCCGCGGGCCGGGCCGTCGCCGACGCGCACCGCGCCGAGCCCGCCGCCGGTGGAGCCGAGATCGAGGAGGTATCGCGCCCCGTCGGCGACCTCCGGCACGGAGATGATCGCGCGGTATTCGCCCACACCGGAGACGTCGGCACCGACCGCCGCGATCTCCGACCACGGGGCGAGCTCGACCTCGCCGGCGTCGAGGCGCGTCACCGCGGTCGTCGGGCGCACCTCGCGTGAGACGTACCCGAGACCCCGGTCCTCCTCCAGCACCTCGGGCTCGCCGGCGTCCCAGCTCTCGACGACGAGGCGCCATACCTCGGCTCGCGCGACCTCGGCGACGGCGGGCGGGGTCGAGGGGGCAGCATCCGCAGTCCTGTCGAGCACCACGATCGCGGTCTCGCCCGGAGCGAGGGTGAGCTCGACGACGGTGCGGTCGCCGACGGCGCGTGCGCCGCGGTGAGGACGCAGCTCGCCGGTCCAGGCGTCGAGGCGGTGCACCGCGCCGGTGCCCTCGAGCGCGATGCGCACCGTCGTGGGCTCGGTCGTCTCGTACAGGAAGTGGTAGGCGTAGAGCACGGTGAGGTCGTCGTCCTCGCGCAGGTGGGTCAGCACGTGCGTGTCGTCGGTCTCGAAGCGCGCCCGACCGCTCGCGCCCAGCTCGTCGAGGGCGGCGACGACGCCGGACGGAGCGGCGACGCGGACCCCCGGCATCCGTCGCAGTTCCGCCATCGTCGCCGCGAGCTCGTCGTCGCGGCCGTCGAGACCGGGAGTGGCGGATGCTGCGACCTCGTGCGTGCGGAACCGGCCGGCCGACAGCGACTCGAGCTCACGGGCGCCGTCGACGATGACGAGGCGCAGCCCGCGTTGCGCCCAGGCGAGCAGGTGCGCGGCGACGTCGGGGTCGAGGGTCTGCTGGTACACGACGAGCGCACGGTAGCCCGGACCGCCCGGCTGCACCTCGTCGCCGTCGAAGGAGACGTCGTCGCGCAGCAGCAGCGAGCCGTCGAAGAACTCGTAGGTGATGCCGGCGTCCTGCATGCCGAGGTCCTGCCACCAGTGGTTCTCGCGGTCGCGCATCCACATCGTGCCGTACGCGACCTCGTCGGGGATGCGCTCGCCGCCGGGGCCGACGAGGGTGACGCCGATGAGGTTGTCGGTGAAGTGGTCGGTGCGGAGGATCCCGACGTCGATCCGCGGTCGGCCCTGACGCAGGGCGTACTGGAGGCGGCCGATCGCGGCGGTCCAGAGCGGGTAGAACTCGGAGCCCGGCTGACGGGTGTCGAACCGCTCGGAGAACATCGGCCACATGCCCTCGTGGCCGGGCCACTCGGTGACGCCCTCGGCGCCGGCAGGACTCGCCCATCCGTGGAGGACCGTCTTGGTGATGCCGGCCGCCAGCTGGGTCGCGATGATCTGGTCGTAGAAGCGGTGGTCGAGCATGTGGTTGCGCGTCGTGGCACCGGTCTCGGACGAGTACTGCTTGCCGAAGAGGTGCGCGGGCCCGGCCATCAGCCGGTACGCGTCGATCTGCGCGCCGAACTCGAGCGACTCCGTCTCGATGCCGTCGACCTCGGGACCGGGCCGGGTCAGCTCGAACGGCAGTCCGTAGCTGATCTCGGCGCGCAGCGTCATGCCGACGCCGTGCAGGAACTCCGCGAACGGCCGCAGCATGTTCTCGATGTAGAGGTCGGTGAAGGTGACGACGAGGTCGTGGCGCACCTTGTCGACCGTGACGCGGTCGGCGGCGTCGGCAGGCTGGTGGTGGTAGGTCGTCGAGACCGCCATGAACGGGACATCCCGCGTGAGGAACGGCAGCCACGGCACCACGTCGTAGCCGCGGCGTGCGCGGAACTCGTCGACGACGGTGTGGCCCCAGAACAGCCCGCCCGCGCCGAACGTCGACAGCTCCAGGGAGTCCATGTACATCTGCGCGCGGGGGTTCTGCGCGATCTGCGCTCGCAGCTCGGGCGTGAGCACGACCTCGTCCCAGTACGCGATGACGGCGTCGACACCGTCCCGGTCGATGTAGTTGACGGTGTAGTTGACGGATGCCGAGGGCTCCGCGGTCTGGCCGGTCCCGTGCAGCCAGTAGAAGAAGAGGCGCCAATCGCCGTCGCCGTCCGGCGCCGTCCACTCCAGCGCGTCGCCTTGGACGGATGCCGTCAGCTCGGTGAGCGAGGAGGCATCCAGCACTCCCGCTTCGGCGTCGACCACGCGGGCCGCGACCACGGCCACGAGATGCTGGTCGCGGATCGTGCCGCGCCCGCCCGGAAGATGGCGCGCGGCGGCGGGGGCCGCGAGGTCGATGCGCGGGAGCGGCCCGGAGCGCCGCGCGCCGGGCGCGAGCGCCTCCGACGCGACGTCGAGCTCCTGCGCGGCGGCGCGGTCGTCGGGTGTGATCGTCGGCAGGTTCGCGTTCGACCAGTTGGTGCCCGATGTGAAGCTCACCGACATGCCGCGGCGCGTGGTCTCCTCGACCACGACCTGCGAGTCGTGGACCCACTCCTCCGACCCCCAGCCGTAGCGCGCGTGGTCGATCGCACCCTCGTCCATCGCCAGGAACTCCATGCCGCCGAAGCCGAGGCGGTGGGCGTCGTCGATCTCGCGGCGCAGCGTCGCGTCGCTGTGCAGCCCTTCGGCGAGCCACCAGCGCAGCTCGGGGCGGAATTCGATGGCGGGTTCGGCGATCTCACGCCGGAAGTCGTCGAGCGTCATTGCTGCAGCATCCGTTTCGGGTCTTTTACTGTCGTCCGGACAGTATGTACCGTCCCCAGGACACGACACAAGCCCTCGTCCCGACCCCAGCCTTCGCCCTCAGCCCCCGCCCCGGCTCCCAGGGGCCGCGAGGGTTCTCCTGGTGGACGAGAGGGTGGTTGCCTCCCTACCTCTCGGCGACCAGCTGCACTCTCGCCGGGTCGGGAGGGCGCCGGTCGCGGGACGGGGGCGCGAAGGCCTGCTAGAAGAGGCGCGGGGCGCCGGACTCGATGCCCTTCATACCCTCGTAGTCGAGGATGACGCAACGGATGCCGCGGTCCGCGGCGAGCACCTTGGCCTGGGGCTTGATCTCCTGGGCGGCGAAGACGCCGGTGACCGGGGCGAGGTGCGGGTCGCGCCCCAGCAGCTCGAGGTAGCGGGTGAGCTGCTCGACGCCGTCGATGTCGCCTCGGCGCTTCACCTCGACGGCGATCGTGCCGCCCTCGGGATCGCGCAGCAACAGGTCGACCGGGCCGATCGCGGTCGGGAACTCGCGGCGCACGAGCGTCAGATTCTCGCCGATGACGTCGACCTGCTCGGCGAGGAGGCGCTGGAGATCCGCCTCGACGCCGTCCTTCTGCAGCCCCGGGTCGAGGCCGAGCTCGTGCGACGAGTCGTGGATGACCTCGTAGATGCGCACGAGCAGCGCGTCCCCCGTCTTCGCGTGGGTCACGCGCCAGTGCTCGAGCACCCCGGCGGACGCGGACTCCTCGTCGGGAACCTCGACGTCGAGCCGGCAGGGCGGGCTCATCCAGTTGAGCGGCTTGTACGAGCCGCCGTCGGAGTGCACCAGCAGCGACCCGTCGCCCTTGTGCACGAGCAGGCGGGTGGCGAGGGGCAGGTGGGCGTTGAGCCGCCCGGTGTAGTCGACGGAGCAGCGGGCGATGACGAGACGCACCCGAAGAGCCTAGCCCGGGGCCGGTCGCACGACGCCGGATCCGTCGTGTGCGGCGGTGCCACCGGGGCGGGCCGCCACAGCTTGCCCGCAGGCTCGTCGGATAGCCTTTGCCCTGTTTGCCTGCGGTTTGTCGCGGGCCCCCTGACCCCGGCCCCCCACGCCGCCCTTTCGTCCGGAGAAGAACCGATGAACTCACGCCTGCCCGACGCGACGGTGCACATCCTGTCCAGTACCGTCGCCGAACTCCACGTCGGCACCGACGTGGCGGAGGTCGTCGCCCCCGACAGCCTCGCCCTGCGCGACAGGGTCGTCGAGGAGATCCGCCAGCTCGCCGCGTCCGCCGGAGAGCCCGCTCACGCCACCCTGGTGGAGGGCTCGTCGCGCTGGCCGCTCGTCGTGCACCCCGACGGCACGTTCGACGAGGCCCTGGAGGAGGCGGCCGTCGACCCGGCGCCGGTTCCCGCCCCGGCGCCGGTCTCGGCGACTCCCGTGTCGGGGGATCCGGTGTCGGTGCTCCCGGTCACCACGCCGACGCCCGTCGCGGCGGTGCCCGCGCCGTCGGCGCCCGAAGAGCCCCGGCCGACAGTGCAGGATCTGCTCGACTCGCGCGGCGGCAGCAGCCGCCCGCGCGCGACGGAGGGCTGGCAGGGCGCCGTGCACCGCGCGACCGGTGGCCTCATCTCTCCTGCGCCCGGGCGTGCGGAGCGGTCACGCCTCGACCGCGAGAAGCGGGTGCAGCGGCGCCTGGACGCGCCGCGCACGATCGTCGTGCTGAACCCGAAGGGCGGCGCGCACAAGACGACGAGCACGCTGCTGCTCGCCGCGACGTTCGGCACGCTGCGCGGCGGTGCGACGCTCGCGTGGGACAACAACGAGACCCGGGGAACGCTCGGCTGGCGCGCGCAGAACGCGCCGCACCACCGCACCGCCGTCGACCTCCTGGAAGACCTCGACGAGTCGTCGAACTTCCGCGGGTCGAGCCTTGCCGCGCTCGACCACTACGTGCGTACGCAGGTCGATGCCCGCTTCGACGTGCTCGCCTCCGACGAGGACGCGGCCGCCTCCTCGACGATCGACTCGGCGGCGTTCGACCGGCTCCACGCGCTCCTGCGCCGGTACTACCGCCTGATGATCGTCGACACGGGCAACAACATGCGCGCGTCGAACTGGGTCGCTGCGGTCGCCGCCGCCGACCAGCTGGTCATCGTGTCGACCGTGCGCGAGGACACCGCCGCCAGCGCCGCATGGCTGCTGGACGGCCTGCGCGAGAAGGGCTTCGGCCGCAAGATCGACGAGGCCGTGACGGTGCTCACCGCGCCGTCGTCCCGACCCGACCGCCGCCTCGAGGCGCGCCTCTCGCAGCACTTCGAGCAGGTGACGTCGGCCGTCGTCAACGCGCCCTTCGACCCTTCGCTCGTCGACGGCGGGCCGATCGACTTCGAGGCCCTGTCGCCGCAGACCCGGGACGCATGGCTCACCGTCGCCGCGACGGTGGCCGACCGGCTCTGACAGGCGAAACCCCTCGCCGGGATCAGTGGTGCGCGTGCCCCGCGCCCACCTTAGATCCGGCGATCGGCTTCGCAGCGCCCGAGGCGAGCCCCGACATCGCAATGAGGCCGACGATGATCCACAGGGTCGGCAGGATGCCGATCTCGTGGCTGATCCACCCGAGGATCGGCGGCCCGCACAGGAACGCGAGGTAGCCGATCGTCGCGGCGGCGGAGACGGATGCTGCGGCCTTGGCCGGGTCGTCGGCTGCGGCCGACATGCCCAGCGGGAAGCCGAGCGAGGCGCCCGCGCCCCAGAGCGCGATGCCGATGAAGGCGATCGGCAGGTCCGGCGCGAGGATGAACATGACGAGGCCGACCCCGGCGGCGATCGACAGGATGCGCAGAGCCCAGACACGGCCGATCCGATCGACCAGCGGGCCGCCGATGATGCGGAACGTGGTCATCGCGACCGAGAACACCGTCAGCGCGATGGCCCCGACGGCCTCGGTCTGGTCGTGGCCGTCGACCATCGCGATGGTGAGCCAGTCGTTCGCGCTGCCCTCGGCGAAGGCCATGCCCAGCATGATGGCGCCGATCGCGTAGGTGCGCGGATCGCGCCACACCGCCACCACCTCGGCGAAGCGCTCGCGGCGCGTGCTGGTCGTCGCGGGGTCGTCGTGCATGCTCTCGCGCACGGGGACGGCCCGCAGCGACAGCAGTCCCGCCGCGGCGACGATCAGGCCGGCGCCGCCCAGGTGCCAGCCGACCCCGATGCCCGCGGCGGCCATCGCCACGCCGAGACCGGCACCGGCGACGGTGCCGAGGCTGAAGAAGGCGTGGAACAGCGGCATGAGCGTGCGCTCGAACGCCTGCTCGACCGCGGCCGCCTCGACGTTCATCATGACGTCGGTCGCGCTCATGCCCAGGCCCATGAGCCCGAGTCCCACGGCGGTGACGAGGTACGACCCGGCGAACTCCACGCCGACGCCGGCCACGACGACACCGAGGGCGAACGTGATGATCGTGGCGAACATCCCGCGCCGGGCGCCCCAGCGGGCGACGATGACGTTGGCGAGCGACAGGCCGACGATCGACGTGGCGCCCGAGACCAACAGGAGGATGCCGACCTCGAGGTCGTTGATGCCGAGGTCGCTCTTCACCGCGGGCAGCCGCGCCGCCCACGACGCGAAGCCGACGCCCATCACGAGGAAGATCGTGAAGATCGCGGTGCGCCAGGCGACCAGTTGCCGACGGGTGAGCGCGGTGTCCATCCGGACATGCTACCGAATCGATTCGGAGGTGCCCGAATCGATTCGACATCGGGGGTCCGCGACGGGCTACGATCGTGACAGCATGAGCCGTCAGGACACCGGCACCCGCCGTGCCACGATCTCCGACGTCGCCCGTGAGGCAGGCGTCTCGCCGTCGACCGCATCGGTGGTGTTCAGCGGCAAGACCCCGGTGTCGGACGCGACCCGTCGCCGAGTGCTCGATGCCGCCGCCGTCCTCGGCTACACCGGCCCCGACCCCCGCGCCGCATCTCTGCGCCGCGGCCGCTCCGGCATCGTGGGCGTGGTCTTCGAGGAGCACCTCGGCACGGCGTTCCTCGATCCGGTCAAGACACTGATGATGGACGGCCTGGCCGACGCGGTGACCCACCTCGGCGCCGGACTTCTGCTCTTGCGCGACCACGAGCCGACCGGGACCGGTCCGTCGCTCACGAGTGCACCGCTCGACGCCGCGGTGCTCATCGGCTGCAGCGGTCTCCTGCGCGAATCCCTCGCGACGGTCAAGGCACGCGGCATCCCGGTCGTCGTCATCGAGGGGGATGCCGGAGACGACGTGCCGCGGATCGGCCTCGACAACCGCGAGGCCCAGCGCCAGGCGGCGAGCCATCTGCGGGCGCTCGGGCACCGCGACGTCGCGATCGTGACGCTGCCTGCGCGGGTCGACTGGCAGCGCAGCTGGCTGCACGACGACACCGCGGTCACGGTGGACGTCACGCGCGAGCGACTCGCCGGCGCCCTCGACGTCTTTCCGGACGCGCCGGCCTACGCCGCCGCCGGCAGCTTCATCGATCAGGGGTTCGCGGCCGGTCGCGAGATCTTCGCCGACCCCGACCGGCGCCCCACCGCCGTGATCGCGCAGAGCGACCTGCTCGCCGCGGGCGTGATCCGGGCGGCCGAGGAGGCGGGGCTCCGCGTACCCGAGGACGTGAGCGTCACGGGCTTCGACGGCATCGTGGTCGACGGACTCGCCCCCTACGAGCTCACCACGCTCGTGCAGCCGGCGACCGACAAGGGCCGAGCGGCCGGCGCCGCCGTCGCCGCGATGCTCGAGGGCGCTCCGGCCGCGTCGATCCGCTTCACGTGCACGTTCCGCGAGGGCAACACCACCGGACCGGCGCCGACCTCCGCCTGAGACCGGGGGCTACGAGCGCAGCGGCCCGATCGGCAGCCGCTCCGCGCCGAAGTCGGCGATCGTGTAGCGACCGCACGACACCAGCTCGGCCTCTGCCATCGACGCCCCGCCCGGCAGGTCGAACGCGGCCGACTGCGCGTCCAGCACGAGGAACGACACCTCTCCGACGCCGAAGTCGTCGCGGTTCACGAGCCACGCGTAGCCGCGCAACTGGTGGTCGACCTGCACGAGCCCGCGGGGGTCGGCGAGGTGCGTCTTCGGCAGGCGGACGGTCCAGAACTGCCCGGCGCCGGTGCGACCCGACTGTCCGGCCCAGTCGACGACGCAGGCGAGGTCGGCGTCGGGCGCGTCTGCGGCCACCGCGATCCGCGGCACGCCGAAGCCGACGGACGCCACCAGCGCCGCCGCGGTCGCGGCGATCACCACCGCCGGCCGGAGCACCGGCAGCGTGCGGGGCAGCAGTGCCGGCAGCACCGCGAGGCCGAGCAGCGGCGCGAAGGCCATCGGCTGAAGGTAACGGGCGGCCTGCGTGCCGGCGACGATCGCCCCGACCACGACGAGGAGCGGCATCGCCCAGCCGCACGCCGCGACGACGACGGCTCCGGCGTCGCGTCGCCGCGCGAGCAGCGCCGTCGCTGCGACGCACCAGCCCCACAGCGCCGCGATCGCGATGACGGATGCTGCGCCCCACGGTGCGTTCCATCGCTCGGCGAGCAGCGCGGCGTAGTACTCGAGCGAGAACAGCCACTGCGACGGGTCGAAGTAGCCGGTTCCGGTGTTCGCGATGAGGGGCGCCAGCGGCACGCGTCCCACGAAGCCGAGGGCCGTGCCCGCCACGAGCCCGCCGATGAGCCACAGCGCGACCCGGCGGCGGAGTGCGACGACGCCGAGCACGAGCCCGAGCGGAACGGTCGCCCACACCGCGAACAGCGGATTGCTGAGCACGGATGCTGCGGCCACGGCGCCGATCCCGGCCGCAGCGCCCCACGGCACCGGGCCGGTCGCGCGGTCGAGCGCGCGCCGCGCGAGCCCGACGACGAGCACGACGCCGACGACGGTCGCGGAGTAGTAGGTCGTCGTCGTGAGCAGCGACGCGAGCTCGAGGGCGTCGCGCGACGGCGAGGTCTCGGTCGCCGCGAGCAGCGCGAACGCGCCGAGGGCGAGGAGCGCGCCGGCGATCGGCGCGCGCGCCCGGGCGATCGAACCGGCGGCGACCCGCAGGGCGCCGTAGAGCGCCAGCACGTTCACGACGCCCGCGAGGGCGAGGGTGCCGTCGACCCCCAGACCGAGCAGCGAGAGCAGTCCGAGCGCTGCGGTCTCGGGGAGGAACAGGACCGACGACAGTGCCCAGTCCTGCGGCTGACCGGCCGCGATCGAATGCACGATCATCGTCGTGACCAGCGAATCGCCGTCGCGGAACAGCAGCTCGGAGCGAGGGGATGCCGCCACCGCCGTCACCGCCGCAATCGCGATCGCGATGGCCGCGAGCACGCCGAGAAGCTCGTGCGCCCAGCGCGGCGGCGGCGGTGACGCGTTCACCTGAGTCGGGCTCGCTTCGGCCACCCCCACACTCTCCCACGAGCCGCCGATGTATGCCGTCTGGGCGATCGGGCAGAGCGCGCCCGTTAGGATGGTTCCGACACCCCGATCGCCTGGGCTTCGCGCCGTCCTCTCCTGACGTGCGCCGCCGACGACCACGAGGAGGCCCGAATGCTCCTCGTGCTCGGCGCGTTCGCGGTCGTCCCGCTCCTGCTGCCGTGGCTCGTGGCACGCATCGGCGCCCGCGCCTTCTACGTCGCGGCGATCCTCCCCATCGCCGGCTTCGTGTACGCCGCCGTGCTCACGCCGCGCGTCCTCGCCGGCGACATTCCGTTCGAGACATACGCCTGGATCCCGCAGCTCGGGATCGACCTGTCGATGCGCATGGACACGCTGTCGTGGCTCATGACGCTGATCGTGACCGGCGTCGGCGCGCTCGTGATGGTCTACTGCCGCTGGTACTTCCGGGGCAAGAAGGAGAACCTCGGGCAGTTCGCCGCGGTCCTGCTGGCCTTCGCCGGGGCGATGTACGGACTCGTGCTCACCGACGATCTCGTCGTCCTCGTGATGTTCTGGGAGGTCACGAGCGTCCTGTCGTACCTGCTCATCGGGTACTACAACAAGCGTGCGGCCAGCCGCCGTGCGGCGTTGCAGGCGCTCCTCGTGACCACCCTCGGCGGGCTCGTCATGCTGATCGGGGTCGTGCTCCTCGTCGTCGACGCGGGCACCTCCAGCGTCTCGACGATCCTCGTCGAGGCCCCCTCCGGAGCGATCGTCGACGCCGCGCTCGTCATGATCCTGGTCGGCGCGCTCAGCAAGTCGGCCATCTTCCCGTTCCACTTCTGGCTGCCCGGCGCCATGGCCGCGCCCACTCCGGTGAGCGCGTACCTGCACGCCGCGGCGATGGTGAAGGCCGGCATCTACCTCATCGCGCGCCTCGCACCGGTCTTCGCGATCGCCCCCACCTGGCGGCCGATCGTGGTCGGGCTCGGCGTCTTCACGATGCTGCTCGGCGGCTTGCAGGCGCTGCGCGAGACGGACCTCAAGCGCGTGCTCGCCTTCGGCACCGTGAGCCAGCTGGGACTGCTGACCGTCGTGCTCGGCTACGGAACCCGGGATGCCGCCCTCGCGGGTCTCGCGCTCCTGCTGAGCCACGCCCTCTTCAAGTCGGCGCTCTTCCTCGTCGTCGGCGTCATCGACCGCCAGCTCTCGACGCGCGACCTGACCGAGCTTTCCGGCGTCGGACGCCAGGCGCCGGTGATGACGGCGTTCTCGATCGTCGCCGTCGCGTCGATGATCGGCATCATCCCCACGATCGGCTTCGTCGCGAAGGAGGGCGCGCTCGCCGCGCTCCTGCACGAGGCGCTCGGCGGCGCGGTCTGGGGCATCGTCGCTCTCGTCGGGATCGCGCTGGGTTCCGTGCTGACCGCGGGGTACGGCATCCGCTTCCTGTGGGGCGCGTTCTCCACGAAGCGGGAGCCGAACGGCGATCGCATGCCCGATACGGAATGGCCGGACCCGCCGATCGGCTTCCTCGTCGCGCCCATCGTGCTGTCGGGGCTCACCGTCGTCGCGGGTGCCGCAGCGCCGTGGCTCGACAAGGCGTTCGCGCCGTACGCCGACCAGGCGCCGGTGTCGACGCCCGGCGTCGCCGCACCGTCGTCCCCCGCGCACCTGGCGCTGTGGCACGGGCTCGAGCCCGCGCTGTGGATCTCACTCGCGACGATCGTGATCGGCGTCGTCGTGTTCTGGGCGACCCGCGGCTGGCGCCCCGCCAAGCGCATGCTGCCCTTCACGGCGGCGGAGGCGTACAACGGCGCGCTGCGCGGCGTCGCGCGCCTCTCGGTCGTCACGACGAGCCTCACGCAGCGTGGATCGCTGCCGGTGTACGTCGGCACGATCTTCGTGGTGTTCGTCGCGGCCGAGGCGACGGCTCTGCTGGCCAGCGACGACTGGCAGGCGAAGCTCGACGCCTACCAGACGCCCACGCAGCTGCTGGTCGCACCCGTCATGATCGCCGCCGGCCTCATCGCGATCCGCGCGCGCAAACGGTACACGGGCGTCGTCCTCGTGTCGGTGACCGGCCTCGGCATGGTGCTGCTCTTCGCGACGAGCGGCGCACCCGACCTCGCGCTCACCCAGATCCTGGTCGAGACGGTGACGCTCGTCGCCTTCGCGCTGGTGCTTCGGCGCATCCCGTCGCGGCTCGGCGAGCACAACGCCTCGGTGTGGCCCGTCGCCCGCGCCGTGCTCGGCGCGGCGGTCGGGATCACGATGGCGCTCGTGGCGATCGTCGCCACCGGCGCCCGCGTCGAGAAGCCGATCTCGGACGCGTTCCCCGAACTCGCGTACGAGCTCGGCCACGGCAGGAACGTCGTCAACGTCGCCCTCGTCGACCTGCGCGGCTGGGACACGATGGGCGAGCTGTCGGTGCTCATCCTCGCGGCGACGGGCGTGGCCTCCCTCGTGTTCGTCACCCACCGCGCCGACACGCTCTCCCGGGCGATCTCGTCGCTGCCCACCGGGGCGACGCGGGCGCGACGCCCGCTCGTCGAGACCTCCGACGGGCTGCGCCAGCGCGGCGATGAGCGGGGCAGCGGACGCATGGCGTGGCTCGTCGGCGGCCAGCGCGTGCGCCCCGAGAACCGCTCGATCATGCTCGAGGTGATCGTGCGGATCCTGTTCCACACGATCATCATCGTGTCGCTCTACCTGCTGTTCGCAGGCCACAATCTTCCCGGCGGCGGCTTCGCCGGCGGTCTCGTCGCGGGTATGGCGCTCGTCATGCGCTACGTCGCCGGCGGTCGCTACGAGCTCGGCGCCGCCGCTCCCACCGATGCGGGCCGTCTGCTGGGCACCGGCATGACGATCGCCGTCGCGTGCGCGATCGTGCCGGTGTTCTTCGGCGACCAGCCGCTCACGAGCTACTTCTGGGAGTTCGACGACGTGCCGCTGCTCGGCCATGTCGAGTTCGTCACCTCGACGCTGTTCGACATCGGCGTCTACCTCGTCGTCATCGGCCTCGTGCTCGACGTGCTGCGCAGCCTCGGCGCCGAAGTCGACCGACAGGCGCAGGAGGCACGGGAGCAGCAGGGGGTGACGGTCCCGTGAACGTGTCGCTCGTCCTCATCATCGTGATGGCGGTGCTCTTCGCCTGCGGCGTCTACGCCATGCTCGAGCGCAGCCTCACCCGCGTGCTCATCGGGTTCCTGCTGCTCGGCAACGCCACCAACCTGCTCCTGCTCATCGTGATGGGCCGCCCGGGCGTCGCGCCGTTCTTCGGCTCGGCATCGGTCGACGAGATGTCCGACCCGCTGCCGCAGGCACTCACGCTCACCGCCATCGTCATCACGTTCGCCGTCTCGGCGTTCCTCCTCGCCCTCATCTACCGGTCCTGGCAGCTCGGCCAGGCCGACACCGTGACCGACGACGAGGCCGACCTCGAGGTGCGCGAGCGCGCCGCCGAGGCCGAGGAGACGATGGACGAGGAGACCGAGATCGAGGACACCGACGACGACGCCACCACGGACTTCGTCGGCACCGACACCGCCCCGATCACGATCCTGGGCGCGCGGGACTTCGCCGGCCTCCGCGACGACGCACCGGTGGACCGCCCCGACCGGGACCCGCGGGACCGGGGTGACGACGCATGACCGAGATCGCTCCCGCCCTCGTCCCCCTGCTCGTCACTCTGCCTCTGCTCGGCGCCGCCATCGCGCTGATCGCCGGCCGTCACCGCAAGACCCAGGTCACGGTCTCGGTCGTGACGCTCAGCGCGGTCACCGTCATCGCGGCGATCCTGCTCTACGTCGTCGACACCGGCGACCAGCCGATCGCGGTGTCCGTCGGCGGCTGGCCGATCCCGTTCGGCATCGTGCTCTATGTCGACCGCCTCGCGGCACTGCTCGTGGTGGTCTCGAGCATCGTGCTGCTGGCCGTCCTCCTGTTCTCCGTCGGTCAGGGCGCCGCCGACGGCGACGACGACACGCCGGTCTCGATCTTCCACCCCTCGTACCTGATCCTCGGCGCGGGCATCTTCAACGCGTTCATCGCGGGCGACCTCTTCAACCTCTACGTCGGCTTCGAGATCCTGCTGGTCGCCTCGTACGTGCTCATCACCCTGGGTTCGACCGAGTCGCGGATCCGCACCGGCGTCGTCTACATCGTCGTGTCGCTGGTGTCGTCGATCCTGTTCCTCGCCGCCATCGCGATGATCTACGGCGCCCTCGGCACTGTGAACATGGTGCAGATCTCCGAGCGCATGGGGGAGCTGCCGCAGGAGACGCAGCTCATCCTGCACCTGATGCTGCTGCTCGCGTTCAGCATCAAGGCCGCCGTGTTCCCCCTGTCGTTCTGGCTGCCCGACTCGTACCCGACAGCGCCGGCCCCGGTCACGGCGGTGTTCGCCGGATTGCTGACAAAGGTCGGCGTCTACGCGATCATCCGCACCGAGACGGAGCTGTTCCTCGACAACGACGTCAACCAGCTGCTCATGTGGGTGGCGCTCGCGACGATGATCGTCGGGGTTCTCGGCGCGGTCGCGCAGGCCGAGCTCAAACGCATCCTGTCGTTCACGCTCGTGAGCCACATCGGCTACATGATCTTCGGGCTCGCGATCGCGACGCCCGCCGCGATCGGCGCGACGATCTACTACATGGTCCACCACATCGTGGTGCAGACGACGCTGTTCCTCGCCGTCGGGCTCGTCGAGCGCCGCGCGGGCTCGACGTCGATCCTCCGGGTCAAGGGCCTCATGAAGGCGGCACCCGTGATCGCGGTGCTCTACTTCATCCCCGCGATCAACCTGGGAGGGCTGCCGCCGTTCTCGGGCTTCATCGGCAAGTTCGCGCTCTTCGACGCCGCCGCGCAGGTCGGCACGCCGATCATGATGGTGCTCATGGTGGGCGGCATCCTGACCAGCCTGCTCACGCTCTACGCGCTCATGCGCGCGTGGAACCTGTCGTTCTGGCGCGAGGACGAGGACTCGGCCGAGACCGAGGCCCGCATCTCCTACCTCGGTTCCGCGCCGGCCGCCGGCATCGAGACCGAGCGTCGCGTCATCCCGAAGATCATGACCGCGGCGACCACCGGCATGGTGGTCATCACCGTCGCGCTCACCGTGTTCGCCGGCCCGCTCTACGACGTGTGCACGCGCATCGGCGAGGCGCTGCTGCAGCCCGTGTCGCTGACCCAGCTCGAAGACGACACCGCGGGAACGGAGAAGGCTCCGTGAGCCCCGATCTGCCCCAGACCCGCCAGCGCCGCGCGTTCGCGACGGCGTGGCGGCAGCTGCCGTTCTTCGTGTGGCTGATCGCCCTGTGGATGCTGCTGTGGGGTCAGTTCACGTGGGTCGCGTTCCTCACCGGACTCGTCGCCGCCCTCGTCGTGACGCGCGTGTTCCGCCTGCCGCCCGTCGAGCTGTCGGGCCGGGTGAACCTCTGGTGGGGCCTGGTGTTCGTCGTCGAATTCCTCATCGCGGTGCTCCAGGGCTCCCTCACGGTGGCGTGGCAGGTGCTCGACTTCCGCCGGCAGCCGGGCGCCGCGATCATCGCCGTGCAGCTCGTCACCGACGACGACCTGATCATGACGCACACGGCGGTGACGGCATCCCTCATTCCCGGATCCCTCATCGTCGACACCGATCGCGACCGCCGCATCCTGTACCTGCACGTCATCGGCGTGCGCGACGACGCCGACGTGGAGAAGCAGCGCGCCAGCGTGCACCACTGGGAGGCCCGCATCGTCCGCGCCGTGGGCTCGCACGCGCAGCTGCATGCCATCAAGGGGGGTGCGCGATGAACGTGCTGCTGCTCGCGATCTACGTGATCTTCGCCGTCGCGGCGCTGCTCACGCTGTGGCGCATCGTCATCGGACCGTCCATCCTCGACCGGGCGGTGGCATCCGATGTCCTGCTCACCCTCGTGATGTGCGTTCTCGGCGCCGAGATGGCGATCAACCATCACACGCGCACCCTGCCGGTGCTGCTGATCATCGCGGCCGTCGGAGTGTTCGGGTCGATCTCGATCGCGCGGTTCGTCGCGAGAAGGGACCAGGACCGATGAACCAGATCCTCGACGTCGCCTCGGTGATCCTGATCCTGATCGGGGCGCTGCTGTGCCTGACCGCCGCGATCGGCGTGCTGCGCTTCCGCGATGTGCCGACACGCCTGCACGCCGCGACCAAGCCGCAGGTGCTCGGGCTCATCCTCATCTGCCTCGCGATCGCGCTGTCACTGCGGTCGTGGCCCGTTGTCGCGTTCCTCGTGCCGGTCGTGCTCATCCAGCTCGCGACGGCGCCGCTGTCGGCGCACATGGTGGGGCGTCAGGCCTACCGCAACGGCACGATCGACGAGACGGGTCTGTACGTGGACGAGCTGGCCGAGTCGAAGCGCACCCCGCCCGCCGCGGGCGGCTGAGGCCTCAAGCCGCGCCGGCCTTCCGGCGCTCGCGATAGGCCTTCGCCTTCATGCGGCTGCCGCACGTGGCCATCGAGCACCATTCGCGACGGTGCCCGCGCGACGTGTCGAGGTAGACCTGCGTGCACTCGGGGCGCGCGCATTCGCGCAGGAGTGCCGCCTGCTCGCCGCCGATGATCTCGACGGCCTCGCGCGCGAGGTGCGACAGCGCCTGTCGCGGGGTGCCCGACCGCGTCCAGCCGTCGGCGGTGAGTGCTGCGGTGAGCGGGGGCGTCGCGGCGGCGGCGTTCAGCGTCGCGACGGCGTCGGCGGGCTGTGGCCGGTCGTGCAGGCGCGACCACACCAGCGCGTAGATCGCCTCGCGCACCTCGATCGCGTCGCTGAGGTCGCGGGACACGGATGCTGCGACCTCGGCGACGAGACCCGACTCGGTGAACCACGCGTCGAGGTCCGACGGCGTGGCGAGCTTCTCGGTGGGTTCGTCGTTGCGGCGCGCGCGGAGGGTTCCGACGAAGTCGAGGCTGAGCGTGCCGCAGGGGAAGGCGTGGATCACATCACCATCACCGCCGACATCGCCGCCGCGCGCGCTGCGCTCCTCGAGCGGGGCGCCGTGGTCAGCGAGCTGTGGCACGACGCCGACGGCGTCTTCCACTGGGCCGGCACCGAGAACCGCGTGGTGGGGCCGCACCCGTCGGCCGACAGCTACGGCACGTTCGCGTCGTTCGCCGATCCCGACGGCAACGAATGGGTGCTGCAGCAGATCGTCACGCGGGCGCCCGGACGCTGAGCCGCGAAGGACTCCGGCGATGTCACGCATGCCCGACACCGAGGCGTTCCTGCGCGAGCTCCTCATCCGGACGGCCGAAGCCCACGGCGGGTATGAGCGCGACGTGCTGGGAGGGGTCTACGACGAGGCGTGGCCGCGATGGTACGCCGCGTTCATGGCCCGGACGCTCGCCGCCGAGGGCTACGCGATCGAGCGCCCGGGCTGAGCGTCAGGGCTTCAGCACGAGTGTGTCGGTGGTCGCGGCCGCGACGGCCTCGGGTGTGAACGCCCACGGGGTGAGCTCGGCCTTCTGCCACGACTCCACCTGGTCGATGTAGTTCGTGTGGAACGCGTGGCCGCTCTGCCCCGTGAGCTGGTTCCAGCGCGAGGCGTCGAAGTCCGACAGGTCGACGATCATGCGCATCGACGGCACGGTGACGGTCGCGAAGCTGGAGCCCAGGTCCCACCCGGTCGCGTTGACGACCGACGAGCCGCCGCCCACGGGGAACGGACCGCGGTTGAACAGCCACTCGATCGGCGCGATGCCGGACTGGCCGAAGCTCTCGTTCTCCAGCGGCAGGGCGTGCAGGCTGCCCCAGTTCCACCGCGACGGATTGTCGCCCTGGGCATCGACGAGACGCTCGTAGGCGTCGATGGCCGACCGCTTCAGCATGTCTGTCATGCCGTCCACGCCGAGCTCGTCGTTGGTCCACCACGGCGACGTCTCGTCGTCGAGCATCGCGTCGATCACGAGGAACTGACGGCCCTGACCGCTCATCGGCGCCGCGTTCTCGCGGCCGTCGACGAACACGTTCTCCGCGAGGGTGTCCCACAGCACGTTCGCGTAGGCGGCGGCCGCGGAGTCCGCGCTGTTCTGGGCGTCCCACTCCTGCAGCAGCTCGAGCGCCGCATCCGTCTCGTCGTCGCCCGTGGTGATGTCGGCGTAGGCCGCCGTCAGACGCATGCCGATGAAGGAGTAGTCGTCGGCCTGGATGGCATTGAGGTCGTCCATCGTGACGGGACCCTTGGCGATCGCCCGCTCGACCAGCTCCGTGATGCGGGCGGCGCGCCACCCGTAGTCCCAGTCGCGGGTCAGCGGGTAGGTGTAGTCCTGCGCGACGATCGCGTTGTTCGCGGTGACGATGTACCCCTCGGTCGGGTTGTACGAGACCGGAAGCTCTTCGAACGGGATATAGCCCTGCCAGGTGTAGGCGGAGTCCCATCCGGGCTGGGGCATCGAGCCGTCGCCGGCGCCGCGGATCGGCAGCTTGCCCGGCGTCTGGTACCCGATGTTGCCGTCCACGTCGGCGTAGATGAGGTTCTGCGCCGGCACGTCGAACAGGGCGGCGGCGCCGCGGAAGTCGTCGAAGTCCTTCGCGGTGTTGAGGGCGAAGATGGCGGATGCCGTGGTCCCGGGCTGCAGCGCGGTCCAGCGCAGGCTGACCGCGGTCTCGCCAGCCGGGGCAGCCGCCGGCGGCTCCGTCACGGTGCCTCCGGTGCCGACGTACGGAGCCTCGGCGATGGCGGTGAAGTCATCAGTGAGGCCCGAGACGATCGGTCCGTTCGCCGTGGAGCGCACCTCGAGCTCGACGTCCTCGGATCCTGCGACCTTGAAGGTCTCGGTGCGCGTCTGGAGCGGCACCAGCACGCCGTCGTACCAGTACGAGTCGCCCTCGACCTTCTCGAGGTAGAGGTCGGTGACGTCGGTGGTGAGGTTCGTGAAGCCCCACGCGATGCGCTCGTTGTGGCCGATCACGACGCCGGGCAGACCCGAGAAGCCGAAGCCGGCGACGTCGAACGGGCACTCCTCGGTCACGTCACGGCACTTGAGCTGGATCTGGTGCCACACGCTCGGCAGCGATGCGCCGAGGTGCGGGTCGTTGGCGAGCAGCGGCATGCCGGTGTCGGTGATGCTGCCCGACACCACCCACGAGTTCGAGCCGATGCCTTCGCCGGCGTCGCCGACGAGTTCGCCGACGGCCTCGATCACGCTGCCGACCTCGGTCCAGTCGATGGCGGCGGTGGCGGCATCCGTGTTCCCCGCGGCGTCGCCCGCCGCGTCGTCCGCACCCTCGTCCGCGGCCGCGCCCTCCTCGGCGGGAAGGTCGGGTGCCGTGCCGACCGCCGGCACCGCCGAGATCTGGGGGACGATGACCGGGTTCCGGTCGAACGGGTAGCCGGGGTAGAGCTGGTCGATCTGGGCCTCGCTGAAGTCCGGTGCCATGACGGCCCGCTCGGTCTCGCTCTCGATGTTGCTGCGGAGGTCCCAGGCCATCGCCTTCAGCCAGGCGACGGAGTCGGCCGGCGTCCAGGGCTCGATCTGGTAGTCCGCGTTCTGCAGGCCCAGCACGGCGTACTCGAACGACGCGTCGGCGCCCTGGTGATCGGCGAGGTACGCGTTCACGCCGTCGGCGTAGGCGTCGTAGTAGGCGCGCTCGGTCTCGTCGAGGGCGTCGACCTCCTGCTGGGCGGTGTCGTGCCAGCCGAGCGTGCGGAGGAACTGGTCGGTGGCCAGCTGCGACTCGCCGAACATCTCGGAGAGCCGGCCGCTCGTGACATGGCGGCGGAAGTCCATCTCCCAGAAGCGGTCCTGCGCGTGCACGTAGCCCTGCGCGAAGAAGAGATCGTGCGACGAGTCCGCCGTGATCGTCGGGATGCCCAGCGCGTCGCGCTGCACCGTCACCTCGGCGTCGAGCCCTGCCGCCTTCACCTCGCCGCTCAGCTGCGGGAAGGAGCGCTGCGCGGTGTACGTCACGAAGCCGACCGCGATGAGGGCGATCACCACGACGACCGCGAGGATGCTGAACAGGATGATCCCGACGGTCCTCCCCGCAGACCGGCGAGGCACGCTGTCGTCGACGGCGTACGGAGATGGCTGGGGCTTCGTCATTGAAAGGGCTTTCCGGGCGGAGTGGGGGGACACGCGGTGCCGGACACCGCGATATTCGGTGCCGCATGCGTTCGGGTCGCCGCGGCACCATTCCGCATGCTAACCCCGACCGGCCCCCCGTGCCGAATCGCGCTCGCTTTTCGTCCTGCGACCGGGCTCTTGTCCCAGATGCGCGGCACTGCCGGACTCGACGCGTCCACTGGCCGATCTCAACCAGGGGACGGCGACACGCTGTGGTTTCCGGGCAACGGGGACCCGACGCAGATCGCCGCCGGCACCTGCGACGAAGACGCCCGCTATCCGATGACGCTCGGCTGCAGGTCGCGCAGCGTGCGGAAGTGGGTCATGCGGGTGACGCCGATCGCGGCGATCACTCCCGCGCCGACGAGCCACGCCAACAGCACGGCGAGGTCGAGCCACACGCGGTCGGCGCTGCCGCCGTACATGACCTGGCGCATGGCGTCGACGACGTAGCCCATCGGCAGCACATGGTGCAGCGCCGCGAGCGGCGCCGGCAGCGTCTGCCACGGGAACGTGCCGCCCGCGGTCACGAGCTGCAGCACCATGAGCACGAGGCCGAGGAACTGCCCGACCGAGCCGAGCCACACGTTGAGCGCGAGCACGATCGCGGCGTACGTCGCCGAGGCCAGGAGCAGGATGCCGAGGGTCGCGAGCGGATGCGCGAACGAGAAGCCGAGCGCGAGCGACAGCACGCCGAAGAGGCCGAGCATCTGCACGCCGCCGAGGAGGGCCGGGGTCGCCCAGCCGGCCAGCGTGATGCGGATGGGCGAGTGCAGCGCGGTCACCGCGCGCTTCGAGACCGGCTTGACGATGAGGAACAGCGCGTAGATGCCGATCCAGCCCGCGAGCGCGGCGAAGAACGGGGCCAGGCCGGCACCGTAGTTCTGCGCCTGCGTGAGCGACGAGCGCTCGACCTCGACAGGAGCTGCGAGCGTGTCGGCCTGCGCCTGTCGGGTGTCCGCGTCGAAGGAGGGAAGCTGGGCCGCGCCCGCGGAGAGACCGTCGCGCAGCTGCGTCGCACCGTCTTCGAGCTGGACCATCCCGCCGTCGAGGCTCGCCGCGCCGTCGCGCAGCTGCGACGCACCGTCCGCCGCGGTGACCGTCCCCGCGGCCAGCGCGGCGGCGCCTGCGGCGACGGATGCCGCTCCCACCGAGACCTGCTGGGCGCCGGAGTCCAGGCGGTCGATCTGGGCGACGGCGCCCTGGACGCGGCTGTCCACCGTGCCGAGCCGCTCGCCCACCGGATCGAGTGCGACGAGCACCTCGTCGATCTGCGCCTGATCGAGCCCGGCCTCGGCGAGCTTCGCGGCGATGTCGTCGCGGACCTGCGGCAGCACCGAGATCGCAGACGCGGATGCGGCGCCGATCCGGTCGGCGATGGCGTCGAGCTGGGCGGTGCCGCCGGCGATCTGGGCCGCGCCGTCGGCGACCTGGGCGGCTCCGTCCGACAGCTGAGCCGCACCGTCCCTGAGCTGGGCGGTGCCGTCGGCGAGCCGGGCAGCACCGTCGGAGAGCTGCGACGCGCCGGCACCGGCCTGCGCGAGGCCGTCGACCAGCTGCGAGGCGCCGGCGGCAGCATCCGTCAGCTGCACACGGATGGTGTCGAGGGCGTCGAGCATGGTGAGACCCGCCTCGGCCACGACCTTCTCGGTGATCGTCGCCTGGATGCGCTCGACCGCCTGCGTGCCGATCGTCGAGGCCAGGTAGTTGTTGGCGTCGCTCGTGCGAAGGACGATGTCGGCGGTCCGCGGCTCGCCGGTGGTGATGGATGCGATGGCGGCCGTGAAGTCGGCGGGCAGCTCGATCGCGAAGTCGTAGCCACCCTCGTCGAGGCCGGCGTCGGCCTCCTCGGCGGTGGCGAGGTGCCAGTCGAAGGTGCCGTCGTCGATGAGCTCCTGGGCGACCTCGTCGCCGAGGTTGCGTGGCGTTCCGCTGAGCTCCGCGCCGGAGTCGGCGACGACGAGCGCCACCGGAACCTGGTCGAGCCGGCCGTAGGGGTCGCGGTTCGCCCACAGGTACAGACCGCCGTAGAGGATCGGCACGACCATGAGCGCGATGAGCGCGATGAGCGACATGCGCGTGGAGCCGAGGCGACGGAGCTCGGCGAGGATCATCTGGGGCACCTTCATGCGCGGTGCCCCTTCGTGGGTGCCGTGAGCCTGCGCACGCGGGGTCGTCCGATGGTCCGGGGCGTTTCGTCTCGCTTCGCTCGCTCAACCAGCGGGAGGGACGCCTGGCCGGCGATCACGAGCACGGCGAAGCCGCGCTCCGTGAAGTCCTCGGCGATGCCCCACCACCCGGCGGGGTCTCCGCCGTGGCGGTCGGGGGAGACCAGCACGATCCCCTCGACGCCCTTGCGCAGCACCGCCAGCTCGCACAGCGCACTCACGCGGGCGGCGGGATCGACGTTCGAGACGGGAACGGATGCTGCGTCCCCGAGGTCGTGCCCGTCGAGCCAGCGCCGCACCGCGACGGGGTCGGACCGCCGCCCGGCGAACATGAGCTCCTCGGCGGCGACGCCGGCCAGCGTCACGTCGGGCTCGGGCTCCGAGACGTCGGGGGCGTCGACGAGGGCGACGCGGCGGCGCAGGGCCGCGGCATCCGTTCGTCCGTCCAGCTGCACGCGGCCGGTATCGGGCCGCATGCGCCCCGAGGCGATGAGGCCGAGCACCGTCGGCCGCTGCGCGGTCTCGGCCGAGACCAGCGTGGCGCGGCCCGACTCGAACGCGACCGACGTCACGGGCAGGGCGTGCTCGCGGCGGCCCTTGCCGACCGCGTCGAGCACGACCCTCACGCGCTCGCCGCTTCAGCCGGCGCTGCGAGGATCTCGGGATGCTCGTCGAGGAGCGCGGCGGCTTCACGCCACGACAGCCCGGCGATGCTCAGCACGGCGCGCACCGCGAGGCCACGGGCGGCGGGCGAGGATGCGTCGATGCGCGTGATGACGGTGCGCGCCGTCTCTTCGACGAGGCGGGCGAGGGTCGGGGCGGCGACGTCGGTGCGCAGCGCGTCGGCGTCCTGTCCGTCGCGCACGATCCGCACGACGGTGCGGCGCAGCGGTGCGAGCGCAGTCGCCGTCTCTTCGAGGTGCGCCTCGTCGAGGGCGATCGCGGCCAGCACCTGCACGTGCGCGGCCTCGTTCCAGAGCGCCGCGGCGAGACGTGCGAGCGCGACCCGCGCGTCGGCGTCGTCGATCGAGGCGGCGACGGCGTTGAAGCGCGCGGCGCCCTGCGCCACGAGCTCGCGGACCAGCGCGTCGCGGTCGTCGAAGTGCCCGTACAGCGCTCGGCGCGAGAGGCCGGCCTGGCGGGCGATGGCGTCGACGGACGCGCGCGGGTCGTGCGCGAGGGCGACGTGAGCCGCGGCGAGGATGCCCGCGCGGTTCTCGAGGGCGTCGCGCCGCGGACGGCGCGCAGCATCGATCGGGGAGGTCATGCCTCCACGTTAGGTAACTTGCACAGTGGTGTGCAAGTTAATCCACGATGATTCAGTCGGTTCCCAGGTCGAACGCGGACGCCTCGTTCGCAGCATCCGTCGCCTCCGCGAGCTCTTCGCGCTCGGCGCTGTACTGCTCGGCGTGCTCGGTGATCTCACCGGCCTCGCCCTGCGCGAGGTGGCCGACGAGCTCGCCGGTCGCGCCGCCGATGAGACCCTTCGACGCGTAGTACTCGAGGCGCACGCGCGAGTCGGCGATGTCGAGGTTGCGCATGGTGAGCTGGCCGATGCGGTCGGTCGGGCCGAATGCGGCGTCGCCGACGCGCTCCATCGAGAGCTTGTCGGGGTGGTACGACAGACGCGGGGCGGTGGTGTCGAGGATCGTGTAGTCCTCGCCGCGGCGCAGGCGCAGCGTCACGGAGCCCGTGATCGTCGAACCGACCCACTTCTGGATCGACTCGCGCAGCATGAGCGACTGCGGCTCGAGCCAGCGGCCCTCGTACATCAGGCGGCCGAGGCGGCGGCCCTGCTCGTGGTAGGTCGCGAGCGTGTCCTCGTTGAGGATGCCGTTGACCAGGCGCTCGTACGCGGTGAACAGCAGCGCCATGCCCGGAGCCTCGTAGATGCCGCGCGACTTGGCCTCGATGATGCGGTTCTCGATCTGGTCGCTCATGCCGAGGCCGTGGCGGCCGCCGATGCGGTTCGCCTCGAACACCAGGGCGACCGGGTCGGCGAACTCGACGCCGTTGAGCGCGACCGGGCGGCCCGCCTCGAAGGTGACCGTGACGTCCTCGGTCTCGATCTCGACCGACGGGTCCCAGAAGCGCACGCCCATGATGGGCTCGACCGTCTCGAGAGAGACGTCCAGGTGCTCGAGGGTCTTCGCCTCGTGGGTGGCGCCCCAGATGTTGGCGTCGGTGGAGTACGCCTTCTCGGCGGAGTCGCGGTAGGGGAAGCCGTGCTCGACGAGCCACTCGCTCATCTCCTGACGGCCGCCCAGCTCGGTGACGAAGTCGGCGTCGAGCCACGGCTTGTAGATGCGCAGGGCCGGGTTGGCGAGCAGACCGTAGCGGTAGAACCGCTCGATGTCGTTGCCCTTGTAGGTGGAGCCGTCGCCCCAGATGTCGACGCCGTCCTCCTTCATGGCCCGCACGAGCAGCGTGCCGGTCACGGCGCGGCCGATCGGCGTCGTGTTGAAGTAGGTGCGGCCGCCCGAGCGGATGTGGAACGCGCCGCACGCGAGGGCGCCGAAGCCCTCCTCGACGAGGGCGGGCTTGCAGTCGACCAGGCGCGAGACCTCGGCGCCGTACTCGAGCGCCCGGCTCGGGATCGCGTCGATGTCGTCCTCGTCGGGCTGGCCGAGGTCGCCGGTGTAGGTGCAGGGGATCGCGCCCTTGTCGCGCATCCACGCGACGGCTACGGAGGTGTCAAGTCCTCCCGAGAAGGCGATGCCGACGCGCTCGCCGACGGGCAGGGACTGGAGGACCTTCGACATGACCTCAAGTCTAGTTAAGGGGACGGATGCCGCCCCGCGATGCGTCGGCCGTCACACCAGTCACGCTGGCAACAGTGGCGCCACGGGCGAGAGCCTGGCTAGGCTGACCGCGAGGTAGGAATCCGGTCGTGACTTCGTGAGTGTGACCGGCCCATTCGTAGCAGCGACAGTGGACCGGGGGGTCACTTGTTCTCCAAAGCGCGCTCGCGCATCGCCGCAGCCGTCACGACCCTCGCGGTGGCCGCCGCGACGATGATCGCACCGGCCGCGACGGCCGCTCCGATCCTGCCCGATCCGGCACCCGCCGACATCACAGCCGTCGCGACGCTCGACAAGACCGCATCGGTCACCGAGGTCGCGCCGGGTGAGACCTTCACCTACACGCTGACGGTCGGCTGCTCGGCCATCACCGACCTCGGCTGCCGTGGCGCGGTGCTCACGGACGTCGTGCCGGCGCCGTTCGTCGTGGTGGAGGCGGTGGTCGGCGGCGGCGCCAACACCGCCGCCGAGCCGGTCATCGCCGGCAACACCGTGACGGTGACGTGGACGACCCCGCTCGGCGACGGCACCGTCGGAATCCTCGACAACACGACAGGCATCGTCGAGATCACGGTGCAGCTGCCCGCCGACGCCTCCTACGACGTCAGCGGAACGCCGGTGATCAACGAGGCCACCATCGAGGGCACGAACTTCGCCGACGACGACGCCGTCGCTCCGGTCACCCCCATCGTGCCGCTCGAGCTCGCCACGACGGCGAGCAAGTCGTTCACGCCGACCGAGGCGATCGCCACGCCGGGCGCCGCCGTCTCGGCCGCCCTCGGCGGCACGAACACGTCGAACGCGACCGTCGAGTCGCTGTCGATCCAGGATCCCGTCGACCCCGACGCCGCACCCAATCCCTTCGACGCGCTCGCGTTCGCCGGCTTCGGCACCGTGACGCCCCCGACCGGTGCCGATCCCGCCCTCACCACGTACGAGGTGTACGTCGACGGAGCCTGGGTCGAGGCCCCGGGAGGGACGCTTCCCGCGGGCGTCACCGCCGACGAGGTCAAGGGCACGCGCGTGACGTTCCACGGGGCCATTCCTGCGGGCGCCTCGGGCTCCGTCGCCCTGAATCTGACGGTGACGGATGCTGCGGCGTCCGAGCCCGACGGAACGTCGGTGCCGAACGACGTCCTGTCGACCGTCGCGATCGGCGACGAGACCGCCACCGGTGAAGCGGACGCGCAGTTCACCCTGCGCCAGAACACGGTGACCGTCGCCGCCAGCAAGTCCTTCGATCCCGACCTCGTGATCGCGGGCGAGCCGACGACCGTCACGATCGGCGGACGCAACGCCTCGACCATCCCGATCGACACCCTGACCATCACCGAGCCCGCGACCGGCTCCTTCCCGGCGGCCTACACGTTCGGCGGCTTCACCGGACCCGTGGCCTGGCCCGCCGGCGCGACGTCGGGTGAGATCGTCTACACCCTCGCCGGCGGGGGGACGGTGACCGTGCCCTTCGCGGACGGCACGGTTCCCGCGCTCCCGGACGGCGTGGACGCCGCCGACATCACGTCGTTCCAGGTCGTGTTCACCGGCGACATCGTGCCCGGAGGGGAGACCGAGATCCCCTTCACGGTCGACACCGATCCCGACCTGACCGGGCTGCCCCTCACCGTGCCGAACGTGGTCGGCGTCGAGGGCGAGAACGCCGGGACCACCGGCACGGCGGAGGCGACCGACGACCTCTACATCTACGACGAGGTCATCGAGCCGTACATCTCGAAGCAGGTCCGGCCGACGCCCATCCTCGCCGTGCCCGGCGAGGTCGTCACCGTCACGCTCAACGGCGGTCTGACCGAGCGCCCCTCGCCGCCGGACAACCCGACCGGCACGACCGGCCGCACGCAGCAGGTCGTGATCCAGGACCCGGAGGACCCCGTCGAGGGCGACGCGTGGTGGAACGCGTTCGACCTGACCGCGATCACGCAGACCCCCGTGCCGGCGGACTCCACCCTCACGATCGAGTACTACGACACGACGACCGGCGCGTGGGAGACCCTCGCCGGGCCGATCGACGGGCCGACGATCTACTCGCAGCAGGTGCCGTCCGACATCGGCGACGTCGCAGGCGGGGTGCGGTTCGTCTACGACTACACCGGCGATGCGGGCGGCTTCGCGCCGGGCACCGACTTCGCCCCGAACTTCACGTCGTCGCTGCGGGAGGAGGGCCGCTACACCGAAGAGCCTCCGTTCAGCGACGAGGAGAGCACCTTCGTCCCGAACTGCGCCCAGACGGGCGCATCGAGCGCGAACCCGAGCGTGCCCGACGGGCAGGCCGTGCTGCCGCCCGACGACTGCCCCGTGCTCGAGCTGATCCCGCCCGACCCGGGCAGCGCCGACCTGATCGACAAGTCCTTCGGCACGTCGAGCTCGGGGGGCATCAAGTCGGTCATCGCGCGCTCGGGCGACACCATCCCCTCGACGCTGCGCTGGTCGACGGGCGGCTACTCGAACCTCCAGCGTGTCGAGATCACCGACATCGCCGCGCCTGAGACGACGGCGATCACCGCCTCGCTGTACAACGCGTTCGACCTCACCCGCATCAACGCGATCACGACCGCGACCGATCCCCTCATCGCCTACGACGCCGTGCAGGCCGTGCAGCTCTACAACGGCTCCGTGTGGGTGACCGCGATCAACAACCCCTGCAGCCCGCTGTGCGTGGGACAGTTCCCCGGGATGAACCTCACGACGGCCGAGCGGGCCTCGACCGTGGCGGTGAGGCTCGTCTTCGTCGAGAGCCCTGACCGTGGGGCGGCCTCGGCCGGCGACCCGACGGCGCCGCCGGTGGGTTCGGGCGTCGCCCGCTCTTTCACGAACGACCGGCCCGTGACGCTCGTGTGGCAGGTGCGGGACACGCGCCGCAGCGACGGGACGGCCGTGCTCGGAGACGAGCTCTACAACCTCACCACCGACGGCGTCGTGCGCAACATCGCCAACGCCACCGGATTCCCGGCCGACGGCGAACCGCTCTCGGCGAACGACCAGGACGACGTCATCATCATCGACGTCCCGCTCACGACGACGACGGACAAGAACTGGCAGGGCGGCCCGCTCGCGGTGCCCAACGACCCCAACATCCTTCCCAGTCAGTACCCGCTGAGCCGGATCACCGTGACCACGCGCAACACGACGCCGGCCAAGGTCGACATGATGCAGATCACCGACACCGCCCCCGGCTCGGTGACCGACCGGCGTCAGGACCCGTTCCAGGCGTTCACCTTCAACAACTTCGTGCGGATCGACCTGCCGGCAGGTGCGACCGACACGGTCGTGACGCTGTCGTGCTTCGACGGCGGGCCGGTGGAGCTGACGCGGGCTGAGGCGCTCGCCCTGGAGCCGAACACCATCCCGTGCGACGTCTCCGGCGTGCAGGTGACCTTCACGGGTCGCATCGCGTCGAACGCCGCAGGGGTCGTCGAGTTCGACCTGCGGCTGCGGCCGTTCTGGCAGGGCACGACCGAGCGGGTCTCGGTCGCCGACTCGCCGATCGCCAACACCGCCGAGGGCGTCATCGCGGACGTCGACCCGTTCACCACCTGCCCGCCGCCCGAGGGCGCCCGCTGGGCCTGCGACGACGGCAGCGCGTCGATCGCGCTGGAGGAGCCCACTTTCTCTGTCAGCGCCGGGAAGACGATCTCGCCGAACGCGCAGAAGGAGAACGACTTCTCACCCGTCACGGTGACCCTGACCGGCCAGCCCGGCGGCTCGGCGCGGGCGTACACGATGCTCATGACGGACGACGACCCCACGTTCTGGAACGCGATGGACTTCGTCGGCCCCGACCCGCTGTGGCAGCTGCCGCCGCCCGTGGCGAAGGTGCAGGTCTGCTACCTCGACGGCGGCGACTTCACCGATGCGAACGTGATCGCCGGCGACGTCGGCGGCGACTGGACGTGTATGCCCCGGAACGGCGACCTCTCGGTGGCGGCGGCGATCGCGTTCCTCGAGAACGCCCCCAGCACTCTGCACGGTCTCAGCTTCCAGTTCTGGTCGTCCGCCGAGCTCGGCTGGCTGAACCCGGTCAACCCGATCATCAACGTGCCCTTCTTCGTCGAGCGGCGCACCGATCTGCGCACCGGCGAGCCCACGCCCACGACGCGCAGCGACCAGGTCGCCGCACCGGGCGAGCAGGATGCCGGTGTGTTCTTCGACACCGTGACGGTCGAGGGCCTCTCCGCCCAGATCGGGGTCGGGCAGCGGCTCACCGACGAGGAGACGGCCGAGGCGGAGTACCGCAACCTGCACCTCGAGGCATCCGTCAACGTCGTGAAGTCGCCTACCGGCGATGTGCGGCCGGGCGTCGAGATCCCCTTCACGCTCGCCTACACGAACACGGGCGAGCGGGCGCTCACCGACATCGTCTTCACCGACGAGCTGCCGCTCACCGCGGGCGGTGAGCCGCAGCTGATCTTCAACCCCGACCGCGATCCGAGCGTGCCGCCGTGGTCGTTCGCGCTCGCCGGCGCGGCCCCCACGCCGCCGAACGGGGATCCGCTCCCGACCGACCCCGACGACGTCGACGTGCAGGACCTCGGCACGAGCATCGTCTTCACGATGCCCGAAGGGTCGGTGCTCGAGCCCGGACAGACCTACACGATCACGCTGCGCATGATGCTGCGCCCCGGTCTCACACCCAACGACTCCGTCACCAACACGGCGACGATCGACGTCGGCGAGCCGCTCGACGAGTGCGTGCCGAGCTACGACGAGGCCACCGGACTGTGCGCCGACACGGCGACGGTGCGGCCGCTGGCCGTCCCCGCCCTGAGCACCGTGAAATCCGTGCGGGCCGACAACCCGCCCAACTTGCCGGGCATCGACAACGTGCGCAGCGACGACGCCAACTTCACCTGCGAGGGTACCGCCGTCGACGGGTTCTACAGGTACCCGTGCGTGCCGCTGACGCTCCCCGGAGATACCGAGACGTGGCGCCTGCACGTCACGAACGCGGGCACCGTGCCGATCTCGAAGCTCGTCTCGATCGACAACCTGCCGACCCCGGGCGACCAGGGCCTCATCGTCGTCATCCCGCGTGGCAGCGAATGGCAGCCGACGTACGCCGGCGACGCCGAGCTGATCGTCGACTCGACGACGCCGGCCAACGCAGACATCTCGCTGTTCTACTCGACTGCTTCCGTCCCGTGCACCGCCGACCTCAACCCGGTCGGAACCCCGTGCGCGCCAGGTGCCTGGCTCCCGCTGGACGACACCGTCGACCCGGCGATCGTGCGCAGCATCAAGGTGACGGTCGACTTCCCCGGCGAGGAGAAGTTCGAGCCGGGCGACTCGCTCACGCTCCAGTTCAAGACGCGGACGACCCCGGACCGGCAGGTCGTGAAGGACCAGCCGACGGCGTACAACACGATCTCGACCGGTGGCGCCGCGCTGAGTGGTGACGCAACCGTCCTCGTGCCGGCCACCGAAGGGCGCCGCGTCGGCGTCGCGTACCCGACCGGTTCGATCGCGCTCGAGAAGATCGTGTCGGGGCCGGCCGCCGAGTTCGCACCCGACTCGTTCCCGGTGCAGCTCGTCTGCACGATCGACGGAGAGCCGATCGAGGGTCTGCCCGAGGTCGACCTCGTGCCCGGCGCGGATCCGACCGTGATCGACGGCCTGCCGCTCGGCGCCGAGTGCACGGCGACCGAGGGGCAGTGGGGCCAGACCCAGACCGACATCGGCACCGCGACCGTCGCGCTCGACACCGAGGAGATCGGCCTCGTCACGGTCGAGAACATCTACGACGTCGCGTCGCTGCGCATCACCAAGGCGGTGGACACGGATGCCGTCGACAGCCGCGGCAACCCGATCCCCTACGGTCCGTTCACGTTCGAGGTCATGTGCGAGCTCAACGGCCAGCCGGCCTACGCCGACGGCTACGGTCCCGACGTGCCCATGATCGAGGAGATCACCCCGGAGCAGTCGTGGGCGCTCGACGGGCTGCCTGTCAATGCGACGTGCCTCGTCGAGGAGACCGGCGACCTTGACGCCGAAGGCACCACGATGCAGGTCACGGTCGACGGCGAAGCGGCCGAGCCCGTCGAGGGCACCGCCGTGGAGGTCACGATCGTGGAGGACGCCGAGGTGCAGGTGCTGGCGACGAACTCGTTCGGTGTCGGGTCGTTCCGCATCGAGAAGCTGCGCACAGGCGACGCAGCCGCCGACTTCGGCGCCGGGCCCTTCGAGTTCGCGGTGGTCTGCACGCTCGACACGGGCAGCGGCGCTCCCCGCATCGTGTGGGCGGGCTTCCTGACGCTCGACGACGGCAACGGCTACGAGGCACAGGTGGACGATGTGGCCGCGGGGGCGAGCTGCACCGTGCGCGAGACGGAGGACGGCGGTGCGACATCCGTCGAGATCAGGGACTCGCCGTTCACGATCGAGTCGGGCGGCACCGAGGTGGTCACAGCGATCAACACGTTCGACGCGGGGTCGCTCACGGTCACCAAGGTGATCGACGGCGAGGGCGCCGAGCTGTGGGGAGCGGGGCCGTTCACGGTCGTGCTCTCCTGCGTCGACCAGGCGGGCGAGCCGGTGGAGATCCCGGGCGGCGCCGAGCACGTGTTGAGAGCCGACACGGAGCCGGCATACTCCTACACCTGGTCGCCCCTGCTCATCGGCCTCGAGTGCACGCTGACAGAGACCGACACCGGCGGCGCGCACACGACGACCATCACGGATGCCGAGGGCGAGCCGGTCGAGACCATCGAGATCGTCGACGGCGAGACCGACATCACCGTGACGAACACGTTCGACGTCGGGCAGATCGAGGTCGTGAAGACCGTGTCGGGCGGCGATGCGTCGCTGCACCGGAACGACACGTTCGAGGTCACCGCGTCGTGCACGTGGGACGGCTCCGGCATCGAGGTGCCCGGCGGCGCGGTGCGTGAGCTCACGACGATGGCGCCGGTCGTCTACGAGGACCTCCCGGTCGGCGCCGAGTGCGTCGTGACCGAGACCTCGACCAGCGGAGCGGATGCCGTCACGTATACGCCGGCGGATCCCGGTGGCGCGAACCGCGCCGTCGTGACGGTCGGCGCAGAGGACGCGGCATCCGTGACGATCGACAACCGCTTCGACAGCCCGCTGCCGGCGACGGGAGCGGATGGTGCGCGCCTGGCGGGTCTCGGCGCGGTCGGTGCGCTCGCGATCCTGGCCGGTGTGTCCGCGATGGTCGTGATGCGCCGCCGCAACCGGAGCGTCTGACGACGACGGGCGGGTGCGTCACGGCACCCGCCCATCTGCGGCCTTCCGGGAAACTGGTCAGATCGCGAGAGTGCTCCGCGCGGCCGGCGCGCCGTGGCGCGTGGCTCGCTTCTCGCGGTACCGGCCGATGAGGATGATGATGGAGCCGATCGCGAGGAACCCGACCAGGATCACCGCGATGTAGGTGAGCGCCGACGAATAGCCGCCCGCGCCGTGCGGGTCGAGGAACGGGTACGGGTACCACCACGGTGTGGTGCCGTCGGGGTTCGCGACGCGCTCGCCGCGGACCATCGTGTACGTCGTCCATGCCAGCGGGTAGCCGACCAGCACAGCGAGCGACCACCACGGCAGCGCCCGCCGGCGCGGGGCCAGCAGCAGGTCGAGCACGAAGTAGATCGGCAGGACCACGTGCAGCACCTCGGCCGCGTACTTGTCGAGCATCGCGATCCCGGCGGAGTCCCCCAGCGCGATGGCCGACGGCAGTCCGCGCAGCAGCGCGTTGTAGACGAGGCCCAGCAGCAGCACGGGTCCCGTGACTGCGGCGAGGGCCAGCGCGATGCCGAACGGCTCGCGCGAGGAGCCCGGGTGCCGCATCGCCCATGACGCGGCCGCGAACAGTGCGACGATGCTCAGCAGCGTCGACACGATCGTGAACAGGCTGAAGTAGTTCGCCAGCACATCGCCGAGGCCGTGGCCCTGGCGCGCTGCGCGGTCTACGTTGACGATGAATCCCGCGACCACCCCGGAGATCCCGGTGAGTGCCGCGGCGATCCGAAACCATGCCCAGTGCATGTCCTACCCCTTTCGACATCACGCGATTGCGTGTCGCTTTCTGCCCCGAGCACAGATGTACTCCCGTGGATACCGAGGGGTGGCAAACATTTGTGCCGGCGATGGGTGGAAAACGCGCGCCCGTTCCCGCGTGTTGTCAGGAAGCTACAACGTGTCCACCGTTTGGTGGACAACGTCGACAAAAGCCGCGGAACTCCGGGCGTGTCCGCCGTTCGGGGGACACGATCCGCCCCCTGCGAAGGGCTGATTCGGCGTCAGTCCGACGCCACGGATGCCGGGAGGGATGCCGTCGCTCCGCCGTCATCGGACGCTCCGGCGGCGGCCGCACCTCGCCGCCGGCCCCACCACACGACGAAGGCTCCCACGGCGACGATCGCCGCCGCGATCCCGATGACATAGAGGATGACCGAGGGCCATCCGCCGGGGTTGTTCGGATTGAGGAACGGGTACGGGTACCAGAACGGGTCGCCGCTGACCGGGTTGGTGATGAGGGGACCGCGGATCATCGTGTAGATCACCCAGACGATCGGGAATGCGACCACGACCCACAGGCTCCGCCAAGGCAGAGCGCGGCGGAGCGGCCCGACGAAGACGTCGACGAGCAGGAAGATCGGGCCGATCAGGTGCAGCACCTCGTTCGACCACGGGATGGGCGCACTGCCCTGCGGCAACTCGATGCCACGCAGCAGGGTGTTGTAGACGATGCCCGTGATGATCATGTACGTGCTGACGCACGCCAGGGCGACCGCGAGACCGGTGGGCTCAGCATCCGCCCGCCGTCCCTTGACGAGGTACCAGACCGCGATCCAGGCCAGCACGATCGCCGCGGCGGCGTTCGAGAGGATCGTGAAGAAGCTGAAGAAGTTCGCGATCGTCGTCGGCACGTCGCGGCCGAGTTCGACAGCCGTGCCGGTGGATTTCGCCAGCTGGGCCGAGATCGCTGCGACGGTGACGGCCGCCATCGCGAGTCGCAGCACCGACCACACCGTCGCCCATCCCCGTGTGCGCGTCATGCGCTCACCATATCGACAGGCGTGTGTCGCCGGGCGTCGGGGTGTGACTCCGCGTGGCGCGGGTCGGGCGCCGGCGTGGCGACTCCGGCTAGCGTCGGCCACGGCGGAGGGACCGCCGTGCCCGAACGAGGAGGACGCCGTGCCGACGCTGCTGGAGGACGAGGCGCTGCAGTTCGTGTGCGATCTCATCCGGATCGACACCGTCAACACCGGCGTGGCCGCGACCATCGGCGACGGCGAGACCCGCGCCGCCCGCTGGGTGCAGGAGCGACTGGCCGAGGTCGGCATCGCCTCGGAGCTCGTCGAATCGCGTCCCGGGCGCGGGTCGCTCGTCACGCGCATCGCGGGGAGCGATCCCGAAGCCGGAGCTCTGCTCGTGCACGCGCACCTCGACGTCGTGCCGGTCGAGGAGAAGGACTGGACGCATCCTCCGTTCGGCGCCGACATCGAGGACGGCTACCTCTACGGCCGCGGCGCCGTCGACATGAAGAACTACGCGGGCACGATCCTCGCGGTGGCGCGGCACTTCGCCCGCGAGGGGATCGTGCCGCGGCGCGACCTGGTGTTCGCGTTCCTCGCCGACGAGGAGAGCGGCGGCGTGTGGGGGGCCGGGTGGCTGGTCGAGAACCGGCCCGACCTGTTCGCCGGGGTCACGGAGGCGCTGAGCGAAGTGGGCGGCTTCTCGGTGCCGCTGGCCGCGGACCCCGGCGACGACCGCCGGGCGTACCTCGTGGCGACGAGCGAGAAGGGCGTCGCGTGGTCGACGCTGCGGGCCCGCGGCCACGCCGCGCATGGCTCGCGGCCCACCGCCGACAACAGCGTGGTGCGTCTCGCGCGGGCCGTCGCCGCGGTCGGCGAGCACCGCTTCCCGGTGGTGCGCACGCCCGCGCTGCAGCGCTTCCTCGACGTGTTCGGCGAGGCGCGGGGTCTGTCGTTCACCGACGAGTCGCTCGCCGACGACCTCGACAGCCTCGGGTTCGTCTCGTCGCTCGTCGGCGCGACGACGCGCAACACCGCGACCCCGACGGTGCTCGACGCCGGCGACAAGACGAACATCATCCCCGCCGAGGCCGCGGCGCGGCTCGACATCCGCATCCTCCCCGGTCAGGACGACGCGTTGCGCGAGGGCCTGCGCGAGCTCGTGGGGGAGGACATCGACATCCGCGAAGGCCGCTGGTGGTCGGCGACGGAGGCGCCCGTCGACGCGCCGATCATCGAGGTCCTCCAAGGCGCGATCTCGGTCGACGACCCGGAGGGTGTCGTCGTGCCGTACCTCCTGCCGGCTAGCACCGACAACAAGCACTTCGCCAAGCTCGGCATCCACGGCTACGGGTTCGTTCCGCTGCGTGTACCGCGAGACTTCGATGTGTTCGCGCAGTTCCACGCCGCCGACGAGCGCATCCCCGTCGACGCGCTCCACTTCTCGGCGCGCGTGACCGAGCGGATTCTCCGTACCGCCTGAGCGCTGCTAGGGAGTGGGCTCCACCTCGGCGGTCGGGGCGCCCGATTCCTTCCACGCCGGGAAGCCGCCGTCGACGTGGGCGACGTTCGTGAACCCCTTCGCGCGGAGCTGCTCCGCGACGGGGCCGGAGCCGTTGATCGTGCCGCACACGATGACGATGTCCTGGTCCCAGTCGGTGATCTCGGCGAACTTCTCGGGCGAGTCGATGAGGAACTGCGCGTCGAGGTTGTTCCGGTCGCCGCGGATGGAGCCGGGGATCACGCCGTCGCGCGCCCGGCCGGCGTCGCTGCGCACGTCGACGACGAGCGCGCCCGCCGCGGCGCGCCCGGCGGCTTCTTCGGCAGTGATGAGCGGTGCGTCGAAGGTGGGCTCGGCCGCGGTGTCGGTGGTGTCGGTCATGGCGGGTGATCCTTTCGGACGGACGATGTCGGACGCGGGGCTCTCGCGCGGACGGATGCCGCGCGGACGGATGCCGTGCCTCGGCGTCACGCTACGTCCGGGGCATGCGGCACCGGGAATCGATTCGTCACATGGCGCCACGGTGGTTCACACCGGGACGTACGTGAGCCAGGCGGGAGCGGGTCACTTGCCGTTGAAGCGCTCGGCCTGCATCCGCGCGGCGGCCGCCGCGGCGTCCTCGTCCCAGGCTCTCGGACGTGCACCCTGGAGGGCGCGGCTGAGCGGCACCCAGCCGACCCATCGCAGCGGCTCCCATCCGGTTGCCGGGGTCAGCGCCTCGAGGGCACGATGCTCGTCCACGCGCACGCGATCCCAGGCGTGCACGACGCGGCCGTCGCCGAGGCTCAGTCCGACGTGGCCCCAGTCGCGGCGCTCGCCGAACAGCTCGCCGACGCTCGCGTAGAACACGAGAGCGTCGGCCGGCGGTGCGCCGGTGTTCGCGCCCGCGCCGTAGAGACGCGCGGACTCCGCCGCATCGTCGCCGCCGAACAGCTCCAGGTCGTTCGAGCGCTCGATCGCATCCTCCACGAACGCGAGGCAGCGCGTCGCGTACGCGGTCGAACCTTCGTACCCGAGCGCCCAGGCCACCGCGTTCGCACCGCACGTCCGCACGTCGAAACTCATCGACAGCAGGCTAGCGATCAGAACGGCGCGTCGCCGTGATCGATGGAGCGGAACACAGGCACGGCGCGCTCCGGCTTGACGAGATACCGGCGACCGGCGGGCGACGTCCACAGGATCGCGCCGCCTGAGCCCGGGACCTGTTCGATCGTCCAGTAGGTGTGATGCCGGACGGTGTGGTGGCCTTCGCAAAGCGGCCCCAGGTTCGTCAGTTCGGTGCTTCCGCCCAGAGCCCAGTCGACGTTGTGGTCGATGTCGCACCGGGAGGCCGGCATCCCGCAGCCGGGCCCCATGCACCGATCCGCCCGCCACTTCACCAGCTTCGCCAGCGCCGGTGGCGGCCGGTACTGATCGCGGCCGACGGAGAGGACCATTCCCGTCTCGGGATGGGTGAGCACCCGCGTCCACCCGGGTGCGCCGCCGGCGAGCCCTCTGGCCAGGGGCAACGGGATCGGCCCGATGCCCTCGACGACCGGCGGGTCGATGCCGCGGCCGCGCGGGAGGCGTCGGTTTCGTGGAGAAGCGCGAGCACCGGGACGGTGACGAACACGGTCGCTCGCACGCCACGCGCCTGCTCGGGCTGCGCCTCGACCGAGCCATCGATGAGGAGGTCGAGCACCACGTCGGCGCGGGCCTGGTCGAGAGTGCGCGTGTCGCCGTCGGCCGCTGTGATGGCCTTCGCCATCGCGGTGGCCCGTGCCTGTGCGGCGGTGATCGCGACCATGGGGGCGTACAGATGCAGCCAACCCATCCCGTCGTCGTCGGGCTCGGCCGCGATCCGGCGCTTCGTCACGGCGCGCTCGTAGCGTTCGGTGAGCGTCGCGGATCGGACGGTGTCGATGAGGGTACGGAGCTTGCGGCGGAACGTCCCCACCGGCTCTGCTTCGGCCAGCGCGAGGCCCGGCTCGATCACCTGGCCGCGGAACTCGGGTTCGAGTTCGTTCAGCGCCCCGACCAGGATCTCGGCGTGCCGCTCCGTCACCCGCGCCCGCTCCATCGACGTCAGCACTGCGGGATACGAGTGCACCAGAGCCTCCGCGAAGCCCAGCAGATCGCCCGCCGCATGCTCGGTGATGCGCAGTGCGGCCGCGAGCTCGAGCCGCACGCCTCGCTCCACGACCTCGGTCAGCACCCGGCCGTGGCAGGTCGCATCGCGCAGCGCCCACATGACGCAGGATCGCTCAAAAATCTGACCCTGGTGACCGTCTCAGCACGATCGCCGCCGGCATCCGCGCCACGATCGCGCGGAACATCGGCTTCGCGAGATCTGCCGCCTCCGCCGGCTCGATGATGCGGGGCGACGAGGTCGACTGGATCGCACCCGACCAGGTGACGTCGGCCGATCCCGCCGCGATGACGTTGCGCGCCCAGTTCGTGTTCCGGCCCCACGGCAGGCCGATCAGCACCAGCGCCGGATCCACGGAGGGCACGATCGCGACCGGAGTGGTGTACTCGGTGCCGCTCTTGCGCCCACGATGGTGCAGCACCGCCCACAGCGGGAACCAGCGGCGTCCGGCGAGGGCAGTCGCGATCGGCTCGGTCGCCTTCACGAGGAGGCGAGGCGGACCCGAGACCCCGTCTCCCACGCGCCTGGGGGCCAGTCCTCGCAGCCCGCTGCCACCCGCCAGCACGTCGCCGAAGTGATACGAGATCGTCACGGCCATCGCGACCGCCCCGGCGGCGGCGCCCACGGCTTCGCTCCGGGAGCGGATGCCTCGTCGAAGGAGCAGCGCACCCGCGATCGCGTTGGCCGCACTCCAGGCCACATTCACCCGCGGCGGCGACAGCCCCACTCCGGGAGGGTCGCCGAACGGACTCGGAAACCGACGCCCCTGCACACCGCTCACCCCGTGCGGCACGGCGTTGACGAGCAGCGCAGCACCCACAGCGCTCCTGACGACCGACCTGATCGACACGGGCCCACACTACGACCGGCCCCGTGGGCGGACCAGAGGCCGCGTGCGAGCAGTATGGAGGCGTGCCCTCGACCTTCACGCTGGTGACCGAGACCGCTCACCCCGCGGCGGCGCTCTTCGACCTCTCGCTGGACATCGACGCGCACGTGGCGTCGATGTCGCAGTCCTCGGAGCGTGCCGTCGCCGGTGTGGCCACGGGCCGGATCGGCCTGGGGGAGACAGTGACCTGGCGAGCCCGCCATTTCGGCATCTGGTGGACCATGACCTCGCGGATCACGGCGCTCGACCGCCCATCACGGTTCGTCGATCAGCAGGTCCGCGGCCCGTTCAAGACCTTCGTCCACGAACACCGCTTCGAGCAGCTCGCCGACGGATCCCGGATGACCGACACCATCACCCTCGCGTCCCCCATCTTCGGGGCCGCCGCCGAGCGGCTGATTCTCGTCCCCTACGTGCGCAGGCTCATCGGCGCCCGGAATGCGCACCTCATCGCGATGCTCGGCTGACTTTGCGCGGCGCCGCCGCGTCGGAAGGGAACGGATGCTGCGGCCCGGGCCTTCGCAATGGCGCGGGTCGCCGCATCCGTTCTCCTGATCCGGGCGAGACGTCAGGCCGCGAGCTCGTCCGCCGCGGCCACTTCCGGCAGCCCGAGGTTCTCCCGCAGCGTCGTTCCCGGGTACTCGGCCGGATAGATCCCGCGCTCCTGCAGCTCGGGGATGAGCCCGTCGACGATGTCGTCGAGCCCTTCCGGCACGAGGTACGGCGAGACGTTGAACCCGTCCACCGCCCCGGCGTCGACGTACTGCCCGATGCGGTCGGCGATCGTGGAGTACCCGCCGACGAAGGTGCGCAGCGACGACCGCTTGATGACGAACTCGCGGATCGAGAGGCCTTCGGCGGCCGCGCTCTCTCGCCACTCGCGGGCCGTCTCGAGCGCGCGCCGACCCTGGAAGAGCGAGCCGCGCTGACCGTCGACCTCGTCGACGACCGGATCGACGTCGGGGAAAGGTCCCTCGGCGTCGTACTCGGACAGGTCGCGGCCCCAGATCGGCTCGAGGAAGCGGATCGCGGTCTGCGGCGAGACCTGGGCCCGCGTGACCCATTCGGCCTTGTCGCGGGCCTCGGCGTCGGTCTCGGCGAGGATGAACTGCGCGCCCGGGAAGAACTTGAGCTCGTCCACCGAGCGACCGTGGGCGGGCAGCCGCCGGCGCACGTCGGCGGCGAATGCCACGGCGTCTTCGAGCCCCGGGTGCCCCGAGAAGATGACGTCGGCACTCGAGGCGGCGAACTCGCGGCCCTCGTCGGAGTCGCCCGCCTGGAACAGCACGGGTCGCCCCTGCGCGCTCGGCGGCAGCGGCGCGGGTCCCTCGAACGACACCAGCGGGTCGCTCACCGACACGGGCGTGCCGATGCCGTCGGCTCCGGCATCCCACAGCCGCTGCGCGGCGGCGACGAACTGCGCGGCCCGGCGGTAGCGATCTGCGTGGTCGAGGTAGCCGCCGCGGCGGAAGTTCGCGCCGGTCCAGGCGTTGTCGGTCGTGACGATGTTCCATCCGGCGCGGCCCTCGCTGAGCAGGTCGAGCGAGTTCAGGCGCTTCGCCAGGTCGTACGGGTCGTTGTATGTGGTGTTCTGCGTCGCGACGAGGCCGATGCGCTCGGTGACGGCGGCGAGGGCCGCGAGCTGCGTCTGCGCGTCGGGTCGGCCGGCGATGTCGAGGTCGTGGATGCGGCCGAAGTGCTCGCGCAGCCGCAGGCCCTCGCCCAGGAAGAAGGCGGAGAACAGCCCCCGCTCGGCGGTCTGCGCGATGCGGCGGAACGACTCGAAGTCGTACTGCGAGCCGCTGCGGTCGCTCGACCAGATCGTGCCGAAGTTGACCCCTTGGAAGAAGACGCCGAACTGGATGCGACGGGACGTGGTCATGCGAACTCCTTCACGGCGGCGGTGGCGTAGCGGCTGACGGGGCGGGTGAGACCGAGTGCGTCGCGGAGGGTCCCTCCGGCGCGCGGCGAACGGAAGCCGATCCGCTCGCGCAGCGCCGGCAGCACCGCGCGGCCGGCCTCTTCGAGATCGACATCGAGTTCCGCGACATGCAGGCGCACACCGTCGACGGATGCTTCGACCTCGGCAAGCAGCGAGACCAGACCGTCCGCGTCACCCGCGTAGCGAAGGCGCCCCACCTCCGGCCAGCTCCCCAGCGCCGACAGCCGCCGGGCCGCGGACACCCCGCGTGTGTCGAGCACGACCTCGACCTCGGCCCAGACGAGCGCCGCGCCTTCCGCACGCGCGCGGGCGGCAGCATCCGTGATCTCCGCCGGATCGGCGCCCGTGACCAGCGCGACATCCGCACCCGCCGTGCCGGCAGGCGCCACGACGACGACCTGCCCCTGCGGGGGTCGGGGCGTGATGAGCGGGCCCTTCACCGAAAACCGTGCGCCCTCGAAGTCGACGTAATGCAGCTTGTCGGCGTCGAGGTAGCGGCCCGTGGCGACGTCCTGGATGACGGCGTCGTCCTCCCACGAGTCCCAGAGCCGGCGGGCGACCTCGATGACGTCGTCGCGCTCGCGGGCGAGCTCGTCGTCGATCAGCGCCTCGCGGCCGAAGGCCGCGGCTTCGCGCGCGGATCCGGAGGCCGAGGCGATCCAGCCCGCTCGCCCGTTCGAGGCCCAGTCGAGGCTCGCGAGCTGCGTCGCGACGTGGAACGGCTCGCTGTAGGCCACGTGCGCGACCGGCACGAGCCCGATGGCCGACGTGAAGGGCGCGACGAACGCGGCGCGCTGCACGGCGTCCAGGCGAGCGCGATCGCCGGCAGGCAGGGGTGAGTCGTCGAAGGTCGTGACGGTGAAGCCGAAGCGCTCGGCGTCCGCGACGCGGGAGGCCAGCAGGCGAGGTGACGGCGCAGCGGAAGCGGAGGATGCCGCGGGATGGGCGCCGTGGGCGTCCAGCTCGACGGCGACAGCGAACGGGGTGTCGGACATGCGAGCCACGGTAGGACTCACCGCCCGCAGCGACCCCGACTGCGTCGCCCGATTCCGGAGTGTGACGCCGCGTTGCACACCGTCACGATCCGTGTCGTCGTGGGGCTTCGGCGGCTGGGGCGTCGGCGCGGCGCGGCCCTACCTTCGGCCTACCGGCGCACCCCCGCAGCCCCCGCGCCCCGACCGAGGAGCCCCTCATGACCGACACACTTCCGCGCCAGGCAGGCGCCGCCGAGGCCTCACCGCCGTCCGCGGCGTCGTCGCGCGTCGACCTGGGCGACCTTCGCGTGGTCCACACCCGGCACTGGTTCCGGTGGTCGATCGGCATCGTCGTGCTGTTCGTCGTCGCCCAGTTCGCGTGGTCGCTGGTGACGAACGAGAACTACGAGTGGGACGTGTTCGCCCACTACTTCCTGTCGGAGCCGGTGCTGCAGGGCGTCGGCATCACGCTGGCGCTCACCGTGATCTCGGCGACCATCGGGTTCTTCCTCGGCACGCTGCTCGCGCTCGCCCGCCTCGCGAAGTCCCCGTTGCTCAACTCCGCCGCCTGGGTCTTCATCTGGTTCTTCCGCTCGGTGCCCCTCGTGGTCCAGATCATCGTCTGGTACAACCTCGGCTACCTGTACCCGACGCTCGGGCTCGGCACCCCGTTCACGACGGACTTCTGGATCGTCGAGTTCCCGACGGTGCAGCTCATCAGCGCCTTCGCGGCGGCGATCCTCGGCCTCAGCCTCAACCAGGCGGCGTACTCGGCGGAGATCATCCGCGGCGGCCTGCTGTCGGTCGACCAGGGTCAGCTCGAGGCGGCCGCGGCACTCGGCATCCCTCCCCGCCGCCGGCTGACGCGCATCATCCTTCCGCAGGCGATGCGCTCGATCGTCCCCAACGCCACCAACGAGGTGATCGGTCTCGTCAAGGGCGCGTCGGTGGTGTTCGTGATCGCGATCCCCGAGGTCTTCTACGCCGTGCAGGTCATCTACAACCGCAACAGCCGCGTGATCCCGCTGCTGCTGGTCGCGGTGGTCTGGTACACGATCATCACCACGATCCTGAGCATCGCGCAGTACTACATCGAGCGGCACTACGCCCGCGGCACGGTGCGCGTGCTGCCGCCGACACCGGTGCAGCGGGCACGCCACTGGATCGCCGTGCAGTGGGCCCGTCTCGGGGACTCGGGTTCCTCTCCACCGCCTCTCGCGGGGACGGATGCTGCGCCCCTGACGACTGCGGCGCAGCAGGGTTCGAGCAACGACGCGAAGTTCGGAGGGCGCTGACATGGCGACAACCGTCATCGACACCGTCGACCAGGCCGCCACGCGCGGGCTCGTCGAGATCCACAACGTGCACAAGAGCTACGGCGGCGTGGAGGTGCTGCGCGGGATCGACCTCACCGTCGAGCCCGGCGAGGTCGTCGCGATCCTCGGGCCGAGCGGCTCGGGCAAGTCGACGCTCCTGCGCACGATCAACCACCTCGAGAGCGTCGACCGCGGCTCGGTCACGGTCGACGGCCAGCTCATCGGCTACGAGCTGCGTCACGGCAAGCTCTACGAGCTGCGCGAGCGCGAAGTGCTGGAGCGCCGCACGCAGATCGGCATCGTGTTCCAGAACTTCAACCTCTTCCCGCACCTGACGGCTCTCGAGAACGTCACCGAGGCGCCCGTCGCCCTCGGCCGGCTCTCGAAGGACGACGCCCGCGAGCTCGCGCTCGGCCTGCTCGACCGAGTGGGGCTCGCCGACAAGGCCGAGCACTACCCCCGGCAGCTGTCGGGCGGCCAGCAGCAGCGCGTGGCGATCGCGCGCGCCCTCGCCCTCAAGCCCAAGGTGATCCTGTTCGACGAGCCGACGAGCGCCCTCGATCCCGAGCTCGTCGGCGAGGTGCTCGACGTCATCCGCGACCTGGCGCAGCTCGGCACGACGCTCGTCATCGTCACGCACGAGGTCGGCTTCGCCCGCGAGGTCGCCGACCGTGTGGTGTTCCTCGACGGCGGCGTGGTCATCGAGCAGGGCCCGCCGTCCGAGGTGCTCGTACGTCCTCAGCACCCCCGCGTCCAGGACTTCCTCGCGAAGGTCCTGGCCTGACCCCGAGATCTCGACATCGAGTCCTCACCCGAGAAGAAGGAAACACAGCAATGGCACTGAGCAAGAAGCAGGGCATCGCGATCGGCGTCGGCGTCGTCGCGGTGGCCGCGATCGTCGGCGGCATCGTCTGGGGCGTGAACCAGAACGCCCCCGCCGAGGCGGCCGCGCCGGACGCGATCGAGGAGTCGGCGAACGTCACCACCGACGACATCCAGTGGGTCCGTCTCGACGAGCCCGTGGCCGAGGCCGTCGAGGCGCTCGAGGCGAGCGGCTTCGAGCCGGTCGAGGCGGGCAAGCTCACCGTGGCGCACTCCGCGTACGTCCCTCCGCTGGGCTACATCCCGGAGGGAGAGACCGACCCGGCGGGCACCGAGCCGAACATCGGCGCGCTGATCGCCGACGCCCTCGGTCTCGAGTACAACCCCGTCGTCGTCGCGTGGGCGGACTGGCCCCTCGGCATCCAGTCGGGCAAGTACGACCTCATCACCTCGAACGTCACCGTGACCGAGGAGCGCAAGGAGCTCTACGACTTCGCGAGCTACCGCGAGGACCTGCTCGGCTTCTACGTGAAGAGCGACAGCGACATCGAGAAGATCGAGGAGGCCGCCGACATCACGGGTCTCAAGATCGCGGTCGGCTCGGGCACGAACCAGGAGCAGGTGCTGCTGGCGTGGAACGAGGAGCTCGAGGCCGCGGGCGAGGAGCCCGCGGAGCTGCAGTACTTCGACGACAATGCCGCGACCGTGCTGGCGCTGCAGTCGGGCCGCATCGACGCGACGTTCGGTCCGAACGCGACGTCGGCCTGGGCCGCCCGCGAGACCGGTGACACCAAGCTCGTCGGCCTCGTGCCCGGCGGCTGGCCGCTGACCGCGAACATCGCCGCGGCGACCGCCAAGGGCAACGGCCTGATCGAGCCGGTGGGCATCGCGCTCAACCACCTCATCGAGAACGGCCAGTACGACGAGGTCCTCGAGATCTGGGACCTCACGTCGGAGCGCGTCGACGAGAGCCTCATCAACCCGCCGGGACTGCCCAAGTCCTGACGCCGCGCGAGCACAGAATCGGAGGTTTCGCACGACACGCCGGGCGGCAGCATCCGTCCCCCGGCGCGTCGCCGAAAACCTCCGATTCTGTGCCGGTCTTCCCTCCCGCACCATCAGTACTGCGCCACCACCAGGGAGCACGCATGTCCCGCGTTCCGCTGTCCGTCCTCGATCTCTCGCCGTTCGGCTCGGGGCAGACGTCCGCCGACGGTCTCCGCGCCAGCATCGAGCTCGCGCAGGCGGCGGAGCGGCTCGGCTACCGGCGCTACTGGGTGGCTGAGCACCACTTCAACCCCGGCATCGCGGGCGCCGCGCCGCACGTGCTGCTGGCATCCGTCGCCGCCGTGACGCACAGCATCCGTGTCGGCACCGCCGCCACCATCATCGGCAACTACTCCCCGGCGCAGGTCGCGGAGGCGGCCGGCATCGTGGCGCAGCTGCACCCGGGCCGGTTCGACCTCGGCATCGGCCGCTCCGGATCGCGCAGCGCGGCGGCGACCGCGCTCCCCGCCGCGTCCGAGGACCGGGTCGTCGACGGGCTTCTGCTGCCCGCCGCCCGCCCGTTCGCGGGGTTCGACTCCGAGCGCTTCGTCGTGCAGGCGCGCCTGCTCGGGCGCACCGAGGCCGACGCCGAGCGCTTCGCCGACGACGTCGCCGACATCCTGTCGTTCTTCGACGGCACGTTCTCGCCGCCCGAGGACGTGCCGATCCACGTCACGCCCGCCGAGGGTGCCGACGTCGCCGTCTGGATCCACGGCTCCACCGCCGGTCCGAGCGCGCGCCTCGCCGGCGAGCTCGGCCTGCCCTTCGGCGCGAACTACCACGTCGCCCCCGGATTCGTGCTCGAGGCGATCGCGGAATACCGTGCCGCCTTCCGGCCCGGTCGCATCGCCGAGCCCTACGTCATCGTGTCGGTCGACGCCGTCGTCGCGGAGACGGATGCTGCCTCCCGCCGTCTCGCCGCGGGTTACGGTCGATGGGTGCACAGCATCCGCGCCGGCCAGGGCGCCGTCCCCTTCCCCTCGCCCGACGAGGCCGACGCCGAGCCGCTGACGGCCGACGAGCTCGCCGTGGTCCGCGACCGCCTCGACACGCAGTTCGTCGGGTCGCCCGAGACCGTGGTCGAGCGACTCGAGACGCTGCAGCGCGTGACCGGCGCCGACGAGCTCCTGGTCACGACGGTCACCCACGACCACGCAGACCGCGTGCGGTCGTACGAGCTGCTGGCCGAGGCGTGGGGCGACGGGCCGGAGCCGGCCGGGGCCGCCGGGGAGGCAGCATCCGTGTCTCCGGAGTGGTCCATTCGGCTCGTCCGCACGGAGGAGTACGAGCGCGCCGGTGAGGTGACCGCGGACGCGTACCTGTCGAGCTACGACAAGCTGTCCGACGAGTACGTCGCCTCGTTGCGCGACGTCGCGAGCCGTGTGGGCGGGGGCGACGTGTGGGTGGCCGTCGAGCCGGGCGGAGAGATCCTCGGGACGGTGTGGGTCGCGCGGCCGAACCGTCCGCTCGCCGAGATGGCGCAGCCTGGCGAGACGGACTTCCGGCAGCTCGCGGTGGCTCCTGCCGCCCGTGGCCGGGGCATCGGCGAGGCGCTCACCCGCCACGTCATCGACCTCGCGCGCGAGCGGGGCTCGCACCGCGTCGTGATGAACAGCGGCCCCGAGATGACCGGCGCCCACGCGCTGTACGCGAAGCTCGGCTTCGAGCGGCTGTCGGAGCGCGAGGGCGCGTGGGAGGTGCAGCCCGGCCGCTGGATCGAGCTGTACACGTTCGGCTACGACCTTGCGCCCGAGCCCGCGGTATCTCCGCCGGCGTGACGCAGACCCCTGTGGATGGGGTGAGACGGGGAGTCTCAATGCTGCATGATGGGTTCAGCATCGGGACGGGAGCCTTCCATTTCGACACCCCAGCAGCCGACCGACGAGCTCGAGGAGTTCACGCGGCTGATCAGCCAGGAGCAGATGTTCGGCGATCCGCCGCGCCGCGCGGTGGATCCGGTGGTGCGCCGCCGGCGCCGTCGCATCGGGCTGCTCGTCACCGCGATCGTGCTCGTGGTGCTGCTCGGCGTCCCGGGTGGATACGTGTGGTGGGCACTGACCGCGCCCCTGAGCGCACCCGTCGTCGAGACGCACGAGCCGCCCGTGACGGTGCCGGCGGCTGCGGCCGTCGCGCTCCCCTCTTCCGGCGCGGCCGCGATCGCGGTCGCGGGTGCCGACGAGTACCTCGGTGCGGGCGCGAGCGGCATCTGGGCGACGAGCGGCACGAGCGAACCGCAGTCGATCGCGAGCATCACGAAGGTCATCACGGCACTCGTGATCCTCGACAGGCATCCACTGGCGGATGCCGCGGATCCCGGGCCCACGATCACCTTCAGCAAGGCCGACCACGATCTCTACGACCAGTACTACGTGCGGGGCGCGACGATCGCGGCGATGCCCACGGGCAGCTCGCTGTCGCTGCACGACGCGATCGCGACGATGCTCATCCCCTCGGCGAGCAACTACGCCGAGGCCGTCTCCACCTGGGCCTTCGGTTCGCAGGGCGCCTTCCGCGGGGCCGCGCAGCGGTGGCTCGCCGCGAACGGCCTCACCGGCACGACCATCGTCGAGCCGACCGGTCTCGATCCGCGCAACACCAGCACCCCGGCCGACCTCATCGCGCTCGGGAAGATCGCGGCCGCGCATCCGGCCATCGCGAGCATCTCCGCGACCTCCTCCCTCACGCTGCCCGGTCCGGGGCGGATCGTGAACACCAACGACCTGCTCGGAAGCAACGGCATCACCGGCCTCAAGACGGGCAACCTCGGGGAGGGCACGTACAACCTGCTGTTCACCGCATCCGTTCCTGTCGGGACCGCACAGCCGCTCGCGGTGACCGGAGTGCTGCTCGGCGGAATGACGCGCGCCAACGTCAACCACAACGTGATGGCCCTGATCGACAGCATCCGTGCCGGCTTCCGTGAGGTCCCTGTCGCCGAGCGGGACCAGAAGGTCGGAACGATCACGACCCCGTGGGGTTCGTCGGCAGAAGTCGTGGTCTCCGACTACGTGACGATCTTCACGTGGTCCGACACCCCGATCTCGGTGGAGATGACGACGACGACCCCGAAGACCTACACGGACGGCGAGGTGGTCGGGAGCATCACGTGGACGGCGGGGCCGAACACGGTGACCGTTCCGATCGAGATCGAAGGCGCCATCGTTCCGCCGACGGACGAGTGGCGCCTCACGCACCCGGGGGAGCTCGGCGGGCAATAGCCGGGCCGGTGGCGTCAGCGGGTCGCGCGCAGGCGGAGTGCGCGGAGATAGCGGCGGCGAGCGACCGACTGCGCGACGAGCAGGACCGGGTAGAGCGCCCGCCAGTGCCCGCGACCGGGTCGTGTGAGTGAGCGGACGGTGAGGATCACCGCATCGCCCTCGCGGTGCACGATGAACGCCTCCTCTCCCGAGACCGGGTGGCCCGCGAGCGTGCGATAGGCGAAGCCGACGCGGTCGTCCTCGTCGACGACCGCGACCACCTCGACGGGCTCGCGCACCGACAGGCCGAACGGGTGCGCCACGATCGCCGGACGGTCACCCGATCGGACCGCCTGCTCCGGTGAGACGGTGAAGCCGCTGCGGGTCTTGACGCCCCACCTCAGCACCTCGGTCCGAGCCCAGGTCCAGATCTCCGGTCCGTCGCCGAGGCGGGTCGACTTCTCCCAGCGCCGGAAGCCTTCAGGGTGCTCGCGCCACTCCGCGCTCGCCGGCTGCGTCAATGACACCACGCTTCGATCCTGCCACCGCACTGGCCGGCGCGACCGCTCGTGGGGATAGTGGTCTATGGCCGCCGCGCCGCAGATGCCCACGGGGGAGGAATACCTCGCGTGCCTCGCGGAGACGCCGCGCACCATCGCCACGACGCATCGTGAACTGGCTGCTCGGCGACGGCTGAGCCCGCGCTCTGTCGCGCGGAGCGCCGCCGTCCTAGAGTCGGGGTCGTGAAGCGAATGTGGCCCTTCCTCGTGCCTGGCGTGATCCTGGTCCTCGTCGGGCTGGTGTGGACCCTGCAGGGCTTCAACGTGCTGGGCGGGTCGGCGATGAGCGGCTCCGCGCTGTGGGCGACGATCGGTCCGATCGTCCTCGTCGTCGGACTGGCACTGATCTGGATCGGGATCGCCCGCCGGCGCCGCGCACACTGATCGGCAGGAATCGGCCGCCGTGTGGCGACCGAGGCGCCTCGGGCTGACCTATCGTGACCAGATGAGCTCGATCGACATCCAGCGCTGGACCGCGTTCTCCTCAGATCCCGCGGGCGGGAACCCCGCGGGTGTCGTCCTCGATGCCGATGGATTGACGGATGCTGCGATGCTGGGCATCGCCGCCGACCTCGGGTACGCCGAGACGGCGTTCGTGACCGACGCCGGCAACGGGGCCGGGCGGGCGATCCGCTACTTCTCACCCCACGCCGAAGTGCCGTTCTGCGGCCACGCCACTGTCGCGGCGGCGGCAGCGATCGCCGAGGTCGAGGGCGATGGCCCGATCTCGTTCGAGACACCGGTCGGGGTCGTCGACATCGTCACCGCGACGCACGCCGACGCGGGCCGGCGCGTGTCGTTCACGAGCGTCGAGCCCGACATCGCCCCGCTGCTCGCCGATGCTCTGGCCGACGTGCTCGGCGCGATCGGGCTGTCGGACAAGGATCTGCACCCGGACTTCGCCCCGGCACAGGCGTTCGGCGGCAATTGGCACCCGCTCGTCGTGCTCGCCGATCGCGAGGTCTTCGACGGGTTCGCCATCGATCCCGACCGGGCGCGTGCGGTGCTCGACGCGCGGGGGTGGCCCGCGACCATGATCGTGCTGTGGCCCGAGAGCGCCGATCGGTGGCACGCCCGCAACGTCTTCCCCGTCGGGCCGATCATCGAGGATCCCGCGACCGGCGCGGCGGCGGCCGCGACCGGCGGCTACCTCCGCGCCACCCACGCACTGGAGGCGCCGGCGCGCGTCGTGATCCTCCAGGGCAGCCACGTCGGCCGCCCGAGCGAGCTCACCGTGGACATCCCCGCCGCGGGCGGGATCGTCGTGTCAGGAGCGGCTGCGCGCATCGGGTGACGCGCGCAGCGCGATCGCGCGGTGGCTCTGCGCGCCGACGAAGCGAGAGCGCGAGGGCGTTCTGGATCCCGCGGATAATGGCAGGGATGGAGCCCTGGGAGACCCATGAGTGGTACGCGGAATTCCTCGATGCCTGCAATCGTCACGACCTCGACGCGATCCGCGCGTTCGTCGCTCCCTCGGTCCGGCGGGCTCACCTCCCGGGCGGCGCGGACGCGTGGATCTCAGACATGGCCGACCTGTTCCACGCGTTCCCCGACTGGCGCTGGCGTCGCATCCAGCTGGTCGTGGAAGACGACCGCGTGGCCGCGCACCTGCGCGGCAACGGCACGCACCTGGGCGTCTTCCGCGGAGTCGCGCCGACCAGACGGCATGCCAATGTCGCGGAGTTCGCCATGTACCGAGTGGTGAACAGGCGCATCACCGAGTTCACAGGTTCGGGCGACTTCGAACTGCTCGCCCAGCTTCGCGACCCCGAACGATAGACCGCGCGGGCCCGGGGACGCCCGTCACGACCGCACCGCGCTCCGGGAACCGCTGCGCAGCGGCGCGCCGCTCGGCCCGTGTCCCCGCCCGCCGGAACGCGGGGTCGGCCGACGCGGCCAGCGCCACCGCCGAGCCCACCGCACAGGTCACCAGCGCGGCCTGCAGGGTCGCGGCGGTCGCGGTGCCGCTGGACGTGAGAAGGATGCCGGTGGCCAGGGCCACCAGGAAAGTCGCGGCCAGTCGCTGCGTGAGCTGCAGGAACGAAGCGGCGACGCCGTGCAGCTCGGCCGGCGCGAACGACAGGGTCGTGGCCCGCACCACCGGCTCGACGAGCCCGCCGCCGATCCCCAGCCCGATCTGGGCGCCGGCCGCGATGACGAACAGCACGCCGCCCGGCACGAGCGGCGCCACGACCGCCAGGCCCGCGAACAGCACGGCCTGCAGCCCGAGGCCCAGCCACACCGTCGCCGAGGAGCCGAGAAGCCCGACCACCCGCAGACTGAACAGCGATCCGGCCAGCCGGGCCAGCGCACCCGGTGCGAAGACGAGCGCGATCACCAGTGCCGACAGCGCCGGCGACTGCAGGAAGTAGAGGGTCACGGCGGACCCTGCCGCCATGCCGCTGCCGAACCACAGCAGCGCGACGACGTTCCCCACGACGAACCCGCGGGACCGCACCAGCGCCGGCGCGAACAGCGGAAGCCGCCCACGTCGCGCGTACCGGCGCTCCCACAGCACCAGCACGAGTCCCAGCACCACCGCGGCGCCAGCCACCGCCAGACCCGAGAGTCCTGAGAGTCCCGGCTCCACGACGGGCAGGGTCAGCGCCACCACCACGAGGCACAGCAGCACGATGCCCGGCAGGTCGAGCCAGACGCGCTCGGACCCCGACCCGTGCGGGCGCGCACGGGGCCCCGGCATCCCTCGCCATCCGAGCACGAATGCGGCGACCACCAGAGGCAGCGGCGTCAGCAGCACCACCCGCCACGCGACATCGGCGGGAGCGGCCCCGATCACCAGAGCCGCGAGCACCGGGCCGAGGACGCCCGCGAGACCGCCGACGGCGGTGTACGCGGCGAGGGCGCTCAGGCGCGACCTCCCGGTGAAGAGGTCCTGGATCGCGCCGAGCACCTGGGCGCTGATGACGCCGGCGCCGAGGCCCTGCACGAACCGCGCCGCCACGAGCACCCCGATCGTCGGCGCGACCACGGCGGCCACGCCGCCGACCAGGAAGATCCCCGAACCCACGAGGAACAGCAGCCGACGCCCGTAGACGTCGCCGAGCCGCCCCGACGGGATCAGTCCGAGCCCGAACGTCAGCGAGAACGACGCGAGCAGCCACTGCACGCCCGCGGTGGAGCCGCCGAGCGACGCGCTCACCGCCGGCGCCGCGTAGGTGATGACGACGGCGTCGAAGAGCGTCGCGAAGCCCGCCGCCAGACACGCCCAGAGCGCCGGCCATGCGTGCGACTGCTGCAGTTCCCTGCGGCCGCTGCGTCGCGGGACGCGGCGCTCGCCGGAGACTGCAGCAGTCGCGTCGCGGACCGCGCTCTCGGGACTCATGCGGTCGCGAGCTCGCGCTCCCGCTGACCGAGGGGGTCGGCATCCGTCCACAGCGCCGTCGGGAACTCCCGCCGCAGCACCGGCGCGACCTCCAGGGCGAACCGCTCGAGAATCTCGAGCTGCTGCGCGAACGGCACCGTCGTCGGCAGGCTGATCGACTGGAGGTCGTGCCCGAGCCGGCCGTGGAACCGCGCGATCTTGTCGATCACCTGCTGCGGTGTGCCGACGAGGGCGGGACCCTCGGCGACGGCGTGCTCGATGTCGCGGAACGGGGTGTTGTTCCCGGGCACGTTGGTGGCGGCGACGATGGCGTTATAGACCGGGCCGTACTGGGCGATCGCCTCCTCGGTCGTATCGGCGATGAAAAGCGCTCCCGATCCCGCGGCGACGAACGCGCCCGCGGCATCGTGGCCATGTCGCGCGTACTCGGAGCGGTAGTGGTCGACCAGCACGCCGTAGTTCTCGAGCGGCTGGATCGCGTTCGCGCTGAAGAGCGGATCGCCGAACTTCGCCGCCAGTCCTGCGGAGAACAGCGTCGTCGCCGACCCGTGCCACACGCGCGGCGCGCCGGCGAAAGGCCGCGGCAGCGTCGTCACGCCCGTCAGCGCCCGCGTGAACTCCGTGCCCGGCCACGTGACGTCCTCCTCGCGCCACAGCGTGCGGAGCAGCTCGTACTTCTCGGCGAGCAGCTCCCACTGGTCGTCGATGTCGAGTCCGAACAGCGGGAACTGCGCGACCTCGTTGCCCTTGCCGATCGTGATGTCGAGGCGTCCGCCAGAGAGCTGGTCGATCGTCGCGTAGTCCTCGGCGACGCGCACGGGATCCAGCACCGAGAGGACGGTCACGCCGGAATTGAGACGGATGCTGCGCGTCTGCGCCGCGATCGCACCCAGCAGCACCGTCGGCGACGAGGAGATGAAGTGGCCGGCATGGCGTTCGCCGATGGCCACAGCATCCAATCCCAGCTCCTCGGCGCGGATCGCCTGCTGGAGCGTCTCGGCGAAGCGCTCAGCGGGCGAGACCTGGCGGCCGGTGATCGGATCCGCGCGGTAGGGGACGATGTCGAGCAGCTGGAACCTCATGCGGCCACCCCCGGCGCGACGAGCGCGGCGTTCGAGATCACGCGTGCGAGCGGCGTCTTCTCGCCGGCCTCGATGCCGATCGGCAGGCGGTTGCCCTCCGGCGGCAGCGGGCACGTCGCGAAGTCCGTGTACGCGCACGGCAGGTTCACGGCGCGATTGAAGTCGATCGTGGTCCAGCCGTCGGCGTCCGGCGCGTCGATCCCCACCGAGCGGTTCGCGGCGTAGGTGGTGAGCCCGCTCGTCGCGTCGGTGAAGAGCACGAGCAGTGTGCCGGGCGCCTTGCCCTCGAACGCGGTGAGCGTGAACTCCTCGCCGCGCCACGAGAACTCGAGCACTCCCGGAGCGTCGTACACGTGCGTGAGGCCGTCGACGGCGGCGCCGACCTCGGTCGGCCGCGGGGCGTCGAACGGGCGGAAGCGCGCCACCACGCGCCAGCGCGGGTTCGGCACGTACGTCGGAGTGCCTGAGTACTCCGCGAGGAACGGGTGGTCGGCACGGCGGGGGCGCAGGATGGTGTGCCCGCCGCGGATCGCGATCTCGACCGCACCGGCGACGTCTCCGTCGGTGAAGGTGGGCGTGACGCTGCCGCGTTCGGCGATCTCACCGAACGCGTGGCTGCCGGTGATCGTCTCGCCGTCGAGCGTCAGGCTCTCGCCCTCGTCGAGCTCGACGACCACGCCGTCGGCGCCGAGGCTCCACGAGCCGGGCGCGCCCGGCAGCGTGATCGGGTCGGCGCCGAGCCAGTAGAGGCCCGTGATCGCGAAGAAGCCGAGGGAGTCGGCGCGCCGCGTCTCGTGCGTGCGGTGCCAGTCCTCCCATTCGCGCCCGAACACGGCGCGATCGACATCGGAGTTGAGGGTGGTGGTCATGGGTGCTCCTCGGTGGGGTGGATGGGGAACGGATGCTGCGGCCCGCGCAGCTTCCACGGTCAGGCGTTTGCGGGCTCCGACACGCGGGTGCGCGTCGCCGTGCTCGAGTCGGCGTGGAACGTGCGCACGGCGTGGTCGAGGGCGTCGACCGTGAGGGCGATCGAGTCGAGGTCGATGCGCTCGTCGTTGCCGTGGAAGAGGCGGCGGAAGGTGCCGTAGTCCCAGCGCTCGCTGAGCACGCCGAAGCCGTAGGCCGGGATGCCGCGGCGCCGGTAGAAACGGCCGTCGGTGCCGCCGACGCCGAGCATCGGCAGCAGCTCAGCAGACGGGTAGGCGCGGCGCACCGCGCTGCCGAGCGCGTCGAAGAGAGGCGTGTCGACGGATGAGATGGTCGATTCGCCGAACCAGTCGCCCTCGATCTCGATGTGCTCGATGAGGTCGCCGAGCGCGTCGCGGATGAGACCCTCGACGTCGTCGCGCGTGACGTCGGGCAGGATGCGGATGTCGAGCTGGACGGTGGCCGTGCCCGGGATGACGTTGCCCTTCTCGCCCGCGCGCACGATGGTGGGCGAGACCGTGGTGTGGGTCGAGGCGTGCGCGAATCCGTCGAGGTTGCCGAGGTGCGGCAGGCCGTCGTAGAACCGCCCGGGGTCGGTGAGGGCGGTGCGGGTCTCGGGGTCGAGGTCGAGCGCCTCGGCGTACGCGCGCCACTGCGGCGTGATGACGGTCGTTCCACGGTGCCGCGCGAGGCGGGTCACGGCCTCGGCCGCGATGACCGCGGCGTTGCGCGAACCCCACGGTGCAGAGCCGTGACCGGGCGCGCCGGTCACGCGCAGCAGACGGCCGGCCCCGCCCTTCTCGCCGACCATCACGCCGAGGTGCGGACGGGACCCTGCATGGGCGCCGCCGGATTCGGTGAGCACGTAGTCGGCGTCGATCAGGTCGAGGCGGTGCTCGGTGAGCCACCCGACGCCGAAGCGGCTGCCGTTCTCCTCGTCGGCGACGGCGGCGAAGATGAGGTCGCCGCGCGGACGGAACCCACCCGTCGCGATCGCACGGGTCACCACGGCGTACGCGGCGGTGAGGTTGAGCATGTCGATCGCGCCGCGTCCCCACAGCACGCCGTCGACGATCTCGCCGCCGAACGGGTCGCGCGTCCAGCCCGACGGCTCGACCGGCACCACGTCGGTGTGCCCGACGAGGGCGAGTGACGGCGCGGTCGGATCGGTGCCCTCGATGCGGATGATGAGCGACGCCCGGCCGGGGTGCGGCTCGACGACGACGCCCTCGAGCCCGGAACCCTCGAAGAAGCGCTGCAGCGTGCCCACCTGCAGGTACTCGTGCCCCGAGTCGGGGGTCCCGTCATTGACGGCCGCGTTGCGGATCAGCTCCTGCAACAGCTCGGTCGTCTGCTCGGCCAGTGTCGCGCGGGCGCTCATGCGACCGCCCCTTCCGCGAGCACGGGCGCCGACAGACTCGACCCCGGGATCGCCTCGATCAGCCTGCGCGTGTACTCCTCGCGCGGTGCGCTCAGCACCTGCGCGGTCGCGCCCTGCTCGACGATGCGCCCGTGCTGCATCACGGCAACGCGGTCCGAGATCTCGCGCACCACCGCGAGGTCGTGACTGATGAACAGGTACGACACCCCCACCTCGCGCTGCACGGCGGCGAGCAGGTCGAGGATCTGCGCCTGCACCGACACGTCGAGCGCCGACACGGCCTCGTCGAGCACGACGAGATCGGGGTGCAGCGCGAGAGCGCGCGCGATGGCGACGCGCTGCCGCTGACCGCCCGACAGCTCGGCCGGACGCCGCGACGCGGTGCTCGCCGGCAGCGCCACCTGCTCGATCAGCTCGCGCACGCGGTGCCCCCGCTCGGCTTTGCCGATGCCGTACGCGCGCAGCGGCTCGTCGATCACCTCGGCGATCGTGAACCGCGGGTCGAGCGATGCGAACGGGCTCTGGTAGACGAGCTGGAAGCGCCGGCGCAGCGCGCGCAGCTCTTCCCGACTCGCGGTGACGAGGTTGTTTCCGTCGAAACGGATGCTGCCCGCCGACGGCTTCTCGAGGCGCAGCGCCAGTCGCGCCGTCGTGCTCTTGCCCGATCCCGACTCGCCCACGATCGCGAGCGTCTCGCCGCGGTCGACGCGGAACGTCACGTCGTCGACGGCGAGGAGCTTCTCGCGCCCGGGGAGCGGAAACTCCTTGCGGAGACCCGTGACCTCCAGGAGCGGCGGGGAAGCAGCATCCGTGTCCGTCCGAAGCGGTCGCTCGAAAACCCGCGGGGTCCCGCCGCGCAGCCCGGGCGCCGCGGCGATCAGGGCGCGGGTGTACGGATGCTGCGGATCCTCCAGCACCTGGCGAGCGGCGCCGGTCTCGACGATCTCGCCGTTCTGCATCACGATGATGCGCTCGGCGCGGTCGGCGGCGACGCCGAGGTCGTGCGTGATGAGCAGCACGGCCGTGCCGAGCGTCGACGCCAGCGTGTCGATGTGGTCCAGGATCTGCTTCTGCACCGTGACGTCGAGGGCGCTCGTCGGCTCGTCGGCGATCACGAGCTTCGGCTCGGCGGCCAGCGCCGTGGCGATGAGCGCGCGCTGCTTCATGCCGCCGGAGAACTGGTGCGGGAACTGCTTGGCGCGTGCCTCGGGCTCTCCGATGCCGGCGAGGCGCAGCAGCTCGACGGCCTGCGCATCCGCGCCGCGGCGCGTGGCGAGCCCGTGGATCACGAGCGGCTCGCCCACCTGGCGACCCACGCGCTTGACCGGGTTGAGGCTCGTGGTCGGGTCCTGCGGGATGAGCCCGATCGCGCGACCGCGCACCTCACGCCAGGCGCGGCGCGAGAGCCCGGTGAGGTCGGTGCCGTCGAAGACGATCGAGCCGGCGTCCACCGCCGCATTCGAGGCGAGGAGGTGGATCACCGCGTGCGCGGTCGTGCTCTTGCCCGAGCCGGACTCGCCGACGATCGCGACGACCTCGCCGCGGTCGACGGTGAAGCTCACGTCGCGGACCGCCGGCTTCGGCTCGCCGCCCAGCGTGTACGAGACGGACAGGTTCGAGACCTCCAGCAGCGCGGTCATCGGATTCCTCCATTGCGCTCGAGGGCGCGCGAGATGCGGTTGGCCGACAGCACGACGGCGACGATGACGAGGCCCGGGAACGTGGTGAGCCACCACGCCACGGCGAGGTAGTCCCGCCCGCCGGCGACGAGCGAGCCCCACTCGGGCGTGGGCGGCGGTGCGCCGAAGCCGAGGAACGACAGCGACGAGATGGCGAGCACCATGACGCCGAACTCGAGGGCGGCAAGTGCGACGACGGGTCCGGATGCGTTCGGAAGCACGTGCCGGCGCAGCACCGTGTACCAGCGCACGCCCGAGACGTGCGCCGCCTCGACGTAGACGGCGGTCGCGATCTGCAGCACTTCGGCGCGCATGACGCGGGAGAACGAGGCGATGCTCGCGAGTCCGACCGCGATCGCGACGTTGAGGGTGCCGAAGCCGAGCGCGGTGATGAGGGCGAGCGAGAGCAGCAGGCTCGGGATCGCGAGCAGCACGTCCATGAAGCGCATGATCGCGTCGTCGACGAAGCCGCGGAGGAAGCCGGCGAGCAGCCCGAACAGCGAGCCGACCGCGAGCCCTACGATGACCGCGACGGAGGTCGCGGCGAGCGACGTCGCTGATCCGTAGACGACGCGGGCGTAGAGGTCGCGCCCGAGGTTGTCGGTGCCGAAGAGGTGCTCGGGGCTCGGCGGCAGCAGGCGGTCCTGGGGGACGCCGACGATCGGATCCCACGCCGTGAACCACGAGGGCACCAGCGCCCACAGCGTCACGAGGGCGAGCACGAGGATCGATGCGACGAGGGTCGGCTGCTTGAGCACGGCGATCACCGGGCGCAGTGCGGCGCGGCGGGTCGCAGCATCCGTTCGCTCGTCACGAGAAGCCGCGTGCGGGCCGCCCGACGGATCGGCGTCGGGGTCGACGATCGACTCGAGGAAGGGGTCGTGCGGCTCAAGGGTGCGCGCGGGAGGGGCGAGCACGTTCTCGACGGTCATGACTGCTCCTGTCAGGCTGCGACGAACGCCGTGCGGGCGAGCGTGATGCGGCGGTCGATGAGGGGGTAGACGAGGTCGACGACGAGGTTCGCGACCACGAAGACGAGGGCGGCGAAGACCACCACGGTCTGCACGACGGGCACGTCGCGGTTGTTGACGGCGGTGACGACGAGGCGGCCGATGCCGAGGCGCGAGAACACGGTCTCGGTGACGACGGCGCCCGAGAGCAGGCCGCCGATGAGCACGCCGACCATGGTGAGCGAGGGGATCGCCGCGTTGCGGAACGCGTGGCCGAGCTGCACGCGGCGCTCGCTCGCGCCCTTGGCGCGGACGATCTCGACGTACGGCTGGGCGAGCGTGGAGCGGAGGCTCCGCGACAGCAGCTGCGCGATGAACGCGCCCGAGGGGATCGCGATGGTGATCGCCGGGAGGACGAGGCTCTCGAAGCCTTCATCGCCCATCGAGGGGAAGAGGCGGATGCGGAACGAGAAGGCCTGCAGCAGCAGGAGGCCGATCCAGAACACCGGGATCGAGACGCCCAGCGGCGGCAGCGACGACAGCAGGTTGCGCAGCCACTGCGCGCGGGCGAGGGACGCCGAGAGTGCGAGGACGATGCCGAACACGACCGACAGCACGAATGCGAAGGCGGTCAGCGCGAGCGTCGGAGGGAGGGCCTCGAGGAGCAGATCGGATGCCGGCCGCCCGGTCTGCGTCGACACTCCGAAGTCGCCGGTCAGCGCCTTGCCCAGGGCGACGAGGTACTGCTCCCACAGCGGGCGATCGAGCCCGAGCTCGCTGCGCAGCTGTGCCACGAGCTCGGGGTCGATGGCCTCCTGGTCGCCGCCGCCCGCGAACAGCGTCGCGGCGTCGCCGGGGAGGAGGTACAGGATGAGGAACGAGATCGTGTACGCGGCCCACAGGACCACGAGGCCCTGACCGATCCTCCGGGCGATGTAGCTCAGCCACATGATCTCGCTCCTCATCCCTCTCTGTGCGTGCGGTTCTTGCTCGGTGCTTACTCGGCGATCCAGGCGTCGTAGAAGTCCAGGCGGCTGGATGCCTCGAACGTCAGACCCTGCACCTTCGACGCGGCCGTGATGGTGGTCGACAGCTGGTAGATCGGGATCGAGTAGCCGCCGGTGATGAGCAGCTCCGCGGCCTCGTCGACGACCTTCTGGCGCTCGGCGGGGTCGATGATGGCGGCCTGCTCGTCGAGCAGCTCGTCGATCTCGTCGGGCTCGGTGCGCTTGGTCGCGTTGTTGGTGCCGCTGACCGAGAACACCGTGCGGAGCACGTCGGGATCGGCGCGGGTCAGGTTGCCGTACGAGAAGTCGTACGTGCCGTCGGCGTTCGCGGCCTGCACGTCGGCGATGCTCGCGAAGGTCAGCTGCAGGTCGATGCCGATCTGGCGCAGCTGCTGCTGCACGAGCTCGAGCACCTCCTTGGGCGACTGCCAGTAGGTCACGTGGAAGCTGAGCTTCTCGCCGTCCTTCTCGCGGATGCCGTCCTCGCCCTCGGTCCAGCCCGACTCCTCGAGGAGCTCTGCGGCGGCCTCGGGGTCGTACTCGAGCACGTCGCTCAGATCGGTGAAGTACGGCGTCGACGACGCGAGCGGCGACACGGCCGGCAGGTCGTCCGGGCCGAGCAGCGTCGACGTGATCTGCTCGCGGTCGATGCCCTTCTGGATCGCGAGGCGCACGTTCTCGTCGGCGAGCTTCTCGGTCGACTGGTTCGCGTACAGGTTGTAGACCGAGCCGGGGTTGGCGCGATTGAGCGACCAGAAGTCATCGCCCTCGAACAGCACGGCGTCGGCCGTCGCGATGCCCGTGGTCGCGTCGATCTGGCCCGACTGCAGGCTGCCGGTGCGGTTGCCCGACTCGGGCACGACCTTGTACGTGATGGTGTCGAGGTACGCCTCGCCGGTGTGGCCGGCGGTCGACGGTCCCCACTCGTAGCCGTCGCGGCGCTCGAGCACGGCGCCCTCGTTGGGGGTGTAGCTCTGCACCGAGAACGGACCCGAGCCGATGAAGTCGCCGAGGCAGCGGTCGGCCTGGCTCACCGCGGCTGTCGCGGGCGACAGCAGCCCGAGCGAGAAGGTCGACGTCGCCTGCAGGAACTGCGCGCTCGGCTCCGAGAAGTTGACGATGACCGTGTGCTCGTCCGGCACCTCTACGCTCTCGAGGTCGGCGAGGTACGACGAGCCGAGGCTGGCCTTCGCGCCCAGCGCCTGGATGGCCTCGAAATTCGTCTTGACGGATGCCGCGTCGATGGGCTCGCCGTCGGCGTACGTGGGACCGTCCTGCAGCGTGAACGTGAAGCTCGTGGCGTCGTCGTTCACCTCGTAGTCGGTGGCGAGCCACGGCAGGATCTCGCCGGTCTCGGGGTCCTGGATCGTCAGGGACGCGACGGTCTGGCGCGCAATGGCGATCGCGTCGTTGTTGCCGACCTGCTGGGGGTCGATGCACTGGCTGTCGACCGAGATCGCGAAGGTCAGGTTGCCGCCCGAGACGGGCTCCGCCTCGGCGGATGCGGTGGGTGCGGCGTCGCCGGCGCCGGTCGCGCACGCGGTGAGCGCGAGCGCGACGACGCCGATCGCCGCGAGCGCGGCGGTGCGGGGTCGGGTGAACGACATGGTGTCTCCAGAAGCTGTGGCGGGCGAGTTGCGGCGATGGTGCCGGCTCGTGGTCTCAGCGTCTCGGAGACGCGGTGTGGCGCTCGATCGGTGATGTCACGCGGCGTGAATGACGGTCGCGCACGGTCACGCGCCGTCATTCGGCGTCACATCGGGTGCGCTCTACCGGGGCTACGAGCCGACGGGCACCGACACGGCGAGACGCGCGGCGATCGCGCCCGCCACGACGTCCGTCTGGCGCAGCGACAGCGAGTTCGCCGCCGGCCGGGTGAACGCGCCGGCCTCGGTCTGCGAGGTGAAGGGGCCGATCGCGAACAGCGTGTCGTGCGGGGAGCCGTCGGGCCGCAGCACGCGTCCGTCCTCGGTGACGCGCACGCGTCCGAGTGAGCCGTCGTACTCGGCATCCGTCACCCGCAGCTCGCTGCCGTGCACCGTGGCGAGCTCGCGCAGCACGCCGTTGGTGCTCAGCGCGGCGTCGGCGGCGGGCAGCCACGCGTCGACGAGCGCCCCGGCGACCGTCTCGCCCGGAACGCGGGGAGCGGATGCTGCGAACCCGCGCGGCTCGACCGCCACCTCGACGTCGGGCCCGAGGAAGCGCACGACCCCGGCGGCGGCGAGCGCGAGCAGCTCCTCGAGCCGGTGAGGGGGCGGACCGCTCGCGAGATAGCTGAAGAACGTGTGCCATCGGACGGGCAGGGTGTACGCGCGGGAGCGGGCGGTGAAGCGCTCCTTGGGGATCTCGGCCAGCGCCATGAACGACAGCAGCGCCGCGATGAACACGCCCTGTGCGGGGCTGCGCTCCTGCGTCGTGCGCAGCTGCAGGTCGTCGGCGATGTGCGCGCGCACGCGGCGCTGCAGGTCGCCGGCGTCGGTGAACTGCGCGTCGGCGAACGGCCGGTCGAACGCGGCGACGTCGAACCGGTCGAGCGGATCGGGCACGACCGCGGCGATCGCGGTGCGCAGGGCGGGGTCGTCCCACGCGTGCGCCTGCAGCACCGGGCGGAACTCCTCCCACGTGCTCGCCACCCGGTCCGGGTGCCCCGTGAAGAGCTCCCGGTAGTGCCCGTGCAGCAGCTCCGCGGCCACGAGCGGCCACACGTCGCGATCGAAGTCGATCGGTCGGCCGGTGTCGACGAGAGCGGCGATCGCCTGCGGGGTGAGCACGTCGCGCTGCGGCGGGTCGCCCTGCAGGGTCGAGGTCACCTTGGAGCGATACGGAACGCCGCGCCGCGAGCCGAGGTGCAGCCGGGGCTCCTGGCCCGACGGCAGGTAGCGCAGCGCCCCGTCGGCATCGCGGTCGAACCGTCCGCCGCGTCCGTGGGTGAGGAGCACCACGAGGTCGACGGCCGCGAGTCCCATGCCGCGCACGATCACGTCCGTACCCGGGGCCAGTCGCGACAGGTCGGCGTCCGCGGTGAACGCCGGGCCCACGTACGTGAGCCCCTCCCGCGCCGCAGCCACGGCGAGGGCTGTCGTCGCGGGGTCGGGCTCGCGCTCGGTGTGGCCCAGGCAGTAGGCGACAGCATCCGTCTCGATCTCGCGACCGCTCTCGAGCGAGACCGCGTGCCGTCCATCGGCGGTCGCCCGTACCGACGCCACGGTGTCGGCGTGCAGCCGGACGCGCACGCCCTCCGGCGCGCTCGCCGCGGTGCGGCGGAAGAACCAGTCGAGGTAGTGGCTGTGCAGGCGCCGCGTCGGGAAGCCCTCGGGCGCGAGGGCGCGGGCCTCGGCGGCCGACAGCTCGTCGAGGTCGACGTCGAGGAGCTCACCGGCGCGCCACTGCTCGATCCACTCGCTGAGCGACGGACCCGGGCGCACCGGCCCGTCGATCGTGCAGCTGTCGTCGGTGAACACCGTGACGTCGCGGGTCATCGAGTTGAGCTTCAGAAGAGGCGACTGCGCGTGTCGCCAGATGCGGCCGGCACCGGGGGGATGCGGGTCGACGAGGTCGATGTCGAGCAGCGTGTGCTCGTCCGCGCGCGCCAGCACGCGTTCGAGGAGCATGATCGCCCGGGGGCCGGCTCCGACGAACAGCAGGCGCGCGCGGCCCGTCATCGTGCCGCGAGGGCCGGTGCCGCAACCGGCGACGGAAGGCCGAGCAGGTCGCGCAGCGTGGCGCCCTCGTCGTACGACCGGCGGTACGAGCCGCGCTCCTGCAGGAGCGGCACGACGCGCTCGGCGAACTCGTCCAGCCCGTGCGGCGTCAGGTGCCCGACGACGGTGAAGCCGTCCGTCGCGCGCTCCTGCACGTAACGGTCGATCTCGGCGGCGATGCGGTCGGGCGTGCCGACGAAGGTCGGGGTGGCCGTGAGGCGGATGACGGTCTCACGGATGCTGAGCCCCTCGGTCTCCGACAGCTGCCGCAGCTTCGCGATCCTGGCTCGCACCGCCGCGTGCCGGTTCGCCCAGCCGCGCGCCGTCTCGTTCCCGGTGTCGGGGTCGACGTCGGGCAGCGGCCCGTCGGGGTCGTAGCCGCTCAGGTCGCGGCCCCACACCTGCTCGACGTACGTGAGCGCGACCTCGGGACGCACCTGCTGCAGTGCGACCTCGCGGGCGCGCTCGCGGGCGTCCGCCTCGGTGTCGCCCAGCGAGAAGGTCACCGCCGGGAGGATCTTGAGCGAGTCCTCGTCGCGGCCGTACTGGGCCAGGCGTCCCTTGACGTCGCCGTAGAACGCGCGCGCGTCCTCGAACTCCTGATGCAGCGAGAAGATCACCTCGGCGTGCTCGGCGCCGAACGTGCGCCCGTCGGCGGAGTCGCCGGCCTGCACGATGACCGGGCGTCCCTGCGGGGAGCGGGGCACGTCGAACAGCGCGTCGACGTCGAACTGCGGGCCGCTGTGGCGCACGCGCGCCGGAACGCCGTCGTCGAGGAAGACGCCGGTGGCAGCATCCGCTCGCACGTCGCCCTCTGCCCACGAATCCCACAGCTCCTTCGCGAGCGCCGCGAACTCGCGCGCGCGCTCGTAGCGGTCGGCGTGGTCGAGGTAGCCGCCGCGGCGGAAGTTCGCCCCGTGGAAGGCGTCGGAGCTGGTGACGGCGTTCCAGCCGGCCCGGCCGCCCGACAGGTGGTCGAGGGTCGCGAGCTCACGCGCCAGCTCATAGGGCTCGTTGAACGTCGTGTTGAGCGTGCCGACCACGCCGATGTGCTCGGTGATCGCGGCGACCGCCGCGAGGATCGACAGCGTGTTGGGGCGACCGAGCACGTCGAGCTCGTGGATGCGGCCCTTGTGCTCGCGCAGGCGCAGGCCCTCGGCGAGGAAGACGTAGTCGAACAGTCCGCGTTCGGCCGTTGCGGCGAAGTGCTCGAACGACGAGAAGTCGATCTGGCTGCCCGCCGTCGGGTCCGTCCAGACTGTCGTGCTGTTGACGCCGGGGAAGTGGGCGGCGAGGTGGATCTGACGGATGCTGCGGCTCACAGCGCGACCTTCTCTCGGACGTAGCGGCTCTCGGGGCGGGCGAGGTCGAGGCGGGCGCGCAGGGACCCAGCTCCGTCGTCCTCGCGGAGTGTGCCGGTCGAACGCAGCAGCGGCACGACCTTCTCGGTGATCGCGACGACATCGGCGGGCTGGCGCGCGGGGCGCAGGCGCACACCGTCGACGCCCGCCGCGGCGAGTTCCCGCACCGCGTCCGCGACATCGCCGGGCGTGCCTGCGACGACGCGCGCGTCGGACGCGAGCGGCGCACCGTCCCACTCGTCGAGGCGTGCCAGCGCATCGCGCGCCGCGGCCTCCGAGTCTTCGACCAGTACGAGCAGGTCGGCGAAGACACGCAGGCGCTCGTCGCCCGTTCGCAGGTCGTCGGCGGCAGCATCCAGCTCCGAAAGGATGCCGGGCAGGGTGAAGCCGGGCCGCTCCGTCTCGTCGACGGGGGTGACGAAGACCAGGTCCGCATGTTCCGCGGCGAGGCGGTACGGCACGGTCTGGTGCGCGAGCACCGTGATCAGCGGCCGGCCCTGCGGCGACCGGGGCACGATCGAGGCGCCCGTCACGGAGAAGAACTCGCCCTCGAACTCGATGTTGTGCACGCGGTCGGCGTCGAGGAAGCGGCTGGTCGCAGCATCCCTGATGATGGCGTCGTCCTGCCACGAGTCCCACAGGCGCGACAGCACGTCGGCGAACTCGCCGGCCTCGCGGAAGGCCGCGAGAATCTCAGGGGAGTCCTCGACGCGACCCGACGCGGGGATGGCGTCGACACCCGACGTGCGGCGGCCGAAGTTGGCGCGCTCGGCGGCCGACGCGCCCGCGACGAGCCGCACGCCGGCGCGGCCGCGGCTGGCGAAGTCGAGCGTCTGGATGCCGGTGGCGACATGGAAGGGCTCGGGGTGCGCCGTCGTGACGGTCGGCACGAGGCCGATGCGGCGCGTCAGCGGCGCGGCATACGACGCGATGAGCACGGCGTCGAGGCGGCCCCGCACCCGGTCGCGGCGGAGGCCGTCGGCCGGCTCGAACCGGTCGGTGAGCGCGAGGGCGTCCTCGATCGTGGCCAGGGCGATGCCGGCGTCGTCGGCCGTGCGCAGCAGGTCGCGCCAATACCGCGCCGACGTGAGCTCGTGCGGGCGCGCTGTGGCCTCGCGCCACGCGGCGGGGTGCCAGCCGGCGCGTTCGAGGGCGATGGCGAGGTGAACCTGATCGGTCACGGGAGTTCTCCTTCTTTCGCACGAGGCGATCCGCTCTTCACGATTCCCGCGGCGTCATGCGCGCGTCCAACGCCGGATGTCACGGGAGGACTCACGGCGCCAGAAGGCGTAACGAAGCATCCCGATAGGATGGGGTGTAACCGTCCGATAACGGGGGAGTAGCCCATGCCAGGCATCGTGATCGTCGGAGTCCAGTGGGGAGACGAGGGCAAGGGCAAGGCCACCGATCTCCTGGGTGAGCGCACCGACTGGGTGGTCAAGTTCAACGGCGGCAACAACGCCGGCCACACGGTCGTCATCGGCGACGAGAAGTACGCGCTGCACCTGCTGCCCTCCGGCATCCTGTCTCCCGGCGTGAACGCCGTGATCGGCAACGGCGTGGTCATCGACCTCGAGGTGCTCTTCTACGAGCTCGAGGCGCTGCACGCCCGCGGTCTCGACACCTCCCGCCTGCGGGTGAGCGCGAACGCGCACATCATCACCCAGTACCACCGCACGCTCGACAAGGTCACCGAGCGGTTCCTCGGCAAGCGGCAGATCGGCACCACCGGTCGCGGCATCGGCCCCGCCTACGCCGACAAGATCAACCGCGTCGGCATCCGCGTGCAGGACCTCTTCGACGAGAACATCCTGCGCCAGAAGGTCGAGGGCGCTCTCGACCAGAAGAACCACCTGCTGGTCAAGATCTTCAACCGCCGTGCGATCACGGCCGACGAGATCGTCGAAGACCTGCTGTCGTACGCCGAGCGCCTGCGCCCGATGGTCGCCGACACGTCGCTGCTGCTCAACGACGCCCTCGACGCGGGCGACGTCGTCGTCTTCGAAGGCGGCCAGGCGACCATGCTCGACGTCGACCACGGCACCTACCCGTTCGTGACCTCCTCGTCGGCGACGGCGGGCGGGGCGGCGACGGGCTCCGGCGTCGGCCCCAACCGCCTCGACCGCATCGTCGGCATCGTCAAGGCGTACACGACGCGCGTCGGCTCGGGGCCGTTCCCGACCGAGCTGTTCGACGAGAACGGCGACTTCCTGCGCTCGCGCGGCTTCGAGTTCGGCACGACGACCGGCCGCCCCCGCCGCGTCGGCTGGTACGACGCGCCGATCACGCGCTACGCGACGCGCATCAACGGCATCACCGACCTCGTGCTGACGAAGCTCGACATCCTCACCGGCCTCGACCGGATCCCGGTGTGCGTCGCCTACGAGGTCGAGGGCGAGCGGTTCGACGAGATCCCCGTCAACCAGTCGGACTTCCACCACGCGAAGCCGATCCTCGAGTACTTCCCCGGCTGGAAGCAGGACATCTCGGGAGCCCGCACCTTCGACGAGCTGCCGCCCGAAGCGCAGGAGTACGTCCTCGCGCTCGAGGCCATGAGCGGCACGCGCATCTCGGTGATCGGCGTGGGCGCGGCCCGTGACGCCGTCATCGTGCGTCACGACCTCGTCGACTGACCCCTTGCCCGGTCGTTGAGCGAGCGAGGAACGCGGTCGTTGAGCGAGCTGGCGAGACGAAACGCAGAGACGAGACGTCTCGAGCCATACGGAGACTCATGAGGTTCTGGCTGGGCGGATACACCGCCGACATGGGCGGCAGCGCGTCCGGATTCGGGATGCTGCTCGCCGGCGCCGCGGACGACGCCTCCGCGGGCGGCGCGCTGGCCTTCGCCGGCGAGGTCGCCACCGCGGACTCGCCGTCGTGGCTCGCACCGCACCCGGGGTCGCTGACCGTGGCGCCGGGCGATGTCGTGTTCGCGGCGCTCGAAGCCCGGGCGCAGGTGCAGGCTTTCCGCCGCACCGGCGAGGCGACGTTCGCGGCGCTCGGCGCGCCCGTCGCCGCCGGCGAGGCGGTGTGCCACGTGGCGGTGTCGCCCGACGGCCGCTTCCTCGTCGCGAGCTGCTGGGGCGACGGACGCGTGGTCCGCATGGACCTGGATGCTGCGGGCCGCCCCTCGTCGCCGGTGATCGCTCCTGCGGCGACCGACCCCTACGGGCCCGACGGCGCGCTGGAGCAGGCCGGCGACATCGACCTCGCCGCGGCGGCGCGGGCACTGCGCGAGGCTGCCGGGGAGGAGTACGCGCACCTCGTTCCCGACCACGACCGCGAAGAGCCCGCGGCGACCGACGGGGCGGAGGACGCAGCATCCGTCGCCCGTCCCTCCCGTGCGCACGAAGCGGTGTTCCTGCCGGGTGCGCTCATCGCGACGACCGACCTCGGCTACGACGTCGTGCGGTTCTGGCGGGACGGAACGCACGGGCTGCGACAGGTGCAGCAGGTCGCGCTGCCGCAGGGCAGCGGCCCACGGCACATGGCGTGGCACCCGAGCGGGCACCTCTACGTCGTGACCGAGTTCTCGTGCGAGCTGTTCGTGCTCGCGCCGGCGGCCGACGGCACGTGGAGCCTCGTCGGCGGCACGCCGCTCGGCGCCGGCACCCTCCCGGGCGACAGCGCCGCCGAGCTCGCGGCGTCACGCGACGGGGAGTTCCTCTACGCCGGCGTGCGCGGCAGCAACACGCTCGCGACGCTGCGCGTGCGCGGCGCAGGCGAGTACGTCGAGCCGGTCGCCCTGGTCGACGCCGGGGTGGACTGGCCGCGCCACCACGTCGTGGTGCGCGACATCCTGCTCGTCGCCGGGCAGCTGTCGAACGAGGTGGCCTCGCTCACGCTCGACGTGCGCACGGGGGTTCCGGGGCGCGTGCGCCACCGCAGCGAGGCCCCGTCGCCGACCTGCCTGCTCCCCGCGCGCTGATCCGCCGGAGGAGGGCAGTCCGCTGTGCCCGGCGTTGCTGCGCGCTGTAGGTCAGATCTTGGCGTCCTGCTTGGGGATGAAGACCTGCTTGATGATGAGGAGGATCGACGCCGTCACCGGGATCGCGACCAGCGCGCCGAGGAGGCCGAGCAGCGTGCCGCCGACCATGGCGCCGATCACGACCAGCGCACCCGGCACCGAGATCGCCTTGTTCATCACCTTGGGCGTGAGCACGTACGCCTCGAGCTGCATGTAGATCAGGTAGATGATCGCGAAGATCAGCGCCGGCACCCAGCCGGTGAAGAGCGCGAGCGTCGTCGCCGTGATCCAGTACAGCACCGAACCGATGAGCGGGATCAGGGTGATGAGGAACGCGAGCACGCCCATGAGCGCCGGGAACGGCAGCCCCAGGAACAGGTGCAGCAGAAACGCGACGACCGAGTTGCAGAACGCCAGCACCACCATGCCCATGAGGTAGGCGCCGATCGAATCGGTGATCTGGTCGGTCATGGCCGCCGCCTTGGGGCGGTTGCGAGCCGGCGCGAAGCGGTTGAACGCGACCTTCATGGCCGGGAGCCCCGCGAGGAAGTAGAGGCTCAGCACGAGCACGATGATGAGGCCCGAGATCGTCGTCCCCACGTTGATCGCGAAGTTCACGACGCCGCCGCCGATCGCCGCGATGTTCGCCGGGTTGGTGAGGAACTTCTCGATCTGGTCGGTGATCGCGCCGACCTGAGAGCCGAACGTCGAGCTCAGCCACGCGTAGAAGTCGGACTGCTGGAACTCGTCGACGGTCTGGGGCAGGTCGCTGAAGAACGCGGTGATCTGCTTCACGAGCGCCGGGATCACGAGGAGCATGACGCCGGCGAACACGAGCGCGAAGGCCGTGTAGACGATCACGATGGCCCACGGCCTCGAGACGTTGTGGCGCCCGAACCACCGCACCACCGGGTCGAGGCCGAGCGCCGCGAACAGCGCGAAGACGACGTAGATGATGATCGTCGAGAGGTTCCAGAACGCCAGGCCCAGGGCGATGGCGGCCAGCCCGCCGAGCGTGAGCACCAGCCCCAGGCGGAACGGGCTGTTGAGGTTCGCCCAGAAGGTCTTGCCCTCCGGCGCCTCGCCGGTGAACACCGGGGTCGCCTCCGGAGACGCGGCGCCGTTGACGCCGGGCGAGACCGCCGCCGCGTCGGTGCCGGCTGCGGGGTCGGCGGAAAGCGGCTCGGCGGCCTCGGCGGAGGTGGCACCGACTGAAGGCGAGGCATCGGTCATGGGTCACACTCTAGGGCTGGGGAGTGCGCGCCACGAGGTACGCGCGGCAAACTTCACCCGGATGGCATGAGGCGCCGTCATCACGGCGGAGCGGCTCAGGTGCTCGGGTATCGTCGAGGGGCGAGAAGGAGCGCCATGACCGAAGACCCCACGACGACGCTGGCCCGGCTGCGCAGCAGCATCGACAACATCGACGCCGCCCTGGTGTATCTGCTCGCCGAGCGCTTCAAGGCGACCAAGCAGGTCGGCCACCTGAAGGCCGAGCACGGCATGCCCGCTTCCGACCCGGCCCGCGAGGAGCAGCAGACCGCGCGGCTGCGCAGCCTCGCCGAGCAGGCCGACCTCGACCCGGCCTTCGCCGAGAAGTGGTTCAACTTCGTGGTCGCCGAGGTCATCCGTCACCACACGGAGGCCGCCGACTCCCGCTGACCTTCCGTTTCACGTGGAACAGAGGATGCTGCCACCCGGCGTGATCGCCGGGTGGCAGCATCCGTTCCGACTCGCAAGCTCGCTCAGCGAGCGGGAGGGGATCAGGGAACCGTGCGCCGCAGAGTGAGGTAAGAGATCCCGCCGAGCACGAGCGTGAGGACGAGTCCCCACGCGGCCAGACCCACCGCGCCGAGCTCGACCAGCGCCGTGATCACGTCGCCCCACACCTCGAAGCGCGTGATCGCCCAGATCGCGACGAGCAGCAGCGCGCCGACGCCCACCCAGATGAGGGTCAGGAGCAGGGCGCCGGACCGCTTGTAGACGGTCGCCGACCAGAACCCCAGCATGAAGATGAGCATCGCCATCACGAAGTAGAAGAACGCCGCGCCGAGCGGGCCGTTCTCGACGACCCAGTCGAGCGCGAAGAAGTACCCGTTGATGCCCCACCCGTCCGTCGCGTCCTCGATGATGCCGCCGATCGCGAAGACCGCCGCCAGCAGCACCGCGCACATCGCCGCGGCGAGCATCGTGCCGAGGAAGAACTCCCGGCGCGTGACGCTCATCGCCTGCGAGAACGGGAAGGTGAGCGTCAGGGACGAGATCCCCACGAACAGCAGCACCCACAGGGGTGCCTGCGAGCCGCCGCCGTAGAAGGGGCCGGGAAGGCCCGAGGAGCTCAGGATGGCGTAGATCACGAGCGACATCGCCAACGACGAGCCGAGCACGATCAGCGGCACCCAGACGAACGTCTGCTTGTTGATCAGCTGCATGCGCACGACGTTGACGGTGCGGTTCATCGCAGTGCTCCTTCCTCGGACGCCGCGGACTCGGATGCCGCGTTCTGTGTGGTGCGGACGATCAGCTGCTGCAGCGAGACCGGAGCGACGTCCAGGCGCGCCGCGGCGAGGCGCTCGCGGTCCGCGAGCGTGAGGGCGCCGAGGACGGTGACGGATGCCACGTTCCCCAGGCTCTCGCGGTGGATCACCTGCCGCCCGGCGACGAACGCGTCGACGGCGCTCGCGTCGCCCACGATGTTCGCGGCACGGTCGCGCACGGCATCCGTCGCCTCGTCCATGACGATCCGCCCGTGATCGATGACGAGCACGCGCTCGATGAGGTTCGACACCTCGTCGATCAGGTGGCTCGAGAGGATCACCGTGCGCGGGTGCTCGGTGTAGTCCTCCAGCAGCCTGTCGTAGAAGATCTGACGCGCGACGGCGTCGAGGCCGAGGTACGGCTCGTCGAAGAACGTGATCTCGGCGCGCGAGGCGAGCCCGATGATCACGCCGACAGCTGAGAGCTGACCGCGCGACAGCTTCTTGATGCGTGTCTTCTGCGGAAGCTGGAAGTCGTCGATGAGCTGCGCGGCGAGTTCGTCGTCCCAGTTCGGGAAGAACAGCTTCGCCGTGTCGAACGCGTGCCTCGGCAGTGCGTCGTCGGGGTACTTCTGGCTCTCGCGCACGAAGCACATGCGCGAGAGCACCTTGGCGTTCTCGTACGGCTGCATGCCGAACACGCGGACGTCGCCCGACGTCGCGAAGTTCTGCGCCGTGAGGATCGACATGACCGTCGTCTTGCCGGCGCCGTTGCGGCCGAGCAGGCCGTAGATGGTGTCCTTCTCGATGGTGAAGCTCACATCGTCCACCGCGACGACGTCGCGGTAGCGCTTGGTGAGATTCTTCACCTCGATGACGTGCGTCCCGGTCGTCATCGTGCGTTCCCTTCCGTGGTGGTGGCGACCTGCGCCGAAGCGCGGTCGCGGATGAGCAGTTCCAGGTCGTCGGGCCCGAGCCCGAGCTTGCGGGCCTCGGCGAGCAGCGGCTCGACGAAGCGGTCGGCGAACGCCGTGCGGCGCTCGTTCATCAGGAGTTCGCGCGCACCGGGCGCCACGAACATGCCGATGCCGCGCCGCTTGTACAGCACGCCCTTGTCGGTGAGCATCGCGACTCCCTTCGCGGCGGTGGCGGGGTTGATCCGGTAGAAGGCGGCGAGCTCGTTCGTCGACGGCGCCTGCGACTCCTCGGCGAGGCTGCCGTCGATGATCGCGTCCTCCACGCTCTCGGCGATCTGGAGGAACAGCGCCCGGCCTTCTTCGATCACATCCACCCCCGCTTGGTCGGTTAGTTACTTGACTAAGTAACCATGGAAGTCGGATGCCGTCAACCAGTGCCCTTGCGATGGACCCGGCCCCTCTTCGCCCGTGGGGGTGATATCACGCGTGCGCGAGGTACCGAAACGGCCGGTCGGTGTCGAATTTGCGACCCCTGCGGCGGCATGAAACGGTGGATGAGGTCCTTCTTGGGCCCTCCCGACCAGTCCGCGGTCGCTGGTGTCGCCCGAGCGTCAGACCGGTGAGCGTATGGTCGGCGGCCGCGGCGCGGATCCGACATCCGCTGCGGGAACGGCCGCCACCCGGGCGCGACCGCTGCAGCTCCTGCACCGGAGCTGCCGAGGTGCACAGTGACCGTTCCGCCTGCCATCGAGGCGAGGAATCTCTTCAAGGTCTTCGGACGAAACCCGCGCGACGCCGTCAAGCGGCTGCGCGCCGGCGCCACGCGCGCCGACGTCGCCGACGCGGGCACCGCCGCCGTGATCGACGCAAGCTTCACCGTCCAGCCCGGCGAGATCTTCGTGATCATGGGCCTGTCGGGCTCGGGCAAATCCACCGTGCTGCGGATGCTCAACGGCCTGCTGCCGCCCACCGCCGGCGACGTCTTCGTGCAGGGGCAGAGCGTCACAACATCTTCCGCGAAGGCTCTGCGCGGCATCCGTCAGCGTTCGATCTCGATGGTGTTCCAGCACTTCGCGCTGCTGCCGCACCTCACCGTTCTCGACAACGCCGCGTACGCCCTCGAGATCCAGGGCGTCGGCCGCGACGAGCGCCGGGCCCGGGCGCGTGAGATCCTCGCGAAGGTGGGCCTCGCGGACCGCGCCGACGCGATGCCCGACGAGCTCTCGGGCGGCATGCGCCAGCGTGTCGGACTCGCCCGCGCACTCACCTCGGGCACCGACATCCTGCTCATGGACGAGGCGTTCTCGGCACTCGACCCGCTCATCCGGCGCGAGATGCAGGAGCAGCTCATCGAGCTGCAGCGCGAACTCGGCCGCACGATCGTGTTCATCACGCACGACCTCAACGAGGCGATGTTCCTCGGCGACCGCATCGCGGTGATGCGCGACGGCCGCATCGTGCAGAACGGCACGCCCGAGGAGATCCTCACCGACCCGGCGAACGACTACGTCGCCCAGTTCGTGCAGGACGTCGATCGCGCCCGCGTGCTCACCGCCGGATCGGTCATGGCTCCTCCGGTCGCCACGACGCCGGTGAGCGCGGGCGTGCGCGGCGCTCTGCGCGTCATGCGCGACCTGCAGGTCGGCTCGGTGTCGGTCATCGAGAACCGCCGGTTCCTCGGGTCGGTCACCGACCGCGCCGTCATCCGCGCCGTCAAGGACGGCCGCACCGATCTCCGCTCGCTGGTGCGAGGCAGCCGGCCCGCCGTCCACGTCGACGACCCGCTCACCGACGTGGTGGAGCGCGCCGTCGAGAGTCCGGTGCCCGTCGCCGTCATCGACGACGCCGGGCGGCTCGTCGGCACGATCCCGCGCGTGACCCTGCTCGCCGCCCTCGGTGACGTGCCGCCGGTGACCCGGGAGAACCCGATCATCGACGTACCCGCCACGGTGCCGGCGAGTGTGATGACCCAGACGCTCGAGGTGGTGGAGCATCCCGCCGCGCCGGGGGGCCGGGCCGCAGCTCCGATGGAGGTCGGCGCCCACGAACCCGCCGCTGCCGCGGAAGGAGCCCTGCGATGAACGACCTGATCCGCCTTCCCCTGGGCGATGTCGTCGAGACCGGCGTGCGCTGGGTGATCGATGCGCTCGGCGGCTTCTTCGACGTCGTCGCCGTGATCTTCCGCGGCCTCTACGACTGGCTCGACGCATCCTTGTCGACGCCCCCGTTCTGGGCCGTGATCCTCGTGATCGCCGCGTTCGCGTATTGGTCGAAGGGCCTCCTGCTCGCCGTCGGCAGCGCACTGGGGCTCCTCGTGATCGTCGCCGTCGGCCAGTGGCCGAACGCGATGGACTCCCTCGCCCTCGTCATCCTCGCCGCGGTCGTCGCCATCGCGATCGCGGTGCCGCTCGGCATCTGGGCGGCGCGCAGCGACCGCGTCTCGGCGATCCTGCGCCCCGTGCTCGACTTCCTGCAGACGATGCCCGCCTTCGTCTACCTCATCCCCGCGATGCTCATCTTCGGCGTCGGTCCGGTGCCCGGCATGGTCGCGACCATCGCGTTCGCGCTGGCGCCCGGTGTGCGCCTCACCGAGCTCGGCATCCGCGGCGTCGACCCCGAGATCGTCGAGGCCGGTCACGCCTTCGGCGCCTCGCCCGGTCGCATCCTGCGCCAGATCCAGCTGCCGCTGGCGCTGCCGAGCATCATGGCCGGCGTCAACCAGGTGATCATGCTGAGCCTGTCGATGGTGGTCATCGCCGGCATGGTCGGCGCCGGCGGCCTGGGCGGCCAGGTCGTGCAGAGCCTCAGCCGCATCGACATCGGCCTCGGCGTCGAAGCAGGCCTCTCAGTCGTCATCCTCGCGATGATCCTCGACCGCGTCACGTCCGGCTTCTCCCAGCCGCGGACCCGCAGGCCGCGCACCCCCGGCATCGCGAACGGGGACACGGATGCTGCCACCCCGGCACCCGTGAACGCCAAGCCCGCTGCGGCGGCCGAGGGCGCAGCATCCGTGCCCGCCGACGATGCCGCCCCGCGACCCGAGCCCGTCCCGGCCTGACAGGAGGAGACGACATGACCACGCGCCGCATCATCGCCGCCGGACTCGCCCTGGCCGGAACGGCGGCCCTGCTCGTCAACGGCGCGCTCGCGCAGACGGGCGCGGGCGGCTCCGACAAGGGCCGCCTGACGATCGCCGTGTTCAATGGCTGGGACGAGGGCATCGCCGCGTCCGAGCTGTGGAAGGCCGTGCTCGAGGAGAAGGGCTACACCGTCGACCTCGCCTACGCCGATCCGGCCGCGGCCTACACCGGCATCGCGAAGGGCGACTACGACCTGACGCTCGACACGTGGCTGCCGCTCACGCATGCGGACTACATGGAGACGTACGGCGACGACCTCGTCGATCTCGGCGCCTGGAACGACGAGGCCAAGCTCACGATCGCCGTGAACGAGGACGCGCCCGTCGACTCGCTCACCGAGCTCGCCGCGAACGCCGACGTGTTCGGCAACCGGCTCGTGGGCATCGAGGCGGGGTCGGGCCTCGTGACCGTCACGCAGAACGACGTGATCCCCGGCTACGGGCTGGAGGGCATGGCGTTCGTCACGTCCTCCACGCCGGCGATGCTCACCGAGCTGCAGGCCGCGACGGACGCCGGGCGCGACGTCGCCGTCACCCTGTGGCGACCGCACTGGGCGTACAACGCGTTCCCGCTCAAGGACCTCGAAGACCCCGACGGGCTGCTCGGCGACGCCGAGGGCATCCACACGGTGGCATCGACCGCGTTCGCCGGCGAGTTCCCCGAGGTCTCGGAGTGGCTCGAGGAGTTCCGGATGGACAACGAGCTGCTCTACTCGCTCGAGGACGCCATGTTCGGCGAGTACGACGGCGACGACTACGGCCCCGTCGTGGCGAAGTGGATCGCCGACAACCGCGACTGGGTCGACAGCCTCACCCGCTGATCTCCGGCCGTCATGCCCGCGCCGCAATAGGGTGTGGGCATGACGGTGGCCTTCGTTCTCGGCGGCGGCGGGGTGCGGGGCGCCGTCGAGATCGGGATGCTGCGGGCGCTGCTGGAGTCCGGCATCCGTCCCGATGTCGTGGTGGGCACGTCGATCGGCGCGATCAACGGCGCGCTGGTCGCGAGCGACCCCACGCCGGCGGTGATCGAGCGCCTGCTCGGCGCGTGGACCTCACCCGAGGCGAACGCCGTGTACGGCGACTCGCTGTTCGCGCAGTTCACGCGGCTCGTGAAGACCAAGACGCACCTCAACTCGCCCGCTCCGCTGCAGCACCTGCTGGAGCGGGCGCTCGGCGCCGACACGACGTTCGAGGACCTCGCGGTGCGGCTCCGCGTCGTCGCCGCGAGCATCGAGCGCGCCGCGGAGCACGTGTTCGAGTCGGGGCCGCTCATCGAGGCCATCCTGGCCTCCGCCTCGGTGCCCGGGCTGCTGCCACCGACCCGCATCGGCGACGAGCACTTCATCGACGGCGGGATCGTCAACTCGATCCCCATCGAGCAGGCGGTGCAGGTCGGCGCGACCACGGTCTACGTGCTGCAGGTCGGCCGCATCGAGACCCCGCTGGTCGCTCCGAAGTCGGCGGTCGACACGGCCCGCGTCGCCTTCGAGATCGCACGCCGCCACCGCTACGCCCGCGACGTCGCGACCCTGCCCGAGGGCGTCGCGCTGCACGTGCTGCCGAGCGGCGGCGGGCTGGACGGCGATGACTCGCTCATGTCGTACCGGCGCATGGACACCGTGCACCGGCGCATCGACGCGGCCTACGAGGCCAGCCGCGAGTTCCTCGCCGAGCGCGGGCTGGGTGCCGAGAGCCGGGAGACGTGATGCGGATGCTGCCCACCTGGGTGCGCCGCATCCTTCTCGCCCCGCTCGTGATCGTGGCGGCGCTCCTCATGCTGCTGCTCACGCCGCTGTGGCTGATCGTCGCGCTGGCGCTCACGTCACTCGTCCCCGGACGCTTCCGGCTGCCGCGCGTGCTGTGGCTCGTGACCGTGTACCTGCTGTGGGACGCGATGCTCGTGATCGCGCTGTTCGCCCTGTGGATCGCGTCGGGCTTCGGCTACGCCGTGCGCCGGCCGGGGTTCGTGACGGCGCACTACCGCCTCGGTGCCTGGGCGCTGCGACTCCTGTTCTGGATCTTCGGCGGCGTGCTGCGGCTCACGATCACGACGACCGGCTCTGACGACGCGGATCCCGCCACCCGCCGCACCGCGTTCGAGGCGCTCTTCGCCCCCGGCACTCCGCTCGTCGTGGCGAGCCGGCACGGGGGGCCGGGCGACTCGTTCATCCTCATCCACACGCTGCTGAACGAGGTCGCCCGTCGGCCGCGCATCGTGCTCAAGTACACGCTGCAGTGGGATCCGGCGATCGACATCCTGCTGCACCGGATCCCGGCGCGCTTCATCGTGCCGTCGGGGTTCGGCCACGGGCGCAAGGGCGGCGGCGCCTCGGTCGAGGCGGCGCTCCGTGAACTGGCGACGGGGCTCGGACCCGAAGACGCGTTCGTCATCTTCCCCGAGGGGGGTCAGGTCAGTCCGACGAGACGCCGCTCGCGCATCAAGCGGCTGCGCGACGCGGGCCGCGAGGCCATGGCCGAGCGGGCGGAGGCCATGACGCACGTCATGGCGCCGCAGCCGGGCGGGATGCACGCGGCGCTGGACGCCGCACCCGACGCGGACGTCGTGTTCATCGCGCATACCGGCCTCGACCGGCTCGTCACCCTCCGCGACATCTGGCGCGAGCTGCCGATGGACAAGGGGATCACGATGCGCGCCTGGCGCGTGCCGCGATCGGAGATCCCCGACGATCTCGACGCCCGGGCCGCGTGGCTCTTCGACTGGTTCGCCCGCATCGACGGCTGGATCGACGCCCACCCCGAGCTCGCCGCCTGACCCCGCCTGGGCAGGCGGGTCAGCGGTGGGGCTTGGGGTGCGTCACGCGGCCCGGAGAATCGCCGTTGCCGCGAGAGGGCACGGGCCAGGTCGCCGTCGGTGGCGGCGTCGTGCTCGGCCGCTTCGGCGCGGGGAGCGGCTCGGGCTCGGGCGACGCAGGGGGCTCCGCACGCGGCGGGGCCGCAGCATCCGTCGCCGTCGGCGTGGTGGAGGCGACGGGGCCGATCTCGAGCATCACCTTGTTCTCGAGCACCTCGATGGCCTCATCCGAGATGGAGATGAGGCCGTCGAGCTCTTCGCGCACGCGGCGGTACGCGAGCTGGCGCTCGGCGGGCGTCGCGGCCTCGTCGACCGCGACCGTGAGGAGCTTCTTGGCGGTGTCGAGGCGCTTGCGCTCGTCCTCGGTGAAGGTCGAGTCGCGCAGGCGCCGCGCGTCGCGCTCGGCGACGTCGAACGCCACCTCGAAGTCGGCGACGGCGTTGCGGTACTCGGCCAGCTGCTCCTTCGAGAGGCGCGCCTTCGCCGAGGCGGGGCGGAGTCCGTCGGCGATGCGCTTCGCGCGCAGGAAGGCGGCGGTCAGCGGCTGCCGCCCGTCGCTCATGGCCGGGAACGCGATGATCTTCGCGACGTCGAGCTCGTACTCGAGCCAGCGCGCGGTGACCGCGTCGTGCGTGGCGAACAGTCGATCGAGCTGCGTCACCTGGGTCTCACGTGATGCCGAAGCGCCCTGCGGAGCGATCGCCGTCGCCGCCGTGATCGGCGGAAGGGCTGCCGCGGGCACCGCCTTGCCCCGCGCCGCAGCCTGCGCGGCCTTGAGCTCGGCCTTCGCGTGCATCACCTCGAGGCGGCGCTTGTGGCGCATGCGCGCGCCACGCTCCCAGGCGCTGCCGATCCACCCGATGACTCCCATGAGCGGGAACACGAGCCACCAGTAGTCGCCGGCGAAGGCCCAGAACTGGTCCACCCTGTCATGCTAACGGCCGGTCGCCGCCGCGTGGTCCGCTCAGGGCACCCTGCCAGCGGGCGGCTCATTCGCCCGTGGCGGGGGGATCCGGGCGATGAGCGCGGGAAGACGGTCGGCGATCTCGGACAGCACCGCGGCCGCGGCGGTGAGCCCTGCGGCGGCGGTCGCCCCGGCGCCGTTCGGACGCGACGCGCCCGGAACGCCGGCCTGCCGCTCGGCCTCGGAGAACGTCGCCTCGAGGTGGCGCACCGCGACCCGGTACTCGAGGAACTGCTGCGGCGTCACGCGGTCGCGCAGGGTCGGGCGCTTCGCGAGGGCCTCGCGCTGGGCGCGCAGGAACACGACGGTCGCCGGATGCCGCGGATCCGTCATCTGCGGGAACGCCAGCGCCTTGTCGACGTCGGTCTCGTACGCGAGCCAGCGCGTGTTCACGGCATCGTGCGCGGCGTAGAGGCGGTCGATGGGCAGCGGATCGCCGGAGGAGGCGGCGCGGTACTGCGCCCAGCCCGCCTTCACGCGAGTGCGGCTCGCCCGGAGGGCCAGGGATGCGGTCTTCTCATCCTGCCTGGCGGCCTGCAACTCGCGTCGCGCCTCGGCGGCGTGCGCGGGCGGGGCGGAGGAGCGCGACTTCGCGGTCATCATGTCGGCCTGGGCCGTGCGCAGCCGCGCCTTGGCGGCGACGAGGTCGCGATATGCCTGAGACTCCTCGGCGCGCGCGGCGTCAAGTTCCAGGCGTCGTGCCCGGCGGCTGCGCGTAGTCATGCCCGCATAGGTCGCCGCCCCGGCGCCTGCGGCAGCCGGAGCGATCCACCACCAGCTCGACACGATGAGGAGGATGGGCTCCACCCTGCCATGGTAATCGCGATATAGCGCAATTGTCGCCGGGAGTCTGCTGACACCTCGGCGAACCGCATGACGTCAGCCGAAGAGCAGGGCGAACACGGTGGCGCCGCCGCCGACGAGGATGAGGGCGACGATCGTCACCCAGGCGACGATCTTCACGCGGCGCTGCCGGGTGTCGTTGAAACCGTTGTACTCGTCGTCTTCCGCCGCCATGCGCCCATCCTACTTGTGGGTTCGGGGCGCGTCCCGTCCGTTCGGGGCGCATCCAATGCGCCCCGAACGGACGCGGCGCGCCCCGAACCGGGGGAAGGAACGAGCTCAGGCGGTGTGCTCGGTGATGATCGGGCCGAACGCGTCGGGTAGCGTCGAGGTCGACAGGTCGCGCAGCTCCGCGAGCGGGACGGTGAACAGGCCCTGCACCTCGAGTGCCGGCTCGTCCCCGTCCGCCGCCGAGTCGGTGACGCCGATGCGCAGCACGGGGTAGCCACGGCCCTCGCACAGGCCGCGGAACTTCACGTCGTCCTCGCGCGGCACCGAGACGATGACGCGGCCCGTGGACTCCGAGAACAGGGCGGTGGCGGCATCCACTCCATCGCGCTCCTGGATCTCGTTCAGCCACACGCGAGCGCCGACGCCGAAGCGCATGGTGGCCTCGGCCAGGGCCTGTGCCAGGCCGCCCGACGAGAGATCGTGCGCCGACGAGATGAGCGACTGCTGGCCGCCGGCGTGCAGCAGCTCGGCGAGCTTCTTCTCCTGGGCGAGGTCGACCGCCGGCGGGCGTCCGCCAAGGTGGTCGTGGATGGTCCCCGCCCACTGCGAGCCCGACAGCTCGGTCGAGGTGACGCCGAGCAGGTAGATGTTCTCGCCCGCGTCCTGCCAGCCCGAAGGGATGCGGCGGGCGACGTCGTCGATGATCCCGAGCACGCCGACGACGGGCGTCGGGAAGATCGGCTGGTCGCCGGTCTGGTTGTAGAACGAGACGTTGCCGCCGGTGACGGGCACGCCGAGCTCGAGGCACGCGTCCGACAGGCCGTCCACGGTCTGCGAGAACTGCCACATGACCTCGGGGTTCTCGGGCGAGCCGAAGTTGAGGCAGTCGGTGACGGCCGTCGGCTCGGCGCCGCTCACGGCGACGTTGCGGTACGCCTCGGCCAGCGCGAGCTTCGCCCCCTGGTACGGGTCGAGCTGGCAGTAGCGGCCGTTGCAGTCGGTGGCGATCGCGAAGCCGAGCCCCGAGTGCTCGTCGACGCGGATCATGCCGGCGTCGTCGGGGAACGACAGCGCCGTGTTGCCCATGACGTAGTAGTCGTACTGGTTCGTGATCCACGACGTGTCGGCGAGGTTGGGGCTCGCGACGAGCTTCGTGAACTGGTCGCGCAGCGTCTCCGCGTCGGTCGGACGCGGGAGAGCGGATGCCGAGTCCTCACGCAGCGCGTCGATCCACGTCGGGTAGGCCACGGGGCGCTCGTAGACGGGTCCGTCGACGGCGACGGTGGAGGGGTCGACGTCGACGATCTGCTCGCCGTGCCAGAAGATCTGGAGGCGCCCGTCGCCGGTGACCTCGCCGAGCACCGACGTCTCGACGTCCCACTTGCCGACGACCTCGAGGAACGCGTCGAGCTTCTCGGGCGCGACGATCGCCATCATGCGCTCCTGGCTCTCGCTCATGAGGATCTCCTCGGGGGTGAGCGAGGGGTCGCGCAGCAGCACCTTCTCGAGGTCGACGCGCATGCCCGAGCCGCCGTTGGCGGCGAGCTCCGACGTCGCACACGAGATGCCGGCGGCGCCGAGGTCCTGGATGGCCTCGACGAGTTCGCCGCGGTACAGCTCGAGGCAGCACTCGATGAGCACCTTCTCGGCGAACGGGTCGCCGACCTGCACCGCGGGGCGCTTGGTCGGGCCGCCGTCGGCGAACGTGTCGGACGCGAGGATGGAGGCCCCGCCGATGCCGTCGCCGCCCGTGCGGGCGCCGAACAGCACGACCTTGTTGCCCGCGCCGGTGGCGTTGGCGAGTTTGAGGTCCTCGTGGCGGAGGACGCCGACCGCGAGGGCGTTGACGAGCGGGTTGCCCTGGTAGACCGCGTCGAACACGGTCTCACCGCCGATGTTCGGCAGGCCCAGGCAGTTGCCGTAGAACGAGATGCCGCTGACGACGCCGTGCACGACGCGCGCCGTGTCGGGGTGGTCGACGGCGCCGAAGCGCAGCTGGTCCATGACGGCGACCGGACGCGCGCCCATCGAGATGATGTCGCGCACGATGCCGCCGACGCCGGTCGCGGCGCCCTGGAACGGCTCGATGTAGCTGGGGTGGTTGTGCGACTCGACCTTGAAGGTGACGGCCCAGCCCTCGCCGATGTCGACGACGCCGGCGTTCTGGCCCATGCCGACCATGAGCCGTTCCCTCATCTCGTCCGAGACCTTCTCCCCGAACTTGCGGAGGTAGATCTTCGACGACTTGTAGGAGCAGTGCTCCGACCACATGACGGAGTACATCGCCAGCTCGCCCGACGTGGGGCGACGGCCGAGGATCTCGCGGATCCTGTCGTACTCGTCGGGCTTGAGACCGAGCGCCGCGTACGGCTGCTCCTTCTCGGGCGTGGCGGTGGCGTTCTCGACGGTGTCGGCGACAGAGGTCGAAGCGGGGGTGGTCACGCGGCTCAGCTCCAGAAATTCGGGGATGCCGGACCCGAACAGTCTAGTTCGTCCGAACCGGCGCCCCTCTGCCCGTGACAGTTCGAAGGAGGGGGTTGACGGATGCGGCGTCCCGTCGTAACGTACAACCAAATGGTTGTAGGAATTGAGCTCAGCGATGACGAGATCGACCGCGTGTTCCACGCACTCGCGGCGGCGACCCGGCGCGACATCCTGCGTCGGACGCTCTCCGGCGAGTACTCCGTGTCGGCGCTCGCCCGCGAGTACGACATGTCGTTCGCGGCCGTGCAGAAGCACGTCACCGTGCTCGAGGCCGCGGGCCTCATCGTCAAGCGCGCCGAGGGGCGCGAACGCCTCGTCCGGGCGGACCCGGCGATGATCGCCCGCGCTCGCGCACTGCTCGCCCGCTACGAGGAGCTGTGGCGTGCACGCATCGACCGCCTCGATGCGCTGCTCGCCGAACCCGCCGGCGCGTCCGGTCCGACTGAAGAACCGAAGAACGATCACACCAGGAACGAAGGAGAATGACGATGCCCGTCACCGACGTCACCACCGATGCCGAAGCGCTCACCTTGACGCTCACGGCCGACTTCGCCGCCCCGGTCGAGAGGCTGTGGCAGGCCTTCACCGATCCGCGGCAGCTCGAGCGGTTCTGGGGCCCTCCCGGCTGGCCGGCGAGCTTCCCGACCTTCGACCTCGAGGTCGGCGGCAGGGCCGTGTATTACATGACGAGCCCGCAGGGCGAGAAGTCCTACGGCTCGTGGGAGTTCCTCGACATCGACGCACCCCGCAGCTTCACGGTGCTCGACAACTTCGCCAACGAGGACGGCGCCCCGCTCGAGGGCATGCCCGTCATGCGCGTGGTCTTCACGTTCGAGCCGACCGAGACCGGCTCGCGCATGGTCAACGTGTCGCACTTCGCGTCGGCCGACGCCCTCCAGCAGGTCGTCGACTTCGGCGCGGTCGAGGGCTCGACGATGGCGATCAACCAGCTGGACCGCGTGCTCGAAGGGCTTCGCGCCTACTCCGCCGGCAAGGGGACGCAGACCGAGATCCTCGACGACACCCACGTGCGCATCACCCGGCTCATCGAAGGCCCGATCGACCTCGTGTGGCGCGCCCACCAGGAGCCCGAGTTGCTCGAGAAGTGGATGCTCGGCCCCGATGGCTGGCGCATGTCGGTGTGCGAGGTCGACCCGTCCGTGGGCGGCAAATATCGCTACGAGTGGGAGCCCGTCGGGGACACCGAGGGCGAGACCTTCGGGTTCGACGGCGAGACCGTGCTCTCCGAGGCGCCGCGCCGCGCCGTCACCACCGAGCACATGACGGGCACCGACTACCCGTCGACGCTCAACGACCTGAGCCTGTACGAGGAGGACGGCGCCACACTCATCACGCTCCTCATCGAGTACCCCGACAAGGAGACGCGCGACATCGTCCTCGCCACCGGCATGACCGACGGCATGGAGGCCAGCTACGGCCGCCTCGAGGGCGTGCTCGCGGGCGTGTGAGCCGGCGGGCCGATGGATGCGGAGGAAGCGATGGCGCCGAGATTCGACGTCGTGGTGACCCGCGACTTCGATGCGCCGATCGAGCGGGTGTGGGCCGCCTGGACCACGCCGTCGGACCTGCGGGAGTGGTGGGGACCGGAAGGGTTCACGTGCCCGCGCGCAGACGCTGACATCCGGGTCGGCGGCGCGATCCTCGTCACGATGCGGGCACCGGCGGAATGGGGTGGCGCCGACTACCACAACCGGTGGGACATCACCGAGGTCGAGGCCCCGACCACGCTGCGCTACCTCATGCGCTTCTGCGACGAGAACGGGAACGTGATCACGCCGGCGGAGGCAGGCGTGCCCGGCGCGACGACGGAGGACAGCCGCCACGAGGTGACGCTCACAGACCTCGGCGACGGGCGCACCCGCCTCGACATGGTCGAGCACGGGTACCTGACCGTCGAAGCGCGCGACATGTCGCGCGGAGGCCTCGAGCAGTGCCTCGACAAGATGGCGCGCCTGATCGAGACCCGCGCCTGACAGATACCACATCGGTGATCCGGATGCTGCGGCCCGCGGCATCCGGATCTTCGTCCGTATTCTGTACCCGTGGACTTCTCCTTCGCTTTCACGCCCGATCTGATCGCCGTGTTCCTGACGCTGTTCGTCCTCGAGGTCGTGCTCGGCGTCGACAACGTCATCTTCATCTCGATCCTCGCGTCCAAGCTCCCCAAGGAGCAGCAGGCCAAGGCCCGCAACCTCGGCCTCACGCTGGCGATGCTCATGCGCGTCGTGCTCGTGCTCTTCGCCGGCTGGATCATCACGCTGAAGGAGGAGGTGTTCTTCATCGGCGAGCTGGGCTTCTCGTGGAAGGACATCATCCTCATCGCCGGTGGACTGTTCCTCGTCTACAAAGCGGTGACGGAGATCCACCACAAGCTCGAGGGCGCCGAGGAGGAGCACGGCGGGGGCGGACGCAAGGCTGTCACCTTCGGCTCGGTGATCGCGCAGATCCTGGTGCTCGACCTGGTGTTCTCGCTCGACTCGGTCATCACCGCCGTCGGCATGACCACGAACCTCGTCGTCATCATCACCGTCGTCGTGCTGTCGTTCGGCATCATGCTCTTCGCGTCGCGCTTCATCTTCGCGTTCGTCAACAAGCACCCCACGGTGAAGATGCTGGCGCTGTCGTTCCTCCTCCTCATCGGCGTCTTCCTCATCGCCGAGGGCTTCGGATTCCACATCGACAAGGCGTTCATCTACGGCCCGATGGCCTTCGCGATCTTCGTCGAGGCCCTCAACCTGTGGGCCGCGGCCTCGAAGGCCAAGCGCGAGCAGCGCCGCCGCACCCCCGTGCAGCTGCGCCCGCAGTACCCCGACGTCGACGAGTCGGTCGCCGTCGCCGCCGCGCTGTCGAAGGACCCCGGCGCGGGTTCGGTGGGCCTGTCGTCGAAGCCCGTGGCGGGCGACGCCGCCCCGTCGGCCGGCGAGGAGCGCCAGGGCCTCGGCTGAGAAACCGGGAACGCGCGGGCAAACGACGCGCTGCGTGGTTTCTCGACCGGATCGGGGTTTCTCGGGCGGGGGCGGATGCGGCGGGTCGCAGCATCCGTCTCCGAATGTCGCCTGCCGCACGGCGGCGGCGCGTATCGCACCCCGCGGAGCGGCGGCTCAGGCGGCGGTGTCGGCGAGGAGGCGGTAGCCCATGCCCGATTCGGTGAGCAGGTGCGCGGGGCTGCCCGGGTCGGACTCGAGCTTCTTGCGCAGCTGTGACATGTAGAGCCGCAGGTAGCCGGTGTCGGCGACCTGCTCGGTGCCCCAGATGTCTTTGAGCAGCGCCTGCCGCGTCACGAGCGAACCGGGGTTGCGCGCGAGGAACTCGAGGATCTTCCACTCCGTCGGCGTCAGGTGCACGCGCTCGCCGGAACGCGTCACAGTCTTCGTCGACAGATCCACGACGACGTCGCCGAACGTGACGACGGGGGCTCCGGATGCTGCGGTCACGCGTCGCGAGAGGGCTCGGAGCCGTGCGAGCAGCTCGTCGATCTGGAACGGCTTCGTGACGTAGTCGTCGGCGCCGGCGTCCAGCGACTCGACCTTGTCGGCGGAGCCGGTGCGGCCCGAGACGACGATGATCGGAGCCGTGGTCCAGCCCCGCAGCGCCTCGATGACCTGCACGCCGTCGAGGCGCGGCATCCCGAGGTCCACCATCACGATGTCGGGATGCTCCTTGGCGGCGAGGGCGATCGCCGCGGCGCCGTCGGGTGCGGCGATGACCTCGTAGCCGTGCGCGGCGAGGGTGATGCGCAGCGCCCGGACGAGCTGAGGATCGTCGTCGGCGATCAGCACCTTCATGGGAGCGACCTCTCGTCGGCGGCGATCGCATCCGCAACCGGCAGCGCGATGACCATCGTCAGGCCTCCTCCGGGGGTGTCTTCGGGGGCGAGCGTACCGCCCATGCCCTCGGTGAACCCCTTCGACAGGGCGAGTCCCAGCCCGAGGCCGGCTGTGTTGTCGGTGTCGCCCAGCCGCTGGAACGGCACGAACATGTCGTCGCGGCGCTCGGGGGAGACTCCGGTGCCGTGGTCGACGACGCGGATCTCGGCGGTGCCGCCGAGGCGGCTCGTCGCGACGCGCACGCGCGAACCCGCCGGCGAGTGCCGCGCGGCATTCGCGAGCACGTTCACGAGCACCCGCTGCAGCAGCACCGGGTCGGCCTCGACGAGGGGGAGATCGGGATCGAGGGCGAGCTCGAAGCGGTCCGGACCGCCGCCGAGCTCGTCGAGCGCGGCCAGCACGACGCCGGCACTGTCGACGGGCTGCAGCGACACCGCGAGCACGCCCGCCTGCACGCGGCTGACGTCGAGCAGGTCGGTGACGAGGGCCGACAGCGTCGTGAGCGACTCGTCGGCCGTCGCGATCAGCTCCTGCCGGTCCGCGCGCGACAGGTTGGGCTCGGCCGCCCGGAGACCGCCGACGGCGGCGACCGCGGCCGCGAGCGGGCGGCGCAGGTCGTGACTCACCGCCGACAGCAGCGCGCTGCGCACCTGGTCGGTCTCGGCCAGCGCTCCGGCCTGCCGCGCGGTGGCGGTGAGGTCGGTGTGCTCGAGGGCGGCGGAGAGCTGGGCCGCCACGGCGTCGATGAGCCGGCGCTCGGAGGCGTCGAGGACATGGCCGTGCAGTTCGAGCATCGCCGGCGGGCCGCCGTTGCGGCGCGCGACCGTGACGGCCTCGTACCGGCCGTCGCGCACGGGTTCGCCGTCGGTCGCGACGACCGTGCCGTCGGCGTCGACGAGGCGCACGCCCGCGAGCCCGAGCGATTCGCGCGTGCGGCTGATGAGCGCGGGAACGGCGGATTCGCCCCGCAGCACGCTCCCTGCGACGTTCGCGAGCAGCTCGGCCTCGGCCTCGGCGCGCCGGGCGGACCGCGCCGCACGCGCGGCGCGGTCGACGATGAAGCTCACGAGCACGGCGATCACGACGTAGAGGATGAGCGCCCACACGTTGCGCGGATCGGCGACGGACACCGTGTAATAGGGCGCCACGAAGAAGTAGTTGAGGGTCACTCCCGACATCACGGCCGCGAAGACCGCAGGCCAGATGCCGCCGACGAGCGAGACGAGCACCACGAGCAGCTGGTAGGCGAGCACGTCGCTGGTGATGGTCTCCTCACTGCGGATCGACACCAGCAGCCAGGTCAGGAGCGGTCCGCCGATGAGCGCGAGCGCGAACCCGAGCACCCGTCGGCGCACGCTCAGTGCGCCCCCGGTCACGCGCGGCAGAGGGAACCGATCGCCCGCCGCGTCGTGCGTGACGATGTGCACGTCGATGTCGCCCGACTCGCGGATCACCGTCGCCCCGATGCCGGGGCCGGTGAAGAGCGTCGCGAGGCGCCCGCGACGGCTCACGCCGATGACGAGCTGCGTCGCGTTCACCGAGCGGGCGAACTCCACGAGCGCGCGCGGGATGTCGTCGCCGACGACCTGGTGGTAGGTGCCGCCGAGGGATTCGACGAGCGCACGCTGCGCGGCGAGGGCTCCGGGGTCGCCCGAGCGCAGGCCGTCCTGGCTCGACACGTGCACCGCCAGCAGCTCGCCGCCGGCGGAGCGCGCCGCGATGCGGGCGCCTCGGCGCAGGAGGGTCTCGCCCTCGGAGCCGCCGGTGAGGGCGATGACCACGCGCTCCCGCGCCTGCCACGCGCCCTCGATCCCGTGCTCCGCCCGGTAGGACTTCAGGGCGCTGTCGACCTCGTCGGCGAGCCACAGCAGTGCGAGTTCGCGGAGGGCCGTGAGGTTGCCGAGCCGGAAGTAGTTCGAGAGCGCCGCGTCGATCCGCTCCGCCGGGTAGACGAGCCCGGCTGAGAGGCGGTCGCGCAGCGACTGCGGCGAGAGGTCGACGACCTCGATCTGGTCGGCGTCGCGCACGACGGCATCCGGAACCGTCTCGCGCTGTGCGACGCCCGTGATCTGCTCGACGACACCGCCGAGCGACTCGATGTGCTGGACGTTCACCGTCGTGATGACGTCGATGCCGGCGTCGAGCAGGTCGGCGACGTCCTGCCAGCGCTTCGGGTGCCTCAGGCCCGGGGCGTTCGTATGGGCCAGCTCGTCGACGAGGGCGATCTCCGGGCTGCGCTCGAGCACGCCCTCGAGGTCCATGTCGCTGAGCTCGACGCCGCGGTGCGACACCACCGTGCGGGGCACGGCGGGCAGCCCGCCCATGAGCGCGGCGGTGGCGGCGCGCCCGTGCGTCTCGACCACGGCGATCACGACGTCGCGCCCGTCGTCGGCGAGGCGGCGCCCCTCTTCGAGCATCTCGTACGTCTTGCCGACGCCGGGCGCCGCGCCGAGCAGCACCCGCAGCTTGCCCCGCTTCACGTGCTCACCCTATGTCTCCGCAATGGCCCGCGGCGCGCGCCCATTTCTGCTCCCCTGTCCCGATGTGTCGCCAGGCCCAGCACTTCGCGACAGGTGTGCGGGCGGGGCCGGGTTCTGCGACCGTGGGTCTTCCTGCTCGCCTGTCCTGATGTGTCGCCAGGGCCGGCACTTTGCGACAGGTGTGCGGGCGGGGCCGGGTTCTGCGGCCGTGGGTCTTCCTGCTCGCCTGTCCTGATGTGTCGCCAGGGCCGGCACTTTGCGACAGGTGAGCGGCGGGGCCGGGTTCTGCGACCGTGGGTCTTCCTGCTCGCCTGTCCCGATGTGTCGCCAGGGCCAGCACTTCGCGACAGGTGAGCGGGCGGGGCTGGGTTCTGCGACAGGTGAGCAGGAGGGGGACGGATGCTGCAGCCCTGGGCACGGTCAAGACCTGAGGGCGTCGAGGGCGAGGTTGAGCTCGACGACGTTCACGCGCGGCTCGCCGAGGTAGCCGAGGTCGCGCTGCTGGAGGTGCGACTCGACGACGGCGCGCACCTCGGACTCGGAGAGCCCCCGTGCCGCAGCGACACGGGGCACCTGGAGCAGCGCGTACGCGGGGCTGATGTGCGGGTCGAGTCCCGAGCCCGATGCGGTCACCGCATCGGCGGGCACCTGCGACGGGTCCACGCCCTCGAGCTCGGCGATCGCGGCCTTGCGCTCCGCGATGGCCGACGCGAGGTCGGGGTTCTCGGGGCCGAGGTTCGAGCCGCTCGACGCCCCGCCGTCGTACCCGTCGCCGGCTGCGGAGGGACGCGACTGGAAGTACTGCGGAAGCGCCGCGCCCGAGGCATCCGTGAAGGACTGCCCGATGAGGGCCGACCCGACGGTGTCGCCGCTCGCGTTCTGCACGAGCGAGCCGTTGGCCTGCCAGGGGAGGGCGAGCTGGCCGATGCCGGTGACGAGCATCGTGTAGCCGACGCCGAGGACGAGGGTGAGGACGAGCATCGCGCGGACGGCGACGCCGGTGGTGCGGACGGTCGAGCGGGTGGTGGACATGTGCGTCTCCGGAGGGGGTCAGAAGCCGGGGATGAGGCTCACGACGAGGTCGATGAGCTTGATGCCGATGAAGGGGGCGACCACGCCGCCGAGCCCGTACACGAGCAGGTTGCGGCTGAGGATCTGCGACGCGCTCGCCGCGCGGTACCTCACGCCCCGCAGCGCGAGCGGGATGAGGATCACGATGATCACCGCGTTGAAGATGATCGCGCTCGTGACCGCCGACGCCGGCGACGAGAGCTGCATGACGTTCAGGGCCGCGAGGCCGGGGAAGACCCCCATGAACATCGCGGGGATGATCGCGAAGTACTTCGCGATGTCGTTGGCCAGCGAGAAGGTGGTGAGCGCGCCGCGCGTGATCAGCAGCTGCTTGCCGATGCGCACGATGTCGATGAGCTTCGTCGGGTCGGAGTCGAGGTCTACCATGTTGCCGGCCTCCTTGGCGGCCGACGTGCCGGTGTTCATCGCGACGCCGACGTCGGCCTGCGCGAGTGCGGGGGCGTCGTTGGTGCCGTCGCCGGTCATCGCGACGAGGTTGCCGCCGTCCTGCTCCTTGCGAATCAGCGCGAGCTTGTCCTCCGGGGTCGCCTCGGCGAGGTAGTCGTCAACGCCCGCCTCCTTCGCGATCGCCGCGGCCGTGAGCGGGTTGTCGCCCGTGATCATGACCGTGCGGATGCCCATCGCGCGCAGCTCGTCGAACCGTTCGCGCAGGCCGTCCTTGACGATGTCCTTGAGGTGGATGACACCGAGCACGCGGCCCTCGCCGGCCGGATCGAGCGCGGCGACCACGAGCGGGGTGCCGCCCGACTGCGCGATGGCGTCCGTCTCGTCGGTCAGGTGTGCGCGCGTCGCGGTGGGGACGTCGGATCCGGATGCTGCGAGCCACGCGATCACGGCGGACCCGGCGCCCTTGCGCACCTGCGTGCCGTCCGCGAGGTCGACGCCGCTCATGCGCGTCTGGGCCGTGAAGGGCACGACGACGGAGCCGGCGGGTTCGGTGACACGGATGCTGCGGGCTGCCGCCAGCTCGACGACCGAGACGCCCTCGGGGGTGGGGTCGGCGAGCGATGACAGTGCGGCGGCTCGGGCGAGCTCGTCGTCGCCGACGCCCGGCATCGCGACGAAGTCCGAGGCCTGGCGGTTGCCGTAGGTGATCGTGCCGGTCTTGTCGAGGAGGAGCGTCGTGACGTCGCCCGCCGCCTCGACGGCACGGCCCGACAGCGCGAGCACGTTGCGCTGCACGAGGCGGTCCATGCCGGCGATGCCGATGGCCGACAGCAGAGCCCCGATCGTCGTCGGGATCAGGCAGACGAGCAGTGCGATCAGCACGGGGATGCTCACGGGCGACGCGGCGTACGACGCGATGGGGTTGAGGGTGAGGACGACGATGACGAAGACGATCGACAGGCTCGCGAGCAGGATGTTCAGCGCGATCTCGTTGGGCGTCTTCTGGCGGGCGGCACCCTCGACGAGCGCGATCATGCGGTCGACGAACGTCTCGCCGGGCTTCGAGGTGATGAGCACGACGATGCGGTCCGAGAGCACGCGCGTGCCGCCGGTGACGGCCGAGCGGTCTCCGCCCGACTCGCGCACGACCGGCGCCGACTCTCCCGTGATCGCCGATTCGTCGACGGTCGCGATGCCCGCGACGATGTCGCCGTCGCCCGGGATCAGCTCGCCCGCCGACACGATCACGACGTCGCCGAGCGTGAGCTCGGACGAGGCGACCTCGACCGTCTCGGAGCGGTCGGCGGCAGCATCCGTGACTCCGTCATAGGAGGTGACGCGACGCGCCATCGCCGAGGTGCGGGTCTTGCGCAGCGACGCGGCCTGGGCCTTGCCGCGGCCTTCGGCCACCGATTCGGCGAGGTTCGCGAACAGCACGGTGAGCCACAACCAGACCGCGATGCCCCACGTGAAGCCGAACGGCACGGGGGTGCCGCCGGAGTCCTCGGGACCGCCGAGGAACGGCTCGGCGATCGCGATCACGGTGGTGAGGGCGGCGCCCACCCACACCAGGAACATGACCGGGTTGCGCCAGAGGGCCGCGGGGTTGAGCTTGCGCAGTGCACCGGGGACAGCCGCCCAGAGCTGGGCCGCGCTGAACGCGCGGGACGACGGCTTCGGAGGGTTCGGCGAGGCGCTGCGGGCGACGAGGCGAGCGGTCGGCTGGACCTCCCCGGTCGTTGAGCGTGCGGAGCGAGACGAAACGTCAGTGGACATGGATCAGACGAGCCCTTCCGCCAGGGGACCCAGCGTGAGAACGGGGAAGTAGGTGAGTGCGGTGATGACGACCGCGACGACGGCGAGGAGGCCGACGAACTGCGGTCGGTGGGTGGGCAGAGTGCCGGCCGTCGAGGGCACGGGCGTCTGAGCAGCGAGCGAACCGGCCAGGGCGAGCACCAGCACGATCGGGAGGAACCGGCCGAGCAGCATCGCGACACCCAGGGCCGTGTTGAGCCATGGGGTGTTCGCGGTGAGTCCGGCGAAGGCCGAGCCGTTGTTGTTGGCGGCCGAGGTGAGGGCGTAGAGCACCTCGCCGAGGCCGTGGACGCCGGGATTCCAGATGGACGTCGCCTCCATGTCGGAGCGGATCGCCGGGATGCCGAAGCTCAGCGCCGTGCCCGCGAGCACGAGCGCGGGGGTCACCAGGATGTAGAGGCTCGCGAGCTTGATCTGGGTCGGCCCGATCTTCTTGCCGAGGTACTCGGGGGTGCGGCCGACCAGCAGTCCGCCGACGAACACCGCGATGACGGCGAGCACGAGCATGCCGTAGAGGCCGGAGCCGACGCCGCCGGGGGCGACCTCGCCGAGCATCATGTTGACCATCGGGATCATGCCGCCCAGCGCCGTGTACGAGTCGTGCATCGAGTTGACGGCTCCGGTGCTGGTGAGCGTGGTCGCGCCGGCGAAGAGGGTCGAGCCCCAGATGCCGTAGCGCACCTCCTTGCCCTCCATCGCGGCGCCGGCGAGCTGCGGCGCGGTGCCGAGCCCGAGCGACTCCAGCCACGTCACCGCGGTGATCGACGCGACGGCGATCGTGCTCATGACGGCGAGGATCGCGTAGCCCTGTCGATCGTCGCCCACCATCCGGCCGAACGCCCGAGGAAGTGCGACCGGGATCGCGAGGATCAAGAGGATCTCGAGCACGTTCGACCACGGCGTCGGATTCTCGAACGGGTGCGCCGAGTTCGCGTTGAAGACGCCGCCGCCGTTGGTGCCCAGTAGCTTGATGGCCTCCTGCGACGCGACCGGTCCGCCGGGGATCGACTGCGTGCCGCCCGCGACGGTGCCGACATCGACGAACCCGCTGAAGTTCTGCACGACGCCCGCGATCACGAGCGCGATCGCCGAGACGACGGCGAGCGGCAGCAGCAGCCGCGTGAGACCGCGGGTGAGATCGACCCAGAAGTTGCCGATCGTCGCGGATCCGCGACGCGCGAATCCGCGCACGAGGGCGACCGCGACGGCGATGCCGACGGCCGCCGACACGAAGTTCTGGACCGCGAGGCCGGCGAGCTGCACGGTGTAGCCCATCGTCAGCTCGGGGGAGTACGACTGCCAGTTGGTGTTGGTCACGAACGACACCGCGGTGTTGAACGCGAGGCCCTCCGGCACGGCGGACAGGCCCAGCGAGTACGGCAGTACCGCCTGGAACCGCTGCAGCGCGTAGACGAACAGCACGCCGACGGCCGAGAACGCCAGCACGCCGCGCAGGTACGCCTGCCACGTCTGCTCCGAGCTCGGGTCGACGCCGACGAGGCGGTACATGCCGCGCTCCACGCGCCGGTCCTTCTCGGCGGTGTAGGTGCGGGCGATCCAGTCGCCCAGAGGCCGGTACAACAGCGCGAGGATCAGGACGACCGTCGCGATCTGCAGGATGCCGGCCCACACGGTGGCGGCATCCATCAGAACTTCTCCGGCTTCACGAGCGCGACGACGAGGTAGACGATCGCGGCGAGGCCGAGGACGGCGCCGAGCAGGGAGAAGACGATCACAGCTTCTCCACCGCCCGGGCGACGAGTCCGACGAGCGCGAACAGAGCGAGCGTCAGAGCGAGGTAGATGACATCGAGCACGGGGTCTCCTGGAGAGGTGCGGTTCAGGTGCGGACTCGATGCAACTCCGGGACGGATCCCGCTTTCCCGATCCTCACGGAATCCGAACGCCGTCCCGCCCGACGCTCACGGGTCCCTGACGCGTGCGGTGGCGCGGGCCGGTGTTGCTCGCCGGTCCGGGGTGTGTCGTCTCGCTCGTTCCTCGCTCGCTCGACGAACGTTGACATGACACCACCTTGATGTCACTCTGACGTCATGCAGATCGCCACGCACGTCGAGGAGCTTCAGCGTCAGCTCGCGGCAGCCGGCGGCCCCGACACCGCCGAGGTGGCGGCTCGCCTCGCGGCGGCGCTCGAGCCGGCGGCGCGGCTCGCGATCCTCGAGGCGCTGTCCGAGGCGGCGGGTGAGATCACGCGCGAGCTCGCGCCCGGGTCCGTCGACCTGCGACTGCGCGGGCGGGAGGTCGACTTCGTCGTCGCGCGTCCCGATCCCGAGCCGGCCGCAGAGGCCGGCGCCAACCCCAGTGGGCCGGTCGCGCTCACGGTCGCAGCATCCGATGATCCCGACGACGCCACCGCGCGCACCACCCTGCGTCTCCCGGACTCGCTGAAAGCGCGGGCCGAGGCCGCGGCCGCCGCTGAGGGTCTCTCGCTGAACACCTGGCTCGTGCGCGCGGTGGCGGCGGCCGTCGAACCCGCGCCCCCGGCGGCGCGCGGTTCGAGCTCCGCCTACACGGGCTGGGTGCGCTGATGCCGTCCTTCCCGGTGTCGGGCCCGGCCGCGGTGCGCATCGAGCTGCAGATGGGGCGGATCGACGTCGTCGCCGAGCACCGGCGCGACCTGGCGGTCGACGTCGCCGCAGCGAACCCGCACCGCGCGGGCGACCGGAGCGCCGCCGATGCCGTGCGCGTGACGCAGGCGGGGTCCGATCTGCGCATCGTCGGCCCGGTGCGGTTCAACCTCTTCGGCTCGGGCGATTCGGTCGACGTGTCGGTGCGCGTCCCCACCGGCTCGGACGTCTCTCTCGCGCTCAAGTACGGCTCGATCCGCGTCGCCGGTGCCGTGGGCACGGCGCGCATCGCACTGGACTACGGCGACGCGACCCTCGAGCGCACCGGCCGCGCCGACCTGGGTCTCGGGCACGGCGAGCTGCGCGTCGAGCATGTGCGCGGGGACGCCGACGTGGACATCAAGTCCGGCCGCGCGCGCATCGGCATCGTCGACGGGGCGCTGCGTCTCAAGGGATCGGACGCGGGCATCGACGTCGGCTCGGTCTCGGGCGTCGCCGACATCGCGACGTCGAGCGGCGTCGTGCACGTCGGTGACCCCGGCCCGGCCCTCACGGTGCGCTCCGCGTACGGGCCGGTGCGCATCGGCGACCTCAACGGCGGCACCGCGCGGGTCGAGGCCTCCTACGGCGCCGTGGACCTCGGCATCCGCTCCGGCACGGCGGCATGGCTCGACGCGTCGAGCCGCCACGGGGTCGTGCGCAACGAGCTCTCCGCGGCCGCGGGCCCCGTCGAGGGCGAGGCGTCGGTGGAGCTCTACGCCCGTGCCGGGTACGGCGACATCACCGTGCACCGCACGCATCCCGTCGCCGGCGGGGAGGAGGGCCCCTGAGCCTGTCGAAGGGCGCTTCGAAAGGCTCGGCGACCGGGAACGTTCACGCGCGGGCGGTGGCGTCCTCGAAGGCGACCCACGCGAGCATCGCGCACTTCACGCGCGCCGTGAACTTCGAGACTCCCGAGAGCGCCGCGGCGTCGCCGAAGACCTCTTCGTCGAGGGCGATCTCGCCGCGGGAGCGCAGCGCTTCGCGGAAGCCCTCGATGAGCTCGGATGCCTCGGCCCGCGGCATCCGCTCCTCCTCCTCGATCAGCGCGGCGAGCATCGACGCCGACGCCTGCGAGATGGAGCAGCCGGCGCCGTCCCACGTGACCTCGTCGACGGTCGTGCCGTCATCGGACAGGCACACGCGCAGGGTGATCTCGTCGCCGCAGATCGGATTGCGCTGGTAGGAGGTGGCCACGCGTCCCTCCTCGGCGCCGAGGCCCTTGCCGTGCGGGCGCTTGGAGTGATCGAGGATGAGCTCCTGATAGAGCGATTCGAGGCCGCTCATGCGCCGGCCCCGAAGAACGCGCGGACGCCCGACAGCGCGTCGAGGAACACATCGACGTCGTCGGCGGTGTTGTACAGCGACGACGACGCGCGCACCGAGGCCGTCAGCCCGAAGCGGCGGTGCAGCGGCTGCGCGCAGTGGTGCCCGACTCGCACGGCCACGCCGCGGGCGTCGAGGAACTGGCCGACGTCGTGCGCGTGCACGCCGTCGATGTCGAACGCCCAGAGCCCCACACGCTCGGCGCCGGGTGCGTCGCCGAGCAGGCGCACGCCGGGGATCGCGCGCAGCCCCTCGCCCATGCGGGCCTCGAGCGACTTCTCGTGCGCGTGCACCGCGTCCATGCCGACGCCGTCCAGGTAGCGGACGGCGGCGGCGAGGCCGATCGCCTGCGACACCGGCTGCGTGCCCGCCTCGAAGCGCTGCGGCGGCGGGAGGTAGGACGCCTCGTCGAGGGTGACGGTGGTGATCATCGAGCCGCCGGTGAGGAACGGCGGCAGTGCCTCGAGCACGTCGGCGCGGCCGTAGAGGCCTCCGACGCCGTAGGGCCCGAGCATCTTGTGCCCGGAGAACACGGCGAGGTCGACGCCGAGCGCGGGGAGGTCGAGCGGCAGGTGCGGCGCGGACTGGCATGCGTCGAGCACCGTCACCGCGCCGACCGCCTGCGCGAGCGCGACGAGCTCGTCGACGGGGTTGACGATGCCCAGCACGTTCGACACGTGCGTGAACGCGACGATGCGCGTGCGCTCGCCGATGACGGTGGCGGCAGCATCCGTGTCCAGCGTCCCGTCATCGCGGACCGGGATGTGGCGCAGCACCGCGCCGGTGCGGGCGGCGAGCTCCTGCCAGGGGATGAGATTCGCGTGGTGCTCGGACTCGGTGATGACGATCTCGTCGCCGGGCTGCAGAGCGAAGCGCGCGCTGGCGGGGGCGCCACGCCCGACCGAGGCGTTGCCGATCGCGTACGCGACGAGGTTGAGCCCGGCGGTCGCGCCGCTCGTCCACACGAGCTGCTCGGTGGGTGCGCCGACGAACCCGGCGACCGCGGCACGGGCGTCCTCGAAGAGCTCGGTGGCCTCGGCGGCGAGGGTGTGGGCCCCGCGGTGCACGGCGGAGTTCGCCCGCGTGAGGAAGTCGACCTCGGCGTCGATGACCGCCCGCGGCTTCTGGCTCGTCGCGCCCGAGTCGAGGTACACGAGCCGCTCGCCATTCACGCGCTGCCCGAGGATCGGGAAGTCGTCGCGCAGCGCGGCGGCGTCCAGTGGCGCGGTCGACGAGGGTGCGGGTGCGGGAGAGCTCACCTTTCAAGGGTATGCCGGATGCCGCCACCCGGGGCGGCCGCGCCCGGCACCCCGCGCCCGGGTTCAGCTGTCGGTCTGCCCAGACCACCCCTTCTCGTCGAGACCACCCGGTTCAGAGCGCCCACCGCGGGTGGACTCGGCGAGAACGGGCGGATTGGACGAGGAAGAGGGCGCGGGCGGACCCGCCGGCCGGATGGCGCGCCGGCCGACACGATGCACCTCGGGGGCGGTGGCGCGTCCGGCGCGGTCATCGCCGGGGAGCGCGCGCGAGCGGCGACCGTAGATGAGCTCGGAGGAATCCAGAAGCCAGGGCACGAGCGTGATCGAGACGCCGTGCACGAGCATGAGCTGCTGCGCGATGCGGCGCGCGCGCCGGTTGTGCAGGATCGACTCCCACCAATGGCCGACGATGTACTGCGGCAGGTAGACGGTGACCACCGACGACCCGTGCTCCTCGCGGTACTTCCTGACGAACTCGGCGATCGGGCTCGCATACATGCGGTACGGCGACTCGATGATCTTGAGCGGGATCGGCATCCGGTGCTCCCGCCATTCGGCCTCTAGGGCGGCTGCATCCTCCTTGGTCACCGAGACGTGCACCGCGAAGGTCTTGTCATGCTTGGCGGCGAGGGCGTAGTCGACGGCCTTCACGACAGGCTTCTGCAGCTTGTTGACGAGGATGAGGGCGACATCGCCCGTCGAGCCGAAGTGGATGTGGTCGTCCATCGCGATCTCGTGGTCGACGTCGCGGTAGTACCGGTGCACGCCCACCATGAGGAACGACAGGACCGGGATCGCCAGGAAGACGAGCCACGCGCCGTGCGTGAACTTCGTGATCGTCACGATGATGAGCACGGATGCCGTCATCGTGGCGCCGAGCGAATTGATCACGAGTCCCTTCCGCAGCCCGAACAGCTCGCTGCGGGCGGAGGCGCTGTGGCGCGCCTCGGCAGGGAGTTCTCGGATGCCGCGGATTCCCCGCAGCCAATGCCGGATCATGCCGATCTGGCCGATCGTGAACGAGACGAACACGCCGATGATGTACAGCTGGATCAGATTCGTGAGGTTCGCCTGGTACACGATCAGCACGCCGATGGCGACGAGTCCCAGGATGATCATGCCGTTGGAGTACACGAGGCGGTCCCCGCGGGTGTTGAGCGCCTTCGGCGCGTAGCCGTCGCGCGCGAGCACCGACCCGAGCAGCGGGAACCCGTTGAACGCCGTATTGGCGGCGAGCAGCAGCACCACCGCGGTCGCCGCCTGGATGATGAAGAACGGGATCGAGTTCATGCCGAACACGGCCGACGACACCTGGGCCATGAGGCTCGGCTGCGGGTGGGAGCAGTCGAAGCCGATGAGGTCGCAGGGGTTCTCGGCGTAGTGGACGCCGGAGACGAGTGCGATCGCCGTGAGTCCCGCGAAGAGGACGATCGCGATCCCGCCCATCATGGCGAGGGTGGACTGGGCGTTGCGCACCTTCGGCTGGCGGAACGCCTGCACGCCGTTCGAGACGGCCTCGACGCCCGTGAGCGCGGAACACCCGCTCGAGAACGCGCGCAGCACCAGCAGGATGACCGCGGCCTGAGTGAGGCTCTGCGTCTCGACCCCGTACTGCGCGCTGGAGGCGACCGGCGGGTTGCCCGTCACGATCTGGAACAGGCCGACGACGATCATCACTCCGACCGACCCGATGAAGATGTAGGTGGGGATCGCGAAGGCGCTCGACGCCTCGCGCACACCGCGCAGGTTGACGACGACGATGAGGATGACGAAACCCACCGCGAGCTCGACGCGCCACGGGTTGAGCGCCGGCAGCGCCGAGATGATGTTGTCGACGCCGGACGCGACCGAAACGGCCACGGTGAGCACGTAGTCGACGAGGAGTGCGGACGCCACGATCACCCCGGGGATCTCGCCGAGGTTCTTGCGCGCGACCTCGTAGTCGCCGCCGCCCGACGGATACGCCTTGATGAGCTGGCGGTAGCTGATGACCACGACGGTCAAGAGCACGATGACCGCGGCGGCGACCCACGGAGCGAACGCGAGGAAGGCAAGGCCACCGGTCAGCAGGATGAGCAGCAGCTCCTGCGGGGCGTACGCGACCGACGACAGCGCGTCGGAGGCGAAGATCGGCAGCGCCCTCTTCTTCGGAAGCAGGTGCTCGTCCGAGTCGGTCGACGCGAGCGGATCGCCGAGGATCAGGCGCTTGGCGATGGGCGCCTCATCCACCGACTGCTCGCGGCTTTCGTTCGTCACGGCCGGTAACGCTACTCGCGAGGAGAGCGTGAGGACGCATCCAGGCCACCATCCTCACGGAATCCATACGGGTGCCGCTCTGGGACACTCGTACCGTGGACGAGCAGATCATCCTGGGTGTGCTCGCGATCACCCTCGGGCTGGTCGTGGGGGTGCTGCTCTTCGTCCCCTTCGTGGCGCTCAGCTACCGTCGGCGCGGTGGGTTCGGCGTCGGCCGATTCGTGCTCTGGGGCGCCGCGCTCGTCTATGTGATGGCGATCTGGACGTACACGCTCCTGCCCCTGCCCGACCCCGACACGATCACGTGCGCGGGGGTGAACATCGACGTGACCGCGATCGCCGACGACGTCCGCGGCGCCATCGTGCGCCGGGGCGGCGCTGCCGCGACCGACCCCGCCGTGCTGCAGCTGCTGCTGAACGTCCTGCTGTTCGTGCCGCTCGGCTTCTTCCTCCGCGTGCTCGGAGGCCGCGGCGTGGTCACGGCCCTCGTCGTGGGTGCCGCCCTGTCGGGCTTCGTCGAGGTCACGCAGCTCACCGGCGTGTGGGGCCTCTACCCCTGCGCCTACCGCGTGTTCGACGTCGACGATCTGCTCACCAACACCCTGGGCGCGGTGCTCGGCTCGCTGCTCGCGCTCGCCGTGCCGCGGCGCTACCGCGGGTCGCCGCGCCTGGCCGACGCCGACCGGCCGCAGCCGGTCACCCGCGGCCGGCGCCTGCTCGGAATGCTCTGCGACGCGCTCGCCGCCTGGGTGCTCAGCCTCACCGTCGTGGTGGCGGTGCAGCTCGTGCTGTACCTGCTCGGCGCGGAGGCGGCGGTGCGCGACGGGTCGGCGGCGAGCCTCGTCGGCTCGGGCGTGCCGATCGTCGTCTGGCTCGTCGTCACGCTCGGCACCGGCGGCACGGTCGGCGACCACGCCGTGCAGCTCCGCTTCACCGGTGGGCCGCTCCCGGTCGGGCTCGCGCGCTTCCTCCGCTTCATCACGGGCATCGGCGGCTACCTCGTGCTGAACGCGCTCCCCGGCGCCTGGACCTTCGTGGCCTCGGTGTTCGCGGCGGTGTCGATCCTGCTGGTGTTCACGACCGACGGGTGCCGCGGCCTCCCCGGCCTCGCCTCGGGCCAGCGTCTCACCGACGCGCGGGAACTGGAGGAACCGGATGCTGCGCCCCCGGGCTCGGCCTCGGCCCCCGGTCGCTGAGCCCGGCGCCGCGCGGCGACGCGGACAGGCACTGCGGTGGCCCACGGCCCGGGAGTAGAATCCGGCTGATCACCGCCTGGGGCCGTCGCCGTTCGACGCGCTGCGGAGATCGGGGGTGCGATATGGCGACCAGACTGCCTTCGTCGGGATCCATGCCGGAAGGGCAGCAGCCGGGCTGCGACACGTCGGGGCTGATCCTCGTGCACAGGATCTTCCGCTGGCTGTACCGCGAGCTGCCCGAGCTCGTCCGCGGGGTTCCCCCGGGCGACGTCGCACGCGCCGCGGTCGTCGGCCGGTACGCGCATCTCGACTTCTACGCGCTGCACATGCATCACCACACCGAAGACGTCGCACTGTGGGACAAGCTGGTCGCGCGCGATCCCGGATGCGCGCTGCACGTCGACCAGATGCGGGCGCAGCATGCGGAGGTCGCCTCCCACCTCGCCAGGATCGAGCCGCAGCTCGACCCCTGGCTCGCCACTGCGGACCCCGCCCTCCGTGATGCGTTCGCCGGCGACATCGAGCATCTGCGCGACACCCTCGACGTGCATCTCGGGCAGGAGGAGGACGACATCCTGCCGGTGGCCGGTGCGGTCCTGTCCCAGCAGGAGTGGGACTGGATGGAGGAGCACACCCGCGCGGAGCTCATGGCCCACCGCAAGGAGCTGGGCAAGGACATCATGGCGCTCCAGCTCGGCCTGCTGCTCGCGAGCGTGCCCGAGGGCGAGCGCGACGAATGGTTGCGCGCGAACGTCCCCGCCCCGATCCGGCTGCTGTACCTGCTGCTCATGAAGCGGCAGTACGACAGGGCGATGCGCGAGCTCTACCCGGACCGCCCCGTGCCGGCGATGGGGTGACGGGCATGTGGCGACAAGTGACGCTCGACGTCCACCTCGACCATCCGCCCGCCCGCGTCTTCCCGTACTTCGCCGACCCCGGAACCTGGCCCGCGTGGGCGCCCGCGGTCGAGGTGAGGGAGCGCATCGGCGACGGCCCCACGATCGTGGGCAGCCGGTGGGCCGCCGTCGACCGCATCATCGGTCCGTTCCGCGTTCGGTTCTGGGACGAGCTGGAAGTCGTCGAGCCCGACCAGCGCGTCGTCTGGCATTCGACCTCGCCGTGGAACTCGCGGGTGGAGTACGCGTGCTCCGCCGAGGGCGGCGGGACGCGTGTGCACGCCGACTACGGCGGCGACGTCGCGGGGTGGCTGCGCCTGGTCGCCCTGCTGCCGACGTTCGTGCTCGCGCGGATCCTGATGCGGGACTTCGTCGGCCTCCAGCGACTGCTCGACGCCGAAGACGCCCGGGCGGGAGCGATCACCGAACCCCGCTGAACCCGTCTGAGCCCCGCCCACCGAGGACGCCGGGCGGGACGGATGCTGCGGCCCGCAGCATCCGTCTGCCGACTACTGCGTCGACTGGGCGAGGAACTCGCGCGCAGCGACCACGAGCGCCTCGACGCCGCGGCTCAGCGTGGGCTGCAGCACGGGAGCGAAGAACGGTGAGTGGTTGGTCGGGATATCGCGCTCGACCGTGCCGGCGGCGGTCGCCTCGGCGAACGCGGTCGGGTCGACCCCGCCCCAGAACCAGAAGACCAGCGGCACGCCGGCCTCACGGGCGAACCACGAGACGTCCTCGCTGCCGGTGAACATGCCGGGGTCGATGACGGTGCCCTCGCCGAACGCCGCGTCGAAGGCGAGGACGAGGCGAGCCGTCGCGTGCACGTCGTTGATCGTCGGCGGAAGCGTGTGGTCGGTGACGATGACCGGGGGCTCCTCGGCGCCCGAGGCCTGCGCCTCGGCGCGCACGATGCGCTCGACCTTCTCGAGCACGCGGGCGCGGGCCTCGTCGTCGGGGTAGCGCAGGCTCAGCTCGAGTTTCGCCTCGGCCGGGATGATGTTGTTCTTGAGGCCGGCGTGGATCGAGCCGACGGTCACGACCGCGACGTCGCGGGGGTCGACCTCGCGCGACACGATCGTCTGCAGGCGCATGACGGTGGCCGCGGCCATGACGACCGGGTCGATCGTCGCCTGCGGACGCGAGCCGTGGCCGCCGCGGCCCAGCAGGGTGACGGTGATGCCGTCGGACGCCGCCATCTGGGTGCCGCTTCGCACCCCGATGGTTCCCGCGGGGAGCGGGGTGACGTGCTGGCCGAGCACGATGTCGGGCTTCGGGAACCGGTCGAGCACGCCGTCGGCGATCATCGCCTGCGAGCCGGCACCGTACTCCTCGGCGGGCTGGAAGACGGCGACGATGGTGCCGGCCCACTCGTCCTTCGTCGCGACCAGGCGCTCGAGGGCGCCGAGGAGCGCGGTCACATGCATGTCATGCCCGCACGCGTGCATGACCGGAACCTCGTTGCCCGCCGGGTCGGTGCCGCGCGCCGTGCTCGCGTACTCGAGCCCCGTCTGCTCGGGCACCGGCAACGCGTCCATGTCGGCGCGCAGCCAGACGACCGGACCCTCGCCGTTGCGGATCACGCCGGCGACGCCGGTCTTGCCGATCCCCTCCTCGAACTCGATGCCGAGGCCGGTGAGGTGCTGCGCGATCACCCCCGCCGTGCGCGTCTCCTGGAAGGACAGCTCCGGATGCCGGTGCAGATCGACGTAGATCGCTTCGAGGTCGAGGGTCATGCGGTCGAGCCTAACCGGCCTGCGATCTCAGCTCCCCTGTCACGATGTGCCGCCGTGGGCAGGCCTTCGTGACAGGTGAGCAGAACGCGGGACACAGCTCCCCTGTCGCGTTGTGTCTGGGCGGGCGGCGGTACGTGACAGGTGAGCAGGACGGGAGAGGGAAGCGGATTACTGGGGGAGGCGGGCGGTGGAGCCCCTCACGATGAGCTCGAAGGGCAGCTCACCGGGCCGATGGACCGGCGTCTCCGCATCCGTGGATTCCAGCGCCTCGAGGATGGCGTCGGCGGCGCGCTCGCCCTGGCCGAGAGGGAACTGGTCGACCGTGGTGAGGCGGAAGAACTCGCCCAGCTCGTGACCGTCGATGCCGATGACCGAGAGGTCTTCGGGGACCCGGTAGCCGAGCTCGCGCGCGGCGAGGAGCGCCCCGATCGCCATCTCGTCGGACGCCGCGAAGATCGCGGTCGGCCGGCTGCCGGGCTTGCCCAGCAGCTGCTTCGCGGCGCGGAACCCGCCCTCGATCGTGAAGTCGGCGGGCTCGAACAGCGACGGACTGACCTCGATGCCGGCGTCGGCCAGCGCCTGCTCGAACCCCTGCCGGCGCTGCGTGGGGATGTGGAAGTCGATGTCGAACTCGGGACTCGCGCCGATGTGCGCGATCCGGCGGTGGCCGAGAGCGAGCAGGTGCTCGGTGGCCAGCCGTGCGACCGCGACGTCGTCGACAGTGAGGGTGGTGAGCAGCGGATTGGGGCCGCCGATCGCGATCACCGGCAGGTCGAGCTCGACGAGCCGCTCGGTCTCCTCCTGGCCGAGCTCGAGCGAGATCGCGATGACGCCGTCCACGCGCTGGCGCCGCAGGAACGTGTCGAAGACGTCGTGGCGCTCGCCGCGGTCGGCGGTGAGGCTGTACAGGGTGATGTCGTAGCCGCGGCGCATCAGCGCCGACGCGATGCCGCTCAGCACAGTGGAGAAGAACCAGCGATCGAGGAACGGCACCAGCACGCCGATGTTGCGGGTCCGCCCGGACGCGAGGCTCGAGGCCGAGGCCGACACGACGTAGCCGAGGCTCTTGGCGGCCTCCTCGACCTTCGCCTTCGCCCCCGCCGAGACGTGGCCGCGCCCGCTCAGCGCGCGCGAGACGGTCGCGGTCGAGACGCCCGCCGCGCGGGCGACCTCGTCGATGCTGACCACGTCGTCACCGCTCTCTCTGGGTAGGAGGGCCCGGGCGCGTCGCGGCGCCAGACCCCTGCCGGGTGTCAGGCCGTCTCGAGCCAGACCGTCGTGTCGCCCGGGAGCTCCCCGTCGATGACCGGACCGCTCGACGCGATCACGATACCGCTCGGAAGCGCGATCGGCGTGGAACCCGTGTTCGCGATGACGGTGACATTCCCGTTGCGGAATGCGACAGCATCCGTTCCGTATCCGTCGATCCATTCCAGCGAACCCGCACCGAGCGCCCGTTCCCGGCGCGCCGCGAGGAGCGCGCGGTACAGCTCGAGCGTCGAGCCCTCGACGCCGGACTGCGCGTCGCGGGCGAGCGTGGCCCACTCTGCGGGCTGGGGCAGCCACGAGGCACCGGTGTCGTTGAAGCCGTAGGCCGGGGCATCCGCGTTCCACGGGATCGGCACGCGGCAGCCGTCGCGGCCGTAGCGCTCGCCGTTCGTGCGGAACCACGTCGGATCCTGACGGGCCTCGCCCGGGATGTCGATGACCTCGGGCAGGCCGAGCTCCTCGCCCTGGTAGAGGTAAGCGGAGCCCGGGAGGGCGAGCATGAGCGTCGTGGCCGCCCGGGCGCGAGCGAGTCCGACCTCGCGGATCGGCTGACCGGGGGAGTCCGGGCCGATGCCGTGACCCTGCGGGTTCTCGGCCGTGAGCGCGAGACGCGACGCGTGGCGCACGACGTCGTGGTTCGAGAGGACCCACGTCGAGGGCGCGCCGACGCCCGGGAACGCGTCGAGCGACACGTCGATGACCGCGCGGAGGTCGGCGGCGTTCCACTTCGTCTCGAGGTACGGGAAGTTGAACGCCTGGTGCATCTCGTCGTGGCGCACCCACTCGGCCGTGCGCGCCGCGGTGGGCAGCCACGCCTCGGCGGCGAGGGCGCGGTCGCCCCGGTACTCCTCGAGGATCTTGCGCCAGTCGCGGTACACCTCGTGCACGGCGTCCTGACCCCAGTACGGGACGTTCTCCGCCTCGCCGCCCATCGAGCCGGCCTCGGGGTCCGGAATGTAGTCCGGGAGCCCTTCGGCCTTCACCAGGCCGTGGGCGACGTCGACGCGGAAGCCGTCCACGCCGCGGTCGAGCCAGAAGCGCAGGATGCGACGGAACTCCTCGCGCACCTCCTCGTTCGACCAGTCGAAGTCGGGCTGCGACGAGTCGAAGAGGTGCAGGTACCACTGACCGGGCTCGCCGTCGGCCTCGACGACGCGCGTCCATGCCGGTCCGCCGAAGACGGACTCCCAGTTGTTCGGGGGCAGTTCGCCGCTGCGGCCCTTGCCGTCGCGGAACATGTAGCGCGCGCGCTCGGCGCTGTGCGGCGCCGCGGCGAGGGCCTGCTGGAACCACTCGTGCTGGTCGGACGAGTGGTTCGGGACGAGATCGACGATGACACGGATGCTGCGCTCATGCGCGGCGGCCAGCATGTCGTCGAAGTCGGCCAGGGTGCCGAAGAGCGGGTCGACATCGCAGTAGTCGCTGACGTCGTAGCCGGCGTCCTTCTGGGGCGAGCGCTGGAACGGGCTCAGCCAGATCGCGTCGATGCCGAGGTGCGCGAGGTCGTCGAGGTGCGACGTGATGCCCGGGAGGTCGCCGATGCCGTCGCCCGACGCGTCCGCGAAGGAGCGGGGGTAGATCTGGTAGATGACGGCGGTACGCCACCACTCGCCGCCGACGGTGGTGAGGAACGCGTCCGTGCGCTCGATGGTCTCTGCGGAGGTCATCCGGCCAGTGTACTGCAAGCGCTTACACTCCCTCGTAACGAATGACGCACAGGGGCCGGGCGTAGGGTTGGCGGGTGCTCTCCGAAGCCCTCACGCGCGCCGAATCCCTCATCCGCACGATCCCCGACTACCCCGAACCGGGCGTGCTGTTCCGCGACATCACGCCTCTGCTGGCGGATGCCTCGGCCCTCCGCACCGTCATCCACGCGATGATCGCCCCGTTCGAGGGGTCGTTCGACGTCGTCGCCGGGGTCGAGGCGCGCGGGTTCCTGCTGGCCGGCGCCGTCGCGATGGAGGCCGGCGTGGGTCTGGTGCCGATCCGCAAGGCGGGCAAGCTGCCTGTGCCCGCAGCATCCGTCACCTACTCGCTCGAGTACGGCACCGCCACGATCGAGGCGCACGACGACATCGCCCGGGGCACCCGCGTGCTGCTGGTCGACGACGTGCTCGCCACCGGCGGCACGCTCGTCGCGGCGCACGAGCTCGTCGAGACGCTGGGCGGTGCGGTGGTGGGCACCGCGGTGCTGATGGAGCTGACCGCGCTCGGCGGCCGCGAGGTCGTCGGCGACGTTCACACGGTCTTCACCGCCTGACGTCGCGGCATCAGCGATCCGGTCCCCCCTCGGGCACGACGGGGTTGGCGCCGGTGCGCGGCGTGAAATGCGGGATGGGCGCCGGGCGCTCGGCGCGGGGCTGCCGCGGCGGCTCGGGCGTCGCCGGGAGCGTCGCGTCGCCCTCGAACGCCATCAGGGGGTCCTTGCGGCCCGCATGCTGGGGGAAGCGCCGGCCCGTCACGGTGTTCGCCAAGACCTTGATCACGAAGAACTTTGCGGTCGGGCTCCACGAGACGAGCCGGCGGATCCCGCTGTCGCGGATCTCGTCGTCGTGGGTGACCCGTTCGGCACGGCCGCGGATCACGACGCTCCAGTAGTGGTCGTCGTCCGTCGCGCCGTCGACCTCGAACGCCACCATCGGGTGCTGAGCGATATGGAGCAGCTTCGCGTCGCGGGCCGTGCGGATGTACAGGGCGCCCTCGTGGGCGACGTAGTTGACCGGGAAGATGTCGGGGGCGCCGTCGGCGTTGTCGACCGCGAGCCGGCCGAGCTCGGCTGTCTGCAGGTACTCCCAGCACGCCGAAGCGGGAAGCCGCTCCACCTTCGCCGGCGGGTCTGCACTCGGGGCATCACTCGGGGAATCGTTCATCGCGCACCACTGTCCGTCCTTCCGGTCTACCGCAGAGCGGCGGAGAAGAGAAGGGGGTCGCGGTCCGCGCGGGGCGCGGCGGAAGGCCGAGGCGTCCGCCCCGGCCCTCCGCCCCACCCACTCGCGCTACGTTCAGCGGCCCGCGCGACGGCGGGCGCGGGACTGCGCCCCACCCGCGAGCAGGACGACGCCGAGTGCCGACACGAACAGGCCCGCGGGCACGCCGCCGCCCATCTGCGAGAAGAACAGCAGGAACACCTGCACGAGCGGCAGAGGCAGCACGAGCCACAGGCTCATCTGCTGTGCGCGCACGAGCGAGACGGTGAGGCCGACCACACCGATGAGCCACAGTGCGTTGGCGGCCATCGCGACGATCGGGAAGAACTCCAGGTCGATCCCGTTCGCCGCGCTCGTGACTGTTCCGAGCGTCAGGAGCACCGTGCCGGTCGCGGCGACGAACGCGCCCCAGCTCGAGCGCGCGTACCGGGCGAGGCCCAGGAAGAGCACGGCGAACGCCCACAGGCTCAGCGTGAACATCACGAGGATGAGCCGCGTGCGCGGGTCGATCGCGGGGTCCTCGTCCTGCGGGAACAGGAACTGCAGCGTGCCGACGGCGATCGACAGGATGCCGGCGGTCAGCGCGGCGGCGCCCGCGAGACGGCTGCTCACCCGGCCGATGAGGCGGCCGTCGCGGGGATAGGTGTTCGGAGCGACCGAGGAGGTCGCGGGGACGGGTGTGGTGACGGCAGCCATGGCCGGCCTTTCTGTCGAGTCGTTGCGCAGCCCGGGGTTCCGGTGCGACGAGACGAAGCTATTGACGGCGCCCACGGGCCGGCATCGCCCGCAGGTCGCCCGTGCGCACGCCGTCCGGCGCGATCCCCTGGCGACGCGCGGTCGTCGCCGGCTCGACTCTCGTCGGCGCGGATGTCGACCTTCGTCGCTACGGCTGCGGCTGCGTGCGCCCCTAGCATCGGAGCGTGATCATCCAGCCCGCGCCTGCGCCGGTGCCCTCTCCCTCGGCGACGCGCGCCGCGGGCGTCGCGGCGGGGTGGCGCGCCTGGACCTCCCCGCTGGATCTCGCCATCGCCGGGGCGATCGCCGTCTGGGCGGTGCTCGAGGCGCTCCTGGTGCCCTCGGCCCACCCGCTCGCGCAGCTGGGCTTCGCGTTCGCGATCTCGCTGCCGCTCGCTGTGCGCCGCCGGCTCCCCGCGACGGTGATGCTGGTCGTCGCCGGTGCCCTCGTGCTGCACGCGGCGCTGGCCGGACCCGACGCCACGTTCAACCCCTTCCCGAGCCTGCTGGTGGCGACGTTCACCGTCGCCGAGCGGATCCGGCCGTGGCCGCTCGCGGCTCTGCTGGGGCTGGTGCCGATCGCCGCAATGCTGACCGCGCACCTCCTCGGCTACTTCGGGGCCGTGGGCATCGAGACGGCCGGCACCCTGTTCCTGGTCTTCTTCGTCGGTTCGACGTGGGCCGCCGGACGCATCGTGCGCCATCGCGCGCTGTCGCTGCAGAGCACCCGCGACAGCTCGGAGCAGCGCGCCGCCGAGGCCGCAGCATCCGAGCGCCGTCGCATCGCCCGCGAACTGCACGACATCGTCGCCCACTCGCTGTCGATCGTGGCGCTGCAGGCCGCGGCCGCCGAGCAGTTCGTCGAGCGCGATCCTGTCCGTGCGCGCACACACCTGCAGCTCACCCGGAAGACCGCGCAGGGCGCGCTCGACGAGATGCGGCACCTGCTCGAGGTGCTCCGCGAGGACGAGGCCTCGTACGCCCCGCAGCCCGGTCTGTCCGCCCTCCCAGACCTCATCGCCGAGACGGAGGCGGCCGGTCATCGCTGCACCGTGGCGGTGGATGCTGCGACCGCCGGCCTCGCCGACGGTCCGGCGCTCGCCGTCTACCGCATCGTGCAGGAGTCGCTGACGAACGTGCGCAAGCACGCCCCGCGCGCTGACGTCGCGGTGTCGGTGGGCTCCTCGGGGCGCGAGCTCGAGGTGCGGGTGGAGAACGGCCCCGCGCGGACGGCCGCTCCGGTCGCGGCGCGGGGAAGCGGTCGCGGGATCCCGGGCATGCGCGAGCGCGCGCGTCTCTACGGCGGCGCGCTCGAGTCCGGGCCGACGCCGCAGGGAGGCTGGCTCGTGCGGGCGACGATCCCGGTGGGGGAGTCGTCGTGAGCGTCGGCGAAACCGGGCCGGCCGCGATTCGCGTGCTCGTCGCGGACGACCACGCGCTCGTGCGATCCGGCATCAGGGGCCTTCTCGAGGCGGCCGACCTCGACGTCGTCGGCGAGGCGGCGAACGGGCAGGAAGCCGTCGCCGCAGTGCGCGCGCTCGCGCCCGACATCGTGCTGATGGACATCCGGATGCCCGGCATGGACGGCATCGAGGCGACCGGCGTGATCGCGGCCGAGCCCGGCGCGCCGCGTGTGCTCGTGCTCACGACCTTCGACCTCGACGAGTACGTCTACCGCGCGCTGGCTGCGGGGGCGTCGGGCTTCCTGCTGAAGGATGCGCCGCCCGAGCGGCTCGTCGACGCCGTGCGCACGGTCGCAGCCGGTGAGGCGCTGCTCGCACCGGGCGTCACGCGTCGCCTCATCGAGCGCTACCTCGGCGCTCCGCCGCCCGACGCGCGGCCGCCCGCCGACCTGACGCCCCGCGAGCAGGAGATCTGGCTGAGCATCGCGCGCGGGCGCTCGAACCTCGAGATCGGGCAGGAGCTCTACCTCAGCGAGGCGACGGTCAAGGCCCACGTCACACGGCTGCTGGCGAAGCTCGGCGTGCGCGACCGCGTGCAGGCGGTCGTCGCGGCCTACGAGACCGGCCTCGTGAGACCGGGGGACGCGGGCGACTGAGTCCGCTCACGCGACTGCTGCAGTCGCCGGCGCGGAGCCGTTGCCGACGGGTCGCCGCAGCCGGCGCGGGTCAGCCGCCGAGCACGATGTTGAGCGGGGGCTCGCCGGCGGCGAGGCGCTCGATCTGCGTTCGCACGAGCTTCGCGACTCGCGGCCGCATCGCACTCGACGCGCCGCCGACGTGCGGCGAGATGAGCACGCCGGGAAGGCCCCACAGCGCGTGGCCCTCGGGGAGCGGCTCGGGGTCGGTGACGTCGAGCGCGGCGCGGATGCGTCCGCGGCGCACGTGGTCGACGAGCGCGTCGGTGTCGACGAGTGTGCCGCGGCCGACGTTCACGATGAGCGCGCCGTCGGGCAGTGCCGACAGGAACGCGTCGTCGACGAGGCCCTGCGTGGCCTCGCCGCCGGGAAGGGTGAGGATCACGATCTCGGCGTGGGGGAGCAGGTCCGGCAGCTCGTCGATGCCGTGCACCGCGACGCCGTCCTCGTCGCGGGCGCGCGACGCGACCGGGGTCAGATCGACCTCGAACGGCTCGAGCCGCGCCGCGACGGCCTTGCCCACGCCGCCGTAGCCGAGCAGCATCACGCGGCGGTCGGCGAGGCTCTGCGCGAACACGGGCGCCCAGCGGCCGGCGGCGGTGTCGACGGCGAACGCGTCGATGTGCCGCTGCGCCGCGATGGCGAGGCCCACCGCGAGCTCGGCGGTCGAGGTCTCGTGCACCGACGCCGCGTTCGCGAACACCAGGCCCTCCGGCAGGATGTCGGCGACGCCGTCGTAGCCGATCGACTGGCCCTGCACGAGGCCGACCTCCACGCCCTCGAGACGCTCGAGCACACGCGCCATCGACATGTACGGCGGCACCACGATGTCGAAGCGGTCGCGGGGGGCCGCAGCATCCATCGGCCACACCACCAGCTCGACACCGTCGGGCAGGGCGCCGAGATCCGCGGCGAGCTGCTCGGTGGGGACGCTGACGACGAGATTCCGGATGCCTCTGCTCACACCCTCCACGCTACCGGCGCGGTGCGGCACCGGTGTCGCCGGGCGGCGCTACGCTCGCGTCCAGCGGCGGCCGCGGCCCGTGGCGGCGCCCAGGAGGAGGCGGACGTGGTTCCCGAGATCAACTACTGGGCGGTCCTGATCGCGACGGCGTCGAGCATGGTCGTCGGCTCGATCTGGTACACGCCGAAGGTGTTCGGCACGCGGTGGGCGAAGCTCGCGAAGGTCGACATGGACCGGCCCGGCGCCACCGCCGTCGTGCCGATCGTGGTCACCGTGATCGTCAGCTTCGTGACCGCGTGGGTGCTCGCGGGCGCCTCGTCGATCGCCTGGCACTTCTACGGCGGCAGCTACCTGTGGTCGGCGCTGCTCACCGGCGTGATCCTGTGGGCGGGCTTCACGGCGGCCCGCTTCATCACGCACGACGCCTTCGAGGGGCGGCCGTCGTCGCTGACGGTCCTCAACATCGCGCACGAGCTCGTGACGATCGTCGTGATGGCGCTCATCATCGGCGTGTGGCCGCCGGCCGGCACGGTGTAGGCCTTCCCCCGGCCGTCGAGCGGGCGAAGTGAGGCGAAACGGCTCAGGCCGCGGCGCCCACCACGGCCGCGACGGCCGACGTGAAGAACGACAGGCCGTCGACGCCGGACCGCATCGCGGCGGCGGTGTCGGGGCCGAACCCGGGCTCGACGGCGTGCTCGGGGTGGGGCATGAGGCCCACCACGTTGCCGCGCTCGTTGGTGATCCCGGCGATGTCGCGCAGCGACCCGTTCGGGTTCACACCGAGGTAGCGGAAGGCGACGAGGCCCTCGCCCTCGAGGCGGTCGAGCTCCGACTCCGACGCGATGTAGCCGCCGTCCGCGTTCTTGAGCGGGATCACGATCTCCTGGCCCGTCGCGAAATCGCTCGTCCACGCGGTGTCGTTGTTCTCGACCCGCAGCTTCTGGTCGCGGCGGATGAACTGCTGGTGCGCGTTGCGGATCAGGCCGCCCGGCAGCAGATGAGCCTCGACGAGCATCTGGAAGCCGTTGCAGATGCCGAGGATCGGCGTGCCCTTGGCCGCGGCATCCTTCACCTCCGCCATGATCGGCGCGAGTGCCGCGATGGCTCCGGCGCGCAGGTAGTCGCCGTAGCTGAAGCCACCGGGCAGGACCAGCGCGTCGACGCCGTCGAGGTCGTGCGACCCGTGCCACAGGGCGACGGCCTCACCGCCGGCGATCTCGATCGCGCGCTGCGCGTCGCGGTCGTCGAGCGAGCCCGGGAACGTGATGACCCCGATGCGGGCGGTCATTCCACGACCTCGATGCCGACGACGTCTTCGATCACGGAGTTCGACAGGATCTCGTCGGCGATGCGCCGGGCCTCGGCCAGCACCTCGTCGGTGACCTCGCCGTCGACGGTGAGCTCGAATCGCTTGCCGATGCGGACGCCGCTGAAGTCGGAGACGCCGAGGCGGGCGAATGCGCCGGAGACGGCCTTCCCCTGCGGGTCCAGAAGCTCGGCCTTGGGCATGACGTCGACGACGATGGTGGGCATGTAGATCCTCCTGGCGGCCGCAGGCCGCAGCTATCGGTCGTTGAGCGACGAGCGAAGCGACGAGTCGAGACGCCGGATGTCGCGGGCAGGGGTCCCCTCCAGTCTACGGGCCCGTGCACACGGCGTTTCTCCGGGTCGCTCGAACCCCCGTGACACAACCGTGATCAATCCATGGGAGCGCTCCCTTGACTTCGTGGGAGCGATCCCATAGCGTTGCGTCTCGATCGATGGGAACGCTCCCACGACCACCACGGCACGGTTCCCTCCGGGCCGGTCCTGCAACACACACGACCCTGACAACACAAAGGAGTGACAGTGAACGCACGCGCCTTCCGCAGAAGCGCTGTGGCAATCGCCGCATTCTCGGCTTCGGCCATCGTCCTCGCCGGCTGCGCCGGCGGCGGCAACGACGACGCCGGCAGCGAAGACGGCGAGATCACGCTGACCCTGGCCACGTTCAACGACTTCGGGTACGACGACGAGCTCCTCCAGGAGTACATGGACGAGAACCCGAACATCAAGATCGTCCACAACAAGGCCGCCATCACCGACGACGCCCGCACGAACTACTTCGCGAAGCTCGGCAAGGAAGGCCTCGCCGACATCGAGGCGGTCGAGGTCGACTGGTTCGCCGAGGCCATGCAGTACTCCGACCTGCTCGCCGAGGTGCCCGACAGCGCCAAGGGCCGCTGGGTCGAGTGGAAGGAAGCCGCGGCGACCGACGCCGACGGCCGCCTCGTCGGCTTCGGCACCGACATCGGCCCGCAGGCCGTCTGCTACCGCGCCGACCTGTTCGCCGCCGCCGGCCTGCCCTCGACGCCCGACGACGTCGCCTCGGCGATCGACGGCGACTGGGACACGTTCTTCGACCTGGCCGACCAGTACAAGACCGCGACCGGCAAGCCGATGCTCGACTCGGCGAACTCCGCGTTCCAGGGCATCGTCAACCAGATCGAGTTCCCCTACGACGAGCCCGACGGCACGGTCGTCGCGACCGACAACCCCGACCTCGAGGCTGCGTACAACCTCGTGGTCGAGCGCGGCATCCCGAACTCGGCCTACTCGGGCCAGTGGTCGGACGACTGGAACGCGTCGATGGCCAACGGTGAGTTCGCCGCGATGCTGTGCCCGCCGTGGATGCTCGGCATCATCTCGGGCAACGCGCCCGAGGTCACCGGCTGGGAGATCGCGAACGCGTTCCCGAACGGCGGCGGCAACTGGGGCGGCTCGTACCTGACCGTTCCGGCCAACGGCAAGAACGTCGAGGCGGCCCTCGCCCTCGCCGACTGGCTGACGGCTCCGGAGCAGCAGGAGAAGACGTTCGTGAACGTCGGCGCCTACCCGAGCGCGCTCGACGCGCAGAGCGCTCCGTCGATCACCGACGCGACCAACGAGTACTTCGCCGACGCGCCCACGGGCACGATCTTCGCGGACCGCTCCGAGGCGATCACCGTCACCCCGTACAAGAGCGCGGACTACTTCAAGTACAACACCGCGCTCCAGGACGCCATCACGCGAGTCTTCGACGGCGTCGAGGACCAGCAGACGTCGTGGGACACGTACGTCGCCGAGGTCGAGGCCTTCTGATAGGCCGACACTGACGACCGCGTCCGCTCTCGCGGACCTGGTCTGACAGCAGAAGCGGAGTGCGTGCGGGTCCCCCCGGCCCGCACGCGCTCCGCCTCGATGCCCATCCTCGACACCCGAATCGGAGCCACCGGTGACCACGACCGCCACCCGCACCACGGCACCCGGGCCGGCCGATCGGCCCGATCCGGAACGCCAGCCGCGCGTCCTCTCCTTCTCCCACAAGCTGAGCCGCTGGGACCTGAAGGTCTCGCCCTACCTCTACATCTCGCCGTTCTTCATCCTGTTCGCGATCGTCGGACTCTTCCCGATCGTCTACACGGCGGTGATCTCGTTCCAGGAGTGGGACCTGGTCCGCAACTCCGGCACCTTCGTCGGCTTCGACCAGTACGTCTGGATCCTGTCGCAGGCCGAGTTCTGGACGGCCCTCCGCAACACCTTCAGCATCTTCCTGCTCTCGTCCGTGCCGCAGCTCATCCTCGCGATGTTCATCGCGGCGATGCTCGACAAGAACATCCGGTCCAAGACGTTCTGGCGCATGAGCGTCCTGCTCCCGTACGTCATGGCCCCCGTTGCCGTCGCGCTGATCTTCAGCAACATGTTCGGTGACAACCACGGTCTCGTGAACAACATCCTCACCAGCATCGGCCTCGAGCCGATCATGTGGCACAAGGATCCGTTCTGGAGCCACATCGCGATCGCGACGATGGTCAACTTCCGCTGGACCGGCTACAACGCGCTGATCCTCCTCGCCGCGATGCAGGCCGTGCCCCGCGAGTACTACGAGGCGGCGACCGTCGACGGCGCGGGCGCGTTCCGCCAGTTCTGGAGCATCACGCTCCCGTCGCTCAAGCCGACCCTCATCTTCGTCATCATCACGTCGACGATCGGCGGCCTGCAGATCTTCGACGAGCCGCGCATGTTCGACACCTTCGGTCGCGGCGGCGCCGCCAACCAGTGGCTGACGATCACGCTGTACCTCTACAACATCGGCTGGGGCGAGTTCAACTTCGGCCGGGCAGCGGCGCTGGCGTGGATCCTCTTCATCATCATCCTGGCGATCGGCCTCATCAACCTCGCCATCACCCGTCGCCTCGTGCGCGACGAGGGCGGCCGAGGAGTCATCCAGCGCCGCCGCCGCGGCCGGAAGGGAGCCCAGCAGTGAGCGCCATCAGCACCCCGCCTCTCGCCGTCGTGGAGGAGAACCTCCCCAACGCGCGCCGCAGCCGGCGGACCACGAAGATCCGCGGTGTGCGCGCCGGGTTCTGGGTGTACGTCGGTCTCGGGGTCGTCGTGGTCTCGGCGATCTTCCCCTACTACTGGTCGTTCCTGATCGGCTCGGGCGACGCCTCGACCATCAACGACCCGAGCATGTCGTGGCTGCCCGGCGGCAACTTCATCGACAACGCCCTCAAGGTCATCAACGACCCGGCGGTCAACTTCTGGCTGGCGCTGTGGAACTCCATCTTCAGCTCCACGGTGATCGCCGCATCCGTCGTCATCTTCTCGACCCTCGCCGGCTGGGCCTTCGCGAAGCTCCGCTTCCCGGGCGGCAAGTGGCTGCTGGCCTTCGTGGTCGCGACCATGGCGGTGCCGATGCAGCTCGGCGTCGTGCCCCTCTATCTGCTGTTCTCCGACCTCGGCTGGACCGGGCAGATCGGCGCGATCATCATCCCCGCGCTCACGAGCGCGTTCGGCGTGTTCTGGATGACGCAGTACCTGTCGCAGACCGTGCCGGACGAGCTGATCGAGGCGGCGCGCGTGGACGGGGCCAACATGCTCCGCACGTTCTGGACCGTCGGCGTCCCCGCCGCGCGTCCCGCGGCCGCCATGCTGTTCCTCTTCACCTTCGTCGGGGCGTGGAACCAGTTCTTCTGGCCCTTCATCGTGCTCGACCGGCAGAGCCCGACGCTTCCCGTGGCGCTCTCGCTGCTCCAGTCGAACTACTTCGTCGACTACTCGATCGTGCTCGCCGGCGTGCTCCTCGCCACGATCCCGCTCCTCATCGTCTTCGCCTTCACGGGCAGGCAGCTGGTGAGCGGCATCATGGCCGGCGCGGTCAAGGGCTAGGCCCTCCCTCCACCCACGCCTTCGGCATCCTGACACCGACGTTCCCCGAGAGGATCATTGACCTCATGACGACTGCGATCCCGCGCGACTTCCCCCAGGACTTCCTGTTCGGCGCCGCGACCGCCGCCTTCCAGATCGAGGGCGCCGCCCACGAGGACGGCCGCCGCGACTCGATCTGGGACGCCTTCTGCCGCGTGCCCGGCGCCGTCATCAACGCCGACAACGGCGACGTGGCGTGCGACCACTACCACCGCTACGGCGATGACGTGGCGCTCATGAAGGAGCTGGGTCTGCAGACGTACCGCTTCTCGACGTCGTGGTCGCGGGTGCGGCCCGACGGCGGGGCGGTCAACCTGAAGGGCGTCGACTTCTACAAGCGACTGGTCGACGAGCTGCTCGGGGCCGACATCCTGCCCTGGCTGACGCTGTACCACTGGGATCTTCCGCAGGCGCTCCAGGAGAAGGGCGGCTGGGCGAACCGCGACACCGCGGACCTCTTCACCGAGTACGCGCTGACGATGCACGACGCCCTCGGCGACCGGGTGAACGTCTGGACGACGCTCAACGAGCCGTGGTGCTCGTCGTTCCTCAGCTACACCGCGGGCCTGCACGCGCCGGGGCACTACAGCGTCGAGGAGGGCGTGCTCGCCGCTCACCACCTGCTGCTCGGCCACGGCCAGGCCGTGCGCGAGCTGCGTGCCCGCGACGGGTCGCTCAAGCTCGGCATCACGCTGAACCTCACGGTCGCCGAGCCGGTCGACGAGAACGACCCGGCAGACGTCGACGCGGCGCGCCGCATCGACGGACAGTTCAACCGCTGGTTCCTCGACCCGATCTTTCGCGCGCAGTACCCGGCCGACATCGTGGAGGACATCCGGAAGGTGGATGCTGCGGCCGTCGCCGCGTGGGAGTCCGCGGTGCGCCCGGGTGACCTCGAGACGATCGCGACACCCATCGACACGCTCGGTGTGAACTACTACCACGGCGAGTACGTCGGCGGTCACGAGCCGGTGAACCCGCCGATCGGCGGCGACGCCCCGACCGACCGCCCGGGCCGCTCGCCGTACCCCTCGCACGAGGGGATCCACTGGCACGAGCGCGGGCTGCCGCGCACGCCGATGCAGTGGGAGGTGCAGCCCGAAGGGCTCACCACGCTGCTCGAGCGCGTGTGGGACGAGTACGCGGAGCCGGCCGGCACGGTGCTGTATGTCACTGAGAACGGCGCCGCCTACGACGACGAGCTCGTCGTCGAGGGCGACGCGAAGCGTGTGCACGACGCCGACCGCGTCGAGTTCCTGCGCGGGCACCTCGGGGCGATCCTCGATGCGGCCGAGGCCGGCGTCGACGTGCGCGGCTACTTCTACTGGTCGCTCCTCGACAACTTCGAGTGGGCGTGGGGCTACGAGAAGCGGTTCGGCATCGTGCGCGTCGACTACGACACCCAGGAGCGCACTCCCAAGGACAGCGCGCTCGAGTACAGCCGCATCATCGGCGCCCGGGCGATCGACCTGGAGTCTGCGCGGGCGGCGACCGTCGCGCCGTAGCACTGCGGCGCGAGGCATGCGCGGCGCAGTAGCATCCGGGAAGGAGGGGACAGGAATGAGCACCGACGCCATGCGGCACACCCAGCGGGGAGCCGGCAGCGCGCACGCCGTGACGATCGAGGAGGTCGCCGCCGCGGCGGGGGTCTCGCGCTCGACGGTGTCGCGCGTCGTGAACGGCTCCACCGCCGTCAGCCCCGAGGCGCTGGAATCGGTGACGCGCGCGATCAGCGAGCTCAATTACGTCCCCAACCGCGCGGCCCGGTCGCTGGCGAGCCAGAAGACGCACGCGATCGCGCTCATCGTGCCCGAGGACACCACCCGGTTCTTCGGCGACCCCTTCTTCGCGGCCATCGTGTCGGGCATCAACTCGCGCCTCAGCCGCTCGGACTACGTGCTCAACCTCTTCATCGCGAGCGACGACCCGGGCGACAAGACGACGAGCTACGTGCGCAGCGGTGCGGTCGACGGCGCCATCGTCGTGTCGCATCACACCAGCGACACGTTCATCGACCGCATCGCGAGCGTCGTCCCCGTCGTCTACGGAGGCCGGCCCGTGCGCGAACGCGACCGCGACTACTACGTCGACGTCGACAACGTCCGTGGGGCCTACGACGCCACCGTCTACCTGATCGAGAGCGGCCGCCGCCGCATCGCGACCATCACCGGGCCGCGCGACATGCCGGCCGGCGTCGACCGCCTGCAGGGGTATCGCGACGCGCTCGCCGCGTGGGACCTCGACGAGATCGCGGTCGAGGACGGCAACTTCACCGCCGACGGCGGCGCCGACGCGATGCGCCGCGTGCTCGCCACCGGCGCCAGGCCCGACGCCGTCTTCGTCGCCAGCGATCTCATGGCGCGCGGCGTGCTGACCGTTCTCACGGCCGAGGGGCTGCGGGTCCCCGAGGACGTCGCCATCATCGGCTTCGACGACTCGCCGGTGGCCACCTCCGTCAGCCCGCAGCTGACGACGATGCGCCAGCCGTCGTTCGCACAGGGGGAGCGCATGGCCACGGTGCTGCTCGACCTCCTCGCGGGGCGGCATCCGCGTCACGTCACGATCCTCGAGACGGAGCTCGTCGTCCGCGACTCCGTCTGACGTCGGTTCAGATCCATCGCTCGTGAAGCTCACCTGTCGCGAGGTGCTGGTCGTGTCGACACCTCGTGACAGCTGAGCATCGTGGGTCCGAGCGCTGGTTGCTCGCCTGTCACGACGTGCTGCCTGCGGTGGCACATTGCGACAGGTGAGCAGGGCCGGGGACGACCCGGCGCGCGTCAGCCGCGGCCGGGAACCGTGGCGTGCAGCAGGTTGCGCCACGGGTCGTCGAACGCCACCGTGCGGCCGTTGTCGCGCACCTCGAGGCCGTGATGGCGCAGGCGCTCCGCGAGTTCGCCCAAGGAATCGGCGTCGGGCAGCGCGAGGTCGACGCGGCCGAGGCCGAGCGCCGGCATCCGCGGTCCCGCGCCGCGCGAGTTCCACACGTTCATCGCCATGTGGTGGTGGTAGCCGCCGGCGCTGACGAACAGCGCCTGGTTGCCGAGCTGCGCGGTCTGGTCGAACCCGAGCGCGTCCACGTAGAAGGCGCGGGCGCTCGCGACGTCGCCGACGGACAGGTGCACATGACCGACGGATGCTGCGTCCCGCCCGGTCCCGCCGCTCGCGGCCCGCTCGGTCAGATGCTCCCGCAGGAAGGTGTTGGGGTCGAGGTACAGGGTCGCCATCTCGACGCTGCCATGGGTCCACGACCACTCGGTCCGAGCCCTGTCCCAGTAGAGCTCGACCCCGTTGCCCTCGGGATCGGTGAGGTAGAAGGCCTGGCTCACGAGGTGATCCGCCGACCCGGTGAACGTGTGGGGCGCGCGCTGAGCGACGCTGTACAGGGCCGCCGCAAGGGCTTCCTGCGTCTCGAACAGGATCGCGGTGTGGAACAGACCTGCGGCGCCGGGGCTCGCGTGGCGCAGTGCGGGCTCGTGCTTCAGCACGACGATCGGCCGCCCCGCCCGGCCGAGCACGACCTCGTCGCCCTCGGCCGCCAGCACCTGGAGGGTGATGACGTCGCGGTAGAACGCGGTCATGCCGTCGAGGTCGCCGACGAGGAGCGTCACGGCGCCCATCGAGGTGTCGGCGGCGAGGCGGTCGGAGTGCGCGATCTCATTCACGTGTAGCTACAACCATTTGCCGCAGCATCCCATTCCCGCCCCCACTTCGTCTTCGCATCACCGCCGGTGAACGAACGAACGAAGGAGGGGAGAGGGACGGATGCTGCGACCCGAGCGACTACTTGACTGGCGAGTCCTGCGGGTCGCCGCCGAGCTGGCCGACGGCCGGGAGCGGACCGCCGTCGTCGGCGCCGGTCTTGCGCCAGCGCGCGATGGCGTTGCCCACGTGGTAGATGAGCAGGGCCGCGGCGGCGCCGATGACGATCGCGCCCAGCTGGAAGTCGCCCCACACCACGGTGAAGCCGGCGATCGCGATGACGAGCGAGACGGCGGCGGTGTACTGGTTCACGGGGCGCGAGAAGTCCACGCGGTTGTCGACCCAGATCTTGATGCCGATGATGCCGATGAGGCCGTAGAGCGCGGTGGTCACGCCGCCGAGGACGCCGGCCGGGATCGAGTTGAACACCGCGCCGACCACGGGCGACAGCGACAGCAGGATCGCGAAGACGCCCGCGACCCAGTACGCGGCCGTCGAGTAGACGCGCGTCGCCGCCATGACGCCGATGTTCTCGCCGTAGGTCGTCGTGCCCGAGCCGCCGAAGGTTCCCGCGAGCACGGTGGCGGCGCCGTCGGCGATGAGCGCGCGGCCGGTGTACTGGTTGACGGATGCCTCGGTCATCGTCGCGACGCCGCGCACGTGTCCGACGTTCTCGGCGATGAGCACGAGCACGACCGGCAGGAACATCGCGATGACGCTCCACGTTCCGGGGTCGCCGAACGTCGGGAACTGGAACGTCGGCAGGCCGACCCACTGCCCGTTCGCGACGAGTTCGTTCACCGCCGTGAAGTCCACCTCGCCGCGCAGCAGCGCCACGATGTAGCCGACGATCACGCCGAGGAAGATCGAGATGCGTCCGAGGAAGCCCCGGAACAGCACGCTGCCCAGGATGACCGCCACGAGCGTGATGGTCGCCGTGATCGGCGCCTGCTGGAAGCTCTGCCACGCGACCGGCGCGAGGTTGAAGCCGATGAGCGCGACGATGGCGCCGGCGACGACCGGCGGCATGAGCTTCTCGATCCAGCCGAGGCCGGCGAACTGCACGACGAAGCCGACGGCGGCCAGCAGCACGCCGACGGCGACGATGCCGGCCAGGGCCGAGCCCATGCCCTGCGACGCGGTGGCGGCCGTCACCGGCGCGATGAACGCGAACGACGAGCCGAGGTAGCTGGGCAGGCGGTTCTTCGTGATGAGCAGGAACAGCAGCGTCCCGATGCCCGAGAAGAGGAGCGTGGTCGAGACCGGGAAGCCCGTCAGCACCGGCACCAGGAACGTCGCGCCGAACATGGCGATGACGTGCTGCGCGCCGATCGCGACGGTCGCGGGCCAGTTCAGCCGCTCGTCGGGCTTCACCACCTTCCCGGGTTCGACGGTCCGGCCGTTGCCGTGAATGGTCCACAAAGGCATGCGCGCTCCTTGCGCTCGGGTGATCGTGCGAGCATCACGATAGCGAGCGCAGGCCCGCGAGTTGCCTCGGCCACGCGGCATCCGAGAGGGTGGACCGTGCCCGGCGTGCGCCCGGACCCTCGACGCTGAACCGACGGAGAGACGTGACCGACCCAGCCAGCCCGCCGATGCCATCCACCGATGCGGCGCGCGACGCCGCCGCGCTCGAACTGCGAGGGCTCCACAAGCGGTTCGGTGAGAAGGTGGCCGTGGCCGACATCAGCCTGCGCGTGCCCGCGGGATCGTTCTACGGGCTGGTCGGCCCGAACGGCGCCGGCAAGACCACGACCCTGTCGATGGCGACCGGGCTCCTCATGCCGGATGCCGGCCAGGCCATGGTCCACGGCGTCGACGTGTGGCGCGATCCCGTGACGGCGAAGGCCATGGTCGGCAACCTCGCCGACGGTGTCAAGCTGTTCGACCGCCTCACCGGCGAGCAGCTCGTCACCTACAACGGCCTGCTGTTCGGCCTGCCGCACGACGAGATCGTCCAGCGCACGGCGGAGCTGCTCGCGCTGATGGACATGACGGATGCTGCGGGCACGATGGTCGTCGACTACTCGGCGGGCATGACCAAGAAGATCGCGTTGGCGTGCGCCCTCGTCCACGCGCCGCGGCTGCTCGTGCTCGACGAGCCGTTCGAGTCGGTCGACCCCGTGTCGGCGGCGAACATCGAGGACATCCTCGCCGGCTACGTGGCCGGCGGCGGCACCGTCATCGTCTCGAGCCACTCGATGGATCTCGTCCAGCGCATGTGCGACCACGTCGCGATCGTCGCCGCCGGCCGTCTGCTCGTCGCCGGCACCGTCGACGACGTGCGAGCGGGGCAGTCGCTGCAGGACCGGTTCGTCGAACTCGTCGGCGGCCGCCGCCACACGGAGGGGCCGGAATGGTTGCGACGCTCCTGAGGCTGCGGTTCCGCGTCCTCGGCAATCAGCTCGCGCGCAGCCCGTGGCAGCTGGTCGGGTTCATCCTCGGCGCGCTGTACGGAGCCGTCGTGCTCCTGGGCATCGTCGCGGGGCTCGTGCTGCTCGGGTTCGGCGACGTGCGGCTCGCGGGGATCGTCATCGTCGGCGCCGGCTCGCTCGTGACCCTGGGGTGGGCCCTCATCCCGCTCGTGGCGTTCGGCGTCGACACGACGCTCGACCCGGACCGCCTCGTGGTGTTCCCCATGTCGACCTCGCGCATGATGGTCGCGTTGACGCTCGCCGCCGTCTGCGGCATCCCCGGCATCATCACGGCCGCGGCCGCGCTCGCGACGATCGCGACCTGGGCGCACTGGCCGGCCGCGATCATCGCGTGGGTGGTGAGCACGCCGCTGGCGGTCCTCACGGCGGTCGTCGCCTCGCGCGCCGTCTCGACGGTCGCCTCCGGCTTCGGCGGCGGTCGGCGCTTCCGGGAGGTGGCGGGCATCCTCGTCTTCATCCCGATCATCCTGGCCGGCCCCATCATCGCGGGCGTCGCCGGCGGACTCGCGATCAACGCCGACACGCTCGCCGAGCTCGTGCCGCTCCTCGGCTGGACGCCGCTCGGCGCCGCCTGGGCGGTGCCGGCCGACGCCGCGGCGGGCGATCTGCCCGCGGCGGCGGCGAAACTGCTGATCGCACTCGTCACGCTCGCGGCACTCTGGGTGCTCTGGCGCGCCTCGCTCGCCCGCTCCCTCGTCCGCCCGCGGCTCTCATCGGCGGCCGCCGTGCGCGCGGGATCGATCGGGTGGTTCGGCCGCGTGCCCACCGGAGCGACGGGCGCGATCTTCGCGCGTGCGCTGACGTACTGGACGCGCGATCCGCGGTACCTGCGCCAGCTCATCGCCGTGCCGCTCGTGCCCGTTCTCCTGTGGTTCTACGCCCGCAACGGCGACCCGCTCGTAGCGCTGGCGTTCTCGGCTCCGATCATCGCCTTCGTGATCGGCATCGTGGTGTACGCCGACATCTCGTACGACGGCACGGCGTTCGGCACCGAGCTCATCACCGGAGCGCGCGGGCATGCGGACCGGCTCGGCCGCATCCTCGCTGCAGCCGCGGTCGCGGTGCCGCTGGTGCTCCTGGCGGCGATCCTGCCGATCGCGTTCGCGGGCGACTGGACGCAGCTGCCCGGCATCGTCGGGATGGCGCTCGGGATCCTCTTCACCTGCTACGGCGTCTGCGCCGTCACCTCGGCCCAGCTCGTGGTGCCGGTGCCGGGGTCGGGCGACAACCCGTTCAAGCGCGTCCCCGGCACGACGTTCCTCCAGGGCCTGGCGTTCTTCGGCATCTGGCTGGTGGCGCTCGCGCTCTCCGCGCCCGCGGTGATCGTCGGGATCATCGGCTACTTCATGCAGAACCCGGCCCTGAGCTGGGTCGCCTTCGCCATCGGCGTCGTGCTCGGCACAGCGGTGCTCGTCGGCGGCGTCCTGATCGGCGGGAAGATGCTCGATCGCACCGGACCGGTGCTCCTCGCGCGGCTGAAGGCGATGAAGAACGCGTGACGGACCCGGATGCTGCGCCCTCGCGTCACGCGGCGGTGAGGCGCTCCAGCAGCTCGCGGTAGCGGGCGGTGGTGCGGGCGACGATGTCGGCGGGCAGCGCGGGCGGCTCGCCCTCGCGCGGAGCCGGCCAGTTCGCCGCGAGCCAGTCGCGCACGATCTGCTTGTCGAAGCTCGCCATGCGCTCCTCGGGCGTCGTGCCCGCGGCCCAGGCGGCAGCATCCCAGTATCGCGACGAGTCGCTCGTGAGCACCTCGTCGGCGAGGGTCAGCACGCCGTTGGCGTCGAGCCCGAACTCGAACTTCGTGTCGGCGAGGATCACGCCGTGAGCCTCGGCCGTTGCGGCCGCGCGGGCGTAGATCTCGAGCGAGAGATCCCGCAGCTCGGCGGCGCGCTCGGCGCCGACGAGCTCGACGGTGCGCTCGTACGAGATGTTCTCGTCGTGCTCGCCCATCGGAGCCTTCCACGCCGGCGTATAGATCGGCTCGGGCAGCCGGTCGCCGTTCGACAGCCCTTCGGGCAGGGCGATGCCGCACACCGTGCCGTTCTCGCGGTACTCCGCCCACCCCGAGCCCGTGAGGTACCCGCGCACGACGCACTCGATCGGCAGCATGTCGAGGCTCTTCACGACCATCGCGCGGCCGGTGACCGCATCCGGAATCAGGCTCTTCAGGTCGTCGGCGGTGTTCGCCTGGCCGTCGGCGCCGAGCGTGAGCTCGTGAGAGGCGGCGAGATGATTCGGGATGCTGCGGCCGCCGTCGGCGCCGGCGAGCCGGTCGAACCACCAGAGGCTGAGGGTGGTGAGCAGCTCGCCCTTGCCCGGGATTCCCGGCGAGAGCACGTGGTCGAACGCGCTGACGCGGTCGCTCGCGACGACAAGCATGCGCTCCGGTGAGGCGCCCTCGGGCGTGTCCGCCGGGACGTAGAGGTCGCGCACCTTGCCGGAGTAGGCGTGGCGCCAGCCGGCGAGCTCGGTCGTGGGGGTGGGGAGAGCCGTCACCCGTCCATTATCCCGCCTGGCTCCGGGCGGATTTCGGGGCGGGGCCGCGAAGGGTCGGACGGGCTCACGGCGTGATCTCGTCGACGTGCGCGAACGCCTCGGCGACGAGTGCGGGCCAGCGGTCCGCAGCATCCGTCCTCGCGGTCGCCCACTCGCGCATCGGCCGGCCGCGCATGACGGCGGGCTCGGCCTCGCCCGCCTCGGCCAGCTCGCCGACACGGCTCTCGGGGAGCTTCACCATGAGCGCGCCCTCGAAGGTCACGAACGCGAACACCTTGCCGCGCACGTTCAGCCCCTCGGAGCCGAACATCACGCCGAGCGAGACGTCGGGGCGGGTGGTCCACTCCGCAACGATCGGGTCGAAGATCGCGTACGACTCCGGGAACTTCGCCCTGCGCGCGGCGCCCTTGTCGGCCATGACCCACCGTACGACGCCGTACCGACAGAGCGCGAGGGGTGCGCATCGCATCGAATCGGGTGGCCACCGGCCCGATCACCGGCCGCCGCGGCAGGCCGGTGCCGGGGCGGGCATCGACCGCACGACGCCCACGATCGCACTGGCAAGCCGACAATGCCGGGGTGGCGTCCGACTAACCCCGTTTCGGCGGCGTGTCAAGAGGTTGGTCGGAGGCGCGGCCGCCGCCCACCATGGTGACATGACCGGACTCGCAGTGATCCTGCTCATCGTCGGAATCGTCCTGCTGCTGCTCGGCGTGTTCATCGAGGCAGCGAAGTTCTTGCTGTGGATCGGCCTCGTCATCATCGTCATCGCGGTGATCGCCTGGCTGATGCGCTTCATCCGCCGTCAGACCTGAGTCCCCCAGCTCGGGTCCCGAGGACGTTCGGGCACTCATCCGTGCCGGGGCGTCGTCCGGACGCCGGCGCAGCGCGTCCCCCAGCCCGCCGCGCCGGCGTCCGTCTTCCGTGCCCGCGCCTGAGAACTTGCCACCAGCCTGCGCGCAGCGGTGCGCCGAGGCGTAGCCTGAGCCCAGGGATGTCCCGGACCCCGACATCCTCGGTTCGCATTCGAGTGCGGCCGGAGGATCGGGGCTGAGGACATGACCGACCAACTCACCGGTGACGGCGTCCGCATCGCTGTCGCTCGCACGACCCGCGCCCCGAACGACTTCACCGAGCTCGCGAAGATCATCGGATCGAGCGGGCTGATGCGTCGCCGCTACGGCTACTACTGGACGAAGCTCGTCGGCGTGGTCGTCGCGCTCGCCGCGGCGCTCACCGCGTTCGTCCTGATCGGCGACACGTGGTGGCAGCTGTTCACGGGTGCGGTCCTCGCGGTCCTCTTCACGCAGATCGCGATGCTCGGGCACGATGCGGCGCACCGGCAGATCTTCGTGTCGGGGCGCTGGAACGACTGGACCGCGACAGTGCTCGGCAACCTGCTCGTGGGCATGAGCTACGGCTGGTGGCAGCACAAGCACACCCGTCATCACGCCAATCCGAACAAGCTCGGGTCGGATCCCGACATCGAGCTGCCCGTCGTGTCGTTCACGCCCGACCAGGTCTCGCGACGCGCCATGAGCTTCGGACCCCTGGTCGGCTGGGTGCTGGCGCATCAGGGGATGTTCTTCTTCCCGATCCTGCTGCTCGAGGGCCTCGCCCTCCATGCTTCGAGCGTGCGCCGGGTCGTGTCGCGCGAGCCGTTGCGCCGGCGGCCGGTCGAAGCCGGGTTCCTGGCGGTGCGGATCGCCGGCTACCTCGCGCTGGTCTTCTTCGTGCTCTCGCCGGGCATCGCGTTCGTGTTCCTTGCCGTCCAGCTCGGGCTGTTCGGCGTCTACATGGGGCTGTCGTTCGCGCCGAACCACAAGGGCATGCCGCTGGTGCCCGCCGACGTCCGGCTCGACTTCCTGCGACGGCAGGTGCTGATGAGCCGCAACATCCGCGGCACCCGCCTGCTCGATGTCGTCATGGGCGGGCTCAACTATCAGATCGAGCACCATCTCTTCCCGTCGATGCCGCGTCCCCATCTCAGGAAGGCGTCCGGAACGATCAGGGAGTACTGCGTCGCGCACGACGTCCGGTATACCGAGACCGGGCTGTGGGAGTCGTACCGGATCGTGGCGCGCTACATCAACCGCGTCGGACTCGGGGAGCGCGACCCGTTCGAGTGCCCCCTGCTGCAGCAGCGCCAGGCCGTCTGAGGCGCTGTCGCGGTGTGGTCGCGTCGCCGTACAATCGCGACGAGATGGAACCGAGTCGCGAGGGCGCGCTCGTGGACGCGTTCGTGAATCTGGCCGACACGCTCGTCGCGGAGTACGACGTCGTCGACCTCCTCAGCACGCTCTCGCAGCTGAGCCGGGACATCCTCGCCGCGACGGATGCCGGCATCCTCCTCACCGGTTCCGGCGACCGGCTCGAGGTGGTGGCCGCGTCGAGCGAGCGCAGCCATCTCATCAGCGTCATGCAGCTCGCCGCCGACGAGGGGCCGTGCGTCGAGGCGTACCGCTCCGGGGGGATCGTGGCCGTCCACGGGTGGGCGGCGATCTACGCGCACTGGCCGCAGTTCGCGACCTCCGTGCGCCGGCTGGGCTACGAGTCGGTGCTCGCGGTGCCGATGCGGCTCCGCGAGGATCGACTCGGCTCGCTCAACCTCTTCTACGATCGGGATGCGCCCGCGTCGGAAGAGGACCGCAAGGCCGCCCAAGGGCTCGCCGACGTCGCGACGATCAGCATCCTCCACGAGCAGACCCTGAAGGAGCGGACCCTGGCCCGAGACCAGCTGCAGAGCGCGCTCGACAGCCGTGTCGTCATCGAGCAGGCGAAGGGGGTGATCGCCCATGCGGAGAACGTCGACATGGACGAGGCCTTCCGCCGCCTCCGCACCCGGGCTCGCGAGAGCCGGGCGCGGATCTCAGAGGTCGCCCGCGAGCTCATCTCAGGGTCGCCGGACGAGGGACGCTCCGGTCGCCCGGGCACACCGTCGTATTAGGCGCGCTCAGCGCCGGCCGCGGCCGCGCTCGTGGGCCCAGATCGCGAGCTCGACGCGGTTGCGGGCGCCGAGCTTGGTCATGATGCTCGCGAGGTGCGTCTTCACCGTGCTGAGTGAGACGTGAAGCTCGTCGCCGATCTCGCTGTTGCCGAGCCCGCGGGCGACGCCCGCGAGCACCGCCTCCTCCCGCTCGGTGAGCGGGCTCGAGGGCGGGGTGACCGGTTCCGGCGTCTCACCCGCGAACGCCTGGATCAGCCGCACCGTGACGTTGGGGTCGATGAGCGCGTCGCCCCGCGCGGCCGCGCGCACTGCCTCGGCGAGCAGCACCGCGCCCGCGTCCTTGAGGAGGAACCCGCGGGCTCCCGAGCGCAGTGCCTCGTACACGTACTCGTCGAGGTCGAATGTCGTGATCACCACGACCGGGATCGGGTCGGCGACGTCCGGGCCGGCGAGGGCTCGGGTCGCCGCGAGCCCGTCCATCTCCGGCATCCGGATGTCGAGCAGGCACACGTCTGGCCGAAGGCTTCGGGCGAGGGCTACCGCCTCCGCGCCGTCGGCCGCCTCGCCGACCACCTCGATGTCGGGCTGAGCGTCGAGGATCATGCGCAGGCCGGTCCGCACCAGGTCTTGGTCGTCGGCGACGAGCACACGGACGCTCATGGGGTCCATCCTGCCCGGGGGAGTGTTGCGGCGACCACCCAGCCGCCGCCAGGAGCCGGGCCGGCCTCGCACGTCCCCCCCAGCAGCGCCGCGCGCTCGCGCATGCCGGTGATCCCGTAGCCGGGAGGGGCGACGGATGCTGCGCCCCCGCCGTCGTCGCGCACCTCGAGCCGCACGCCATCGGCGTCGACATCGACGCCCACCTCTATCCGGGTGGCACCGCGAGCATGGCGGCGGGCGTTCGTCACGGCCTCCTGCGCGATCCGGAACACCGCGGCGGCCACGGTCGGCGGCACGCTGTCGAGGTCACCACCGAGGCGGACGACGACGGCAGGGGTCGCAGCTGGGGCCACGCGCCCAGAGGCTCCGGGCGACGCGCCAGCGGCGCCTGGAGGGGGCGTGGGGACCGTCCGCTCGAGAGCACGGATGTCGGCGAGCCCCGGAGTCGGTGCGAGCGCATCGTCGGGCGCACGCAGCACGCCCACCATCGCGCGCATCTCGCGGAGCGTCCGCGTCGCCTCCGCCTCGATCGCGCGGAGAACCTGCATCGTCGCACCCGGGTCGGTCGCCGCCACGGCGGAGCCGGCCTGCGCCTGGATCGCGATCGCCGAGACGTGGTGCGCGACGGTGTCGTGGAGGTCGCGGGCGAGCTGCTCGCGCTCGAGCAGCCGCACCTGCTCCAGCTCGCGGGTGCGGGCCCGACGCCGCCAGCGCACGGCGAGGCCGAGCGTGCTCGTGGTCACCGCCACGGCGACGCCGCCGATGATGTCGGCGGGCTCGGGCGGCGTCGCGAGGAACGTGAGCAGCATCCCGATCACGACCAGCGCGCCGCCGCCGAGCATCGCGCGCCCGGAGCCCCACCGGAACACCGCGTAGAGGAGGATCAGAAAATACGCCGTCGTGTAGAGCTGCGGATCGCCCGCCGTCGCGAGACCGACGGTGGTGCCGACGGCGAAGGCGATCGCGAGCATCGTGAACGGGCGGGAGCGGCGCCACAGCAACGTCGAAGCGAGCCCGGTGAGCACGACGGCCCAGAGCCAGCGCCACGGGACATCGGTGCGGACGGATGCCTCGACCACCGCGAGCGCTGGGATCACGCTGACGAGCACCCAGTCGCGCCACACCCGCCGCGGCGGCGCCGGGACGGCCGCGGGCGCGTCCCAGAGCGCGCGGACCGGGCTCGTCATGCCCTCATGATAGGCGGGCACCGGTCGCCGCCCTCGGGGCGCCGCTGCGCCGGCGACCTGCGCGAGCGCGCCGCCGGATGAGGACCTCGGCGACGACGAGGTTGATCACCCAGCCCGCGGTCATCAGCGCCGTGTAGGTGAGGGGAGCGGGCGTGCCGGCCAGAAGCGTGTAGGGGAGGAACACGAGGACTTGCGTGCCGGCGCCCAGGCCGATCGCGTAGGCCCGCGTCATCCACGCGCTGTGCGTGCGCACGTCGCCGCGCCGGATCGCGACGAAGGCGAAGACGATGGCGCCGGCCATGGCGGTGCCCAGCAGCAGCCGGATCGCGGGCAATCCAGGCCCCGTGACCGCGGAGGGGATGTCGTAGAACACGGTCATCCACAGGGCCGACAGCGCCGAGACCAGCCCCGCGGGCGCCACGACGCGTCCCGCGATGCGGTGCCAGCGCCGCCGCCGCAGCGACGGCGCGAACTGCAGCGCCCCGAGCACGAGGAAGACGCTCGAGCCGATGATGTGCGCGACGACGGGGATCGGCGAGTCGAAGAACCGGGCGTTCTCGGCCGTGACCGTCGCCCCGGTCGTGAGCTGGGTGAGACGGGCCGAGCCGGCCACGATCGGCACGAGACTCAGGGCGATGAGCCCGCCGGGCACGAGACATTCGGTACGGCGGCGCGCGACCCTCGGGCGGGCGGTGGTGGTTGTCATGCCGCCATGTTCGCGAGAACGGATGCTGCGCCGCTTCGGCCGCCCGGCTCGAAACGTCTCGTCCGATCGGCCGAGGCGGCTCGGTCACTCCTCGCGGAGGCACCCGCCGTCGGCGTTCACGCCACCGAGGTCGATCGAGACGGTGCCCGAGGCGCCGACCGAGCCGTACACGCACCCGCCCGAGACCCCGGCGCCGAACAGCAGGCTGTCACCGGCGACGCGCGTCTCCACGTCGGCGGCACCGGCCTTCTCGAGGACGCCGCGCACGGCATCCTCGGTCACGCCGCCCGCAGCCTGCAGCGCCTGCAGCCCCGTGGTCGCGGCGGCCACGAGCGCCTCGTTCGCGACCTGGTGCGCCTGGTCCATCAGCTCGGTGCCCGGAGCGTCGATGTCGACGCTCGCCGAGCACCCCGACACGGCTCCGCCGGTGAGGACGAGGGCGATGGCGAGAGCGGATGCTGCGCGCCGACGCATGCGTCAGAGCCCTTCGGCGACGCGCGCGGCGATGTCGGTGCGGTGCTGGCCGCCTTCGAGGCCGATCGCGCCCAGCGCGCGGTAGGCGCGGTCGCGCGCCTCGACGAACGTGGTGCCGACGCCGACGACATTGAGCACACGGCCGCCCGTCGCGACGAGGCCGCCGTCGGTCTCGGCGGTGGCGGCGTGGGCGAGGTGCACCCCGTCGACAGCCTCGGCCTCGCGCAGGTTCGTGAGGGCGCGACCGGTCACGGGCGACGCCGGGTAGCCCTCGCTCGCGAGCACGACCGTCACGGCGACGTCGTTCGCGAAGGCCGGAAGGGGGAGATCCTCGAGATGACCGGATGCTGCGGCCAGCAGCAGCTCCGACAGCGGGTCGACGAGCCGGGGCAGCACGACCTGCGTCTCGGGGTCGCCGAAGCGCGCGTTGAACTCGATGACCTTCACGCCGTCGTCGGTCAGGATGAGGCCGGCGTAGAGGAGTCCGATGAACGGTGTGCCCTCAGCATCCAATTGACGGATGACGGGCTCGGCGATGTCGCGCGTGACGAGCTCCACGAACTCGCGCTCGCTGCCGAACTTGCCGTCGAGCCACGGCAGGGGGGAGTACGCGCCCATGCCGCCGGTGTTGGGGCCCTCGTCGCCGTCGAGCAGGCGCTTGTAGTCCTGGGCGGGGCTGAGCGGCAGCACGTGGTCGCCGTCGCTGAGGAAGAAGAGCGACACCTCGGGGCCCGAGAGGAACTCCTCGACGAGCACGGCGCCCGACGGCAGGTACTCGTCGGCGTGTGCGAGGGCAGCCTCGCGGTCGGAGGTCACGATGACGCCCTTGCCTGCGGCGAGCCCGTCGGCCTTGACGACGTGCGGGGCACCCAGTTCGTCGAACGCGGACGCGACCTCGGCGCGCGTGTGCGCGCGCACGGCGCGACCCGTCGGAACCCCGGCGGCCTCCATGATGCGCTTCGCGAAGGTCTTCGACCCCTCGAGCTGTGCGGCCGCCTTGCCCGGCCCGAACACCGGGATGCCGCGCTTGCGGACCGCGTCGGCGACGCCGGCGACCAGGGGGGCCTCCGGGCCGATGATGACGAGGGCGATGTCGTGGTCGATCGCGAACTGGCTGACCGCCACGGGGTCGTTCTGATCGAGGGCGACGAGCTGTGCGTCCTGCCCGATGCCGGCGTTGCCGGGGGCGGCGAAGATCTCGTGCTCGGCCTCCTCCGACCGCAGCGCCAGGATGATGGCGTGCTCCCGCGCGCCCGAGCCGAGAACCAGGATCTTCACGCCTTCCAGCCTACCGGCGGCCCTTCCCGCTGTTTCGGGTCGTCCTGCTCCCGTCGCCATGTTCGTAACTCAGGAAGGTTGCGGTCTGGCGAGCGCGGAACGGGGTCTGCGCGGCATCCATCCTGAGTTGCGAACCGGGGAGCGGGAGCCTACCGGCGGCCCTTCCCGCCGTTTCGGGTCGTCCTGCTCCCGTCGCCATGTTCGTAACTCAGGAAGGTTGCGGTCTGGCGAGCGCGGAACGGGGTCTGCGCGGCATCCATCCTGAGTTGCGAACCGGGCAGCGGCGTAGCCTGGCACGATGGCCCGCAAGATCTCGACCGACGATGGCCGCGCCGCCCTGAGCGCGGTCGCGGCGGCGGCGGCGGCATCCGTCCCGCCTGCTCGCACCGACAACGCGACGGCCGTGCGCTATCTGCTGCAGCTGCTGGCCGAGAAGGCGCCGGGAAACTCCGTCGAGGTGCGGGTGCCGCCGTTCGGCGCGGTGCAGGTGGTCGAAGGCCCCCGGCACACGCGCGGCACGCCGCCCAACGTCGTCGAGACGGATCCCGCCACGTGGATCGCCCTCGCCACAGGCGCGGAGCAGTGGACGGATGCTGCCGCCGCGGGCCGCATCAGCGCCTCGGGCACGCGCGCCGACATCTCGGACCTGCTGCCCCTGCGCCCCTGATCCCCCGACGCGCCCCGCCCCGCGTCCAGGAATCGCGAAGGAGAAAAACGCACGGATCGCGTGCGGAAATCTCCCCTTCGCGATTCCGGCGTCAGCGACGGGGCATGACCACCGGGGCGCCCGACACCGGGTGGGGGAACACGTCGACCCGCTGGCCGTAGACCTCCCCGATCGCCGCTGCCGTGAGCACTTCCGCCGGCGTGCCCGACGCCACGACCCGGCCCCGCGAGAGCAGCGTCACACGGTCGGCCACGCCGAGAGCCGCATTGAGGTCGTGCAGGACCACCGCGACCGCCGCGCCCTCGCGCGCACGATCGCGCGCGATGCGCAGCACATCCTCCTGATGCTTGAGGTCGAGCGCCGCGGTGGGCTCGTCCAGCAGCAGCACATCGCACGCCTGCGCGAGCACCCGCGCGAGGGCGGCCCGCGCGCGCTCGCCGCCCGACAGCGACGTCACCCCGCGCGCGGCGAGCGGCACGAGGTCGGTCACCTCGAGCGCGCGCGCCACCGCCGCGTCGTCGTCGTCCTCGGCGGGGGTGCGCGCCCACGGCGCACGGCCCATCCGCACGACCTGCTCCACCGTGAAGGGGAACGACACCGCGTTCTGCTGCAGCAGCACCGCGCGCCGCTGGGCGAGAAGGCGCGGACGGATGCTGCCGAGCGGCGTCCCGTCGAGGCTCACGTCGCCGGCGTCCGGGGCGATGTCGCCCGCGAGCACGCCGAAGAGCGTCGACTTGCCCGCGCCGTTCGGGCCGACGAGGGCGTGGAGCTCGCCCGCCCGGACGTCGATCGCCGCATCGCGCAGCACCGGGCCCGCCGCCCCGTGCGGCGTCACGGTCACGCCGCGGGCGCGGAGCCGCACGGCCCCCGAGGCGACGGCGGCGACAGGGGGCGCAGCATCCGTGACGATCATCCCCAGCCCCCTGCCTTGCGGCGCGCGCGCAGCAGCAGCCACAGGAAGAAGGGGCCGCCGACGAGCGACGTGATCATGCCGATCGGCAGGTCGGCGAGCGGCACCGCCGTGCGCGCGATGAGGTCGGCGACCGCGATCAGGAGTGCGCCGCCGAGCGCGCTCGTGACCATGAGCGGCAGGTGCGCGGGTCCGATGGCCATGCGCATGAGATGCGGCACGACGAGTCCGACGAAGCCGATGATGCCGGCGAACGCGACGGCCGCGCACACGAGCAGCGCGACCATCACGATCACCACGACCCTCAGCAGCTCGACCCGCACGCCGAGGTGTCGCGCGGTGCGCTCGCCGAGGGCGAAGAGGTCGAGGCGGTGCGCGACGTACGCCGCTGCGGCCACGCCGATCGCGACGAGCGGGGCGACGAGCGCGATGTTCCGCCACAGCGCGCCGTTGAGGCTGCCGAGCTGCCAGAACACGATCTGCTCGCGCGTCGAGGTCGTGCCGAGGAACGTGAGGAACGCCAGGCCCGCCCCCGCGATGGCGTTGATCGCGATGCCGGTGAGCAGCAGCGTCACGACCTCGGTGCGCCCGCCCGAGCGGCTGATCAGGTACACCGAGAACACCGCGATGAGGCCGCCGACGAAGGCGAAGGCCGGGGTCGTCCACATGCCGAACACCGCGAGGGAGAACGTCAGGCTCGCGGCGGCGCCGAACGCCGCGCCCGACGAGACGCCCACCACCGCGGCATCGGCGAGCGGGTTGCCGAAGATCGCCTGCATGAGCACGCCCGACACGGCGAGGGCCGCCCCGACGAGCAGGCCCAGCACGATGCGGGGGAGCCGGATGTCGAGGATCACGCCCGACGCGGTCGGCGCCTCCGGCGCCCACGACGTGTCGATCCCGACCGACTGCAGCAGCACCCCGATCACCTGCGCGGGGGTGAGCCAGTACTGCCCGAGTCCGAGCGACACGATGACGACGACCCCGATCGCCGCCGACAGCCCCGCCGCCACGAGCACGAACCGGCGACGGCGGTGCGTCGCCGGCACCTCGGTGACGACCTCCGCGGCGGCGGCCTCCGCCTCGAGCGTGCCTGTCACGACGCAGGCTCCGCGGCCGGGGTCGCCCCCGCCGTCGATGCCGGCGCGTACACCGCACGCGCCAGCGCGCGGATGACCTCCGCCGTGCGCGGCCCGAAGCTCAGGATCTCGGCATCCGCCATGTCGACCACCCGGCGGTGTGCGCCCGCCGGCGTCTGCTGCAGCGCCGGGATGCGCTCGAGCAGCCCGCCGACTCCGCCCACCGACGCCAGCCCGTCGGTCATCATGACGACGACGTCGGGCTGCGCGGCGACGAGGGCCTCGGCGGTCAAGGGCTTCATGCCCTCCCAGCCGATCTCGCTCGCGACGTCGACGCCGCCGACCGCTTCGATGAGCGAGTCCGCCCCCGAGTCGCGGCCGAAGATGTAGTAGACGTTCGCGCTGCCTCGCACGTAGAGGAACAGCATGCGAGGACGATCGGATGCTGCCGCCGGCGCGATCTCCGACACCTCGGCGCTCGCCGCCACGACGTCGGCGTCGAGCCGTTCTGCGAGCGCGTCGCCGCGGCCGGGCACGCCCAGCGCTCCGGCGATCTCCGACACCAGGTCGGCGACCGTGTCGGCGCGCCGCTCGCTGGAGACCACGACGACGGCGATGCCGGCGTCGCGCAGCTGCTGGCGCACCTCCTTGGGGCCGATCGAGGTGTCGGTCAGCATCACGGTCGGCGCGAGCTCGAGGATCGCCTCGGCGTTGAGCGTGTGCCCCGACTTCGTCACGACCGGCAGGTCGTCGGTGCCGTCGAACGAGGTCGACGAGTCGCGGCCGACGACCGCGTCGCCGAGGCCCAGACCGAACACGGTCGCCGCGATCGTGCCCGAGATGTCGACCGGCAGGATGCGGCTGACATCGGTGATCTCGACCGCGCGGCCCTCGGCATCCGTCACGGTCACCGGCAGGTCGGGCGCGTCATCGGCCGCGATCGGCTCGATCGCGTGCGACGCCAGGCACGCCGTGGAGGGTCCGGTCGCGGTGCGCGGGTTCTCGGCGAGATCCAGCGAAGCCAGGGGAACGGATGCTGCGGGGCAGTCCACGTCGACGGCATCGGCGGCCGGCGCGGCACAGCCGGCAAGGGCGACGGCCGCCACGAGCAGCGCGATCCCGCCGGCACAGCGCGCGGAAGCGCGGCGAGGGAGCAGAGTGCAAAACATTAGGTGAGCCTTACCTTAGGCTTGACGTCGGCTGTGAGAGTGCCCTACGTTCGAGTCGATATTAGGTTAGCCAAACCTAAGCAAACAAACCCGAATCGCACTGAAGCGCCGGTGCGCCTCGGCGTGCGCGGCGCCGGAGACACCCGTGAATACGCAGCCGTTCCTGGATCGCAGTCGCGCGAGCATCGCCGCGCTCCTCGCCTTCCTGCTCGTCGTGGCAGGAGCCCTCACCGCCGTCCCGGCGTTCGCCGCCGGACCCGCCGTCTCGGCCACGCAGGCCCCTCGAGCGGGCGGCACGATCACCGTGACCGGCTCCGGCTTCTCGGGTGTCGCTCCGGGCGTGTACGTCGGCGTCGGCCCGGCCGGACTCAGCGGCTTCTACGGTGGCGCGATGAGCGATGTCGTGTGGGTGTCGCCGGGCAACGCGGACGGCTCGACCGGTGCCGGTCGCACCGCGCCGATGACCACCGACGGCGCATTCAGCGTGCAGGTCACCGTTCCCGCCCTCGCCGACGGCGCGCAGTACGCGATCTATGCCTCGAAGGCGCACGGCCAGGGGATGACCGATCCCAGCCAGAACGCGACGACGGCCATCACATGGGAGCCGCTCCCCGCGGTCGCGACGACCACGACCCTGACGGTCGACCCGGCCGCGTCGAGCCTGGCCGGCGCGGACTTCACGCTCGGCGCGAGCGTCGAGCCCGCAGCATCCGGAACCGTCTCGTACTTCCACGGCGAGACGCCGCTCGGCTCCGCCGCCGTCGGCGCGACCGTCGCCGCGAGCATCGCGACCGCCGGCACCGCGCAGCTGAAGGCCGTGTTCACGCCCGCCGATCCGACGGCGTTCACGGGTTCGACCTCCGCCGTCGTGGCGTACGAGATCACCGCGCCGCCCGTCGATCCCGAGCCGGAGACCCCGACGCCCACGGTGACGGTCTCGAAGACGACGGGGCTGAACCCGGACGGCGAGACTGTCACGGTGACGGGTTGGGGCTTCGTGCCGAACCCCCCGGCAACGGATGGCACCCGGCAGCCGCTCGCCGGGAAGTTCGGCGGCTCGTACATCGTCTTCGGCAAGTTCCTCGATGTCTGGACGCCGTCTTCCGGTGCGCCGAGCTCGGCGCGACCGGGTACCGACACGAAGTGGGGTGTGCACGCGGCTGACGTCGCGTCCATCGGCGGCGCGGCGCGCGGGGGGATCGCGATCGCCGCCGACGGCACCTTCGAGACGACGCTGACCGTTTCGCGCAGCGAGGCGTCCGAGCTGCTCGCCGGAAACTACGGCGTCTACACCTACTCAGGAGCGGGCGCGAAGTACACCGCGTTCGAGACGTACACGCCGATCACGTTCGCCGAGCCCGCTCCGTCGCCGGCGCTGGCGGTCTCGACGACCACGGGCCTCGACCCCGAGGGCGAGACCATCACGATCACCGGCACCGGCTACAGCACCGCGGGCAAGGCGATCTACGGACCGACGGCGGGACAGCCCGCCGGTGTGTACGCGCAGATCGGCTGGCTCAAGGAGACGTGGCGCCCCTCTGCCGGCGCGGTCTCGGGCGACCGGTCGAATGCGTACTCGGTGTGGGTGCAGGGCGTGCAGACCCAGGCACCGTACCTGCAGTGGACCGACAACGGCGACGGCACGGCCGACTTCACCTGGACCGTCGAGATCGACGAGGCGACCCTCGAGGCGAAGCGTCTCGAACGGGCGACCCTCGCTGTGTTCACCGTCGGTGCCGGCGGCGTCGTGCAGGCGGTCAATGAGCTCGCCGTCCCCCTCGCCTTCGCGGACCCGACGCCCATTCCGGCCGTCGACGTGACGGTGACGGATGCCTCGGCCACCGCCGGCGCCACCGTCGAGGTCGTCGCGTCGAACCTCGGATATGCCACCGGCGCCTACGCCGCCATCATCGAGAAGGGCACCGAGTCTGCGGTCACGGCCGGCGACGGCTTCGCGGCTGTGCAGTACGTGCGCCCGATCTCGGGCGGCGCGTTCACGGTCGACCTCGTCGCCCCCGCAGCCAAGCTCGACCGCACGAAGCAGTACGAGGCGATCGTGTGGAAGCAGCACTCCAACCCGGGTGCCGACACGATCTACGCCCGCGGCGACGTGCCGTTCACCACCGACCACTGGGCGAGACTCTTCCCCGACGTGACGCCGCCGACCGGCCCGGAGCCTCCGATCGACCCCGGCACACCGGTGACCCCGCCGGCGGCGACGCAGGGCGGTTCACTCTCGTGGGCGATCTCGTCGAGCTTCGCGAGCTACATCACCGGGAACACGGCGAAGGGCAGCATCGCCGTGACGGCCGGAGCCACGCGCTCCGGCGGCCTGTTCCGGTTCGGCCAGGCGACCGGCAGCACGTACGACGCAGCGACCCACACGGGGACCATCTCGTACCGCGGGGCGGTCCGCTTCACCGGTCACGGCGGCGTCCTCGACGTCACGATCGCGAACCCGCAGGTGCGTGTCACCTCGGCGGACGCGGCGACGCTGTACGTCACGAGCGGCGGCGCGCAGGTCGCGTTCGCGAACCTCGACCTGTCGGCCGCGGTCCGCGCCACCGCGAACGGCACGGTCACGTACTCGCGGGTGCCGGCGACGCTCACGGCATCGGGCGTCGGTCAGGTGTTCCAGGGCTACTCGACGCAGCTCGACCCCGTGACCTTCACCATCGGGGTCGCGGCTGCGGCGCCGGCCGGCGCGACGGGCACGGTCGCCAGTGCGGCCCCAGCTTCGGCCACGCGCAAAGCGTCGATCCCGGCCGCGCCCCCGGCGTCGACGGGAATCGACCTCGACGACGACACCCTCGCCGCGCTGCAGAAGGGCGAGCCGGTGACGGTCACCGCGTCGGGCTTCACCCCGAACGAAGAGGGCATCCAGGTCGTCGTGTACTCGACGCCGACGCTCCTCGGCGAGGTGGCGGCGGATGCCTCGGGCAACGCCACCTGGACCGGTGCGCTGCCGGCGACCCTCGCCGACGGCGAGCACACGCTGACGTTCCAGGGGTCCGTGGACCGCGGCATCCGTTTCACGCTCGCCCGCGCGGCGATCGCGACCGGCTGCGTCGTCGACGCCGCGAGCCTCGCCTGGGGCTTCAAGGAGAGCTTCCGCACGTACATCGAGGGCATCGCGGGCGGCGGGTGGGAGCTGACCGGCGTCGCGTACGAGTACCCCGAGTTCGTCTGGAGCACGGGGACGGGAGCAGTGGATGCTGCGACCCGCACCGGTCTCGTCACCTATGGCGGCAGCATCCGCTTCACCGGTCACCAGGGCGCACTCGACACGACGCTGTCGAACGCCCGGGTGGAGCTCGAGGGCGACACCGGCTACCTGGTGTTCGACGTCAGCGGCACGACGCAGGACGGTGAGCCGGTGACGGCCGCGGGCATCCGGTTCACGGAGTTCGCCCTGCCCGACCTCGAGGTGACCGACGACGGGCTCGTGCTCGACGCGCTGCCCGCGACCCTGACCGAGGCCGGCGCCGCCGCCTTCGGCACCTACGCGGCGGGCGACGAGCTCGACCCGGTGTCGGCGGTGCTCCCCGTGACCGCGGACTGCGCGGTCGCCGCGGCGCCCGTCGAGGACGAGGAGGTGCCGGCCGCCGAGTCGGCCGAGGCCTCGGCCGGGGCGCTCTCCGCCGACCAGACGACGGCGCCCCTGTGGCCCTGGGCGGTCGGGGGGATCGCCCTGGCGCTCGGGATCGGCGCCGTGGTCTGGATCGTGGTCTCCCGCCGCCGTGCGACGGCCGGCGGCGGAGACCAGACGACCGCCTGACCAGCGGCTGTCACCCCGGCGGGGGCCCCCGCGCGGGGGGCGCGCGGGGGGGCCCCCCCCACCCGCGCCCGCCGCGCCCCCCCCCCCCCCCCGGGTGGGTGGGGGCCGATGGGACCCCCGGCCCCGGGGTGGGGGGGCGT